>CAJOJP010000001.1 GCA_905234915.1 Candidatus Gastranaerophilales bacterium
TACGAAGCCACAGCTGAGATTGATGTTATCTGTGCGTAGCATCAGGACGCTATTTTTTGTTTTTTATTGTTTTTTCATAAATTAATATATCCCCTGACAGGTCGCCAAAGCATTATTTATAAAATTTATGCACCAAAATATACTTTTAGTTGTATATTTAGTCCAATATATTTGAGCTTGGTCATTATTTTGTAATAATTTAATTTTTCATTTATAATTTATAGAGAGAAGTTTTAAGGGAGATAGTATGGCATTAGATACGGCACTTGTTATGATTTTAGCTGGCGGTGAGGGAAAAAGGCTGTTTCCTCTTACACGCGACAGAGCAAAACCTGCTGTTCCATTCGGCGGGAGATTTAGGATTATTGATTTTGTTATCAATAATTTCATAAACTCGGGTTTTTACAAAATAAATATTCTCACCCAATACAAATCAGATTCCCTAAATTTACATATAGCAAGAAGCTGGCCTATTTCGCCAATTCTGGGACAATACATAGATTTAGTTCCCGCGCAGATGAGAACAGACGGTAACTGGTATAAGGGAACTGCTGATGCCGTTTTTCAGAATATAACTCATATAAATGATGAAAATCCAAAACATGTTTGCGTATTTGGCGGCGACCATATTTACAGAATGGACGTTTCGCAGATGATGAGATACCATAAACAAAAACACGCTGAACTTACAATATCTGCAATTCCGATTCCTATTCATGAGGCCTCGGAGTTTGGCATTATAGAAGTTGATAATAACTGGAAATTAACAGGTTTTGTCGAAAAACCAAAAACAACTCCAAAATGTATTCCGGGTAATCCTGATATGTGCCTTGCCTCAATGGGTAATTATATATTTGAAGCCGATGTTCTTGTAAAAGAAGTTCAAGAGGATGCAAAAAAATCCGATTCAAACCATGATTTCGGCAAAAATGTAATTCCTAAAATGCTTAAAGAGGGTAGAGAAATTTATGTATATGATTTTTCTCAAAACGAATATACAGGTATGACAGAGTCTGAACGCGGTTACTGGAGAGATGTGGGCAGTATTGACAGCTATTGGCAGGCAAATATGGATTTACTCGATTATGACCCTGAATTAAATCTGTATTCAACAGAATGGCCTTTAAGAACATATAATTATAACCTTCCTCCCGCGAAATTTTTGTGGAACGAAGGTGAAAGAGTCGGTATGGCAACAAACTCAATGGTATCAGAAGGATGTATAATATCGGGAGGAAGTATTTCAAAATGTGTATTATCTCCAATGGTCAGAATTAACAGCTATTCAAATGTAACAGATTCAATCTTAATGGAAAATGTTAATGTCGGACGATATTCCGAAATAAAAAAGGCAATAATAGACAAAAACGTGGATATACCACCATATACAAAAATAGGTATTAATCCTGAAGACGATAAAGCACGAGGCTTTCTTGTTTCTTCGGGCGGTGTTACTGTTGTTCCGAAAGGTGCTAAATTATGAAAAAAATTTTAACTTTAATATTAATATTGTGTGCAGGCTGCACTATCGTAATCAATAAGAGAATACAAACAAATTATCAAATAAAAGTCGAAAACGAACTCAAAAGAAGAGCACCAATTGAAATACCGGATCCATCCATTGTTACAATTCAAGATGTTAAAGATAGAAGAAAACCCACTATTGCATTTTTTTACGTAGATTGGTGCGGTTATTGCAAACGCTTTATGCCCATATACGGCGAAGTTGCAAAAGAATACAAAAATAAATTTAACTTTGCAGTAATTCATTGCGAAAAACCGGAAAATGAAAATATCGTAAAAGAATTTGAAATTAGAGGGTTTCCGACACTCTTTATTATAGATAAAAGAGTTAACTATAATTTTCCTTTATCGGGCAGTGTAACTCGTGATAAAGAAGCATTGGAAAAAGAACTTGATAAGTACCTTAAATTGCGCCGGCATTTCAGATAAAAAATTTTGCTTATGACAAAAAATTTTTTTTGATATAATCTAAGCATGCCAAAACAGAAAATAAACAGGGGATATAATAATGGAAAAAATTGATGTAACTAGCAAAAAATCAAGATGGGTATTGTTGATTCTTATCGTTATTTTAGGTCCCATTATTTTTAATCAAGTTAAAGGTGTTATTGCCGGAATTAATCAGAAAAAAGCGATGAGTATGCCCGTTATTGTTCAAACTATACAACCTGAAGTAAAAGAAGTTTACTATGAAACTCAATCTGCCGGAAGAATAGACGCAAAGTATTCGGTTGATGTTGTTGCAAGAATTAACGGCTGGCTTCAAAAAAGATTTTTTGATGAAGGTGCCGAAATAAAAAAAGGTCAGACTCTTTTTCTTATAGAACCCGATGAATATCAAATTGCGGTAAAAAATGCAGAGGCAGGAGTTAAACGCTCTCAAGCGGCTCTTATAAATTCGGAAAAAGATTTACAGAGAGCTCAAGAACTTATTAAAAAGGATTATGTCAGCAAATCATATTATGATGATGCATTGAGTCTTCGTGACCAAAATAAAGCAGCACTTGAAAGTGCAAAAGCACAGCTTGCAAATGCTAAACTGAATTTGAGCTATACAAAAATTACTTCGCCCATAGACGGTAAAATAGGTAAAATAATAATAACGGAGGGGAATCTTGTTAATGCACAGTCAGGACCTCTTGCTAAAATAGTAAGTATGAAACCTATATATGTGTATTTTTCGTTGAAAAGCAGCGAGTTTTTAAAATTCAAAAAATCCGATAACTCTGCCGATTTAAGTAATACCGATATTACAATTAAGTTAGCGGATGGAAGCATATACAAGGAAAAAGGCAAAATTGAATTTATTGATAATACGGTTAATGAAACAACAGGTACAATAAGTTTAAGAGCAACATTTAAAAATGCCGATGAGCTCTTAGTTCCGGGAGATTTTGTAAGAGTGTTTATAAAATCAAATGAACCAAAATCAGTTTTAATGATTCCCCAAAGCGCAGCAATGGATGATTCAAACGGATATTATGTCTGGAGCATAAATGAGGATAATAAAACCGAAAGAAAAAATATAAAAGTTTCGGACGAAATAAATAAAAATTGGGTTGTTACAGAAGGCTTGACAGAAAATGATGTTGTTGTCGGAAAAGGTATTCAAAGCATAAGAATGCCGGGACAAGTCGTAAAACCTATGCCTCTGAATACAGAAAACAAATAATTAAAATAAGTAAATAAAAACGGAAAATAATTATGGAAGATAATATTAAAAAGAAAAATTTATATTTTTTTATAACAAAACCTCGTTTTGCAATGGTTATATCCATATTTATAACACTTATAGGTATTGTATCGCTGTTTGGACTTCAGCTTGAAAAATATCCAAATATAACTCCTCCGCAAGTAAGCGTGAGAGCAACATACCCGGGGGCAAGTGCAGCGGTTATAGAATCCTCAGTTGCTTCAATTATTGAATCGCAGGTTAACGGTGTTGAAAATATGATATATATGTCATCAACTTCAAGCGATGAATCATATCAGTTAAATGTATTTTTTAAAGTAGGTACAAACAAAGATATAAACCTTGTAAATGTACAAAACAGATTACAGCAGGTAGAACCGCTGTTACCGGAGGATGTTAAGCGTTTAGGCGTTACTGCCAAAAATCAGGTAGCAGGTGCAGGTGCCTGTATTCTTTCTCTTGGCAGCGAAAATGATTCATGGACACAGTTAGATTTGACGAATTATGCAACGGTATATATTAAAGATGAAATAAGCCGTTTAGATGGCGTCGGCGAAGTAAACGTCTTTGGTGCAGGCGATTACTCTATGAGAATATGGCTAGACCCAACAAAAATGGCAAATTTAAATGTTTCGGTATCCGAAATTCAAGCCGCCATCAATACTCAAAATGTACAGGTTTCTTCAGGTGCATTGGGGTCTTTGCCCAGTAAAACTAACCAAACTTTAAGAATGACGCTGATGACAAAAGGTCGTTTGTTAGAACCTGAAGAATTTGAAAATATAATAATTCGTTCAAATACCGACGGTTCAAATATAAGAATTAAAGATATAGCAAGAGTTGAACTCGGAGCATATTCTTATGACCGATTTGGTCTGGTTGATAATAAACCCGTTGCCGTTATTCAAATTGTACCGTTGCCCGGAGCTAATACCGTAAATATTGTAAATCTTGTTAATAAAAAGGTTGAGGAATTAAATAAAACATTACCTGAAACATTAAAAATTAAAATGCAGTTTGATGATTCGTTATTTATTCGTGAATCAATGAAAGAAGTTGCAACCACAATCTTAATAACCTCATTGATAGTTATAATGGTAATTTTTATATTTTTAGGAGATTGGAGAGCAGCACTTGTACCATGTATAGCAATTCCTGTTTCATTAATAGGTACATTTGCGGCTTTACCCGTGTTTAAAATGTCTATAAATTTATTAACATTATTTGCACTGGTTTTAGCTGTAACGCTAGTTGTAGATGATGCTATTGTTGTAATTGAAAACGTTAAAAGGCATCTTGAGGACGGTAAAACACCAATTGAAGCAACTCAACTTACAATGCAGGAGGTCGGCGGCGCACTTGTTGCAATGGCTATGGTCTTAATGGCAGTGTTCGTTCCTGTATCTTTTATGGGGGGGTTATCGGGATTGATGTACAGACAATTTGCTGTTTGTATATCGGTTTCCATTGCACTATCGGCTATATGCGCTCTTTCTTTATCTCCGGCTCTTTGTTCCATGATTTTAAGATCTGAAGATCCTGACCGTAAACCAAGTAATAAATTTACAGCTATTATTAAAACTGTTTTTACGGCTTTTGATGAAAGGTTTTCTAAAATTACGGAAATGTATCTTGATGTCGTAAAAAAATTCGTATATAACAAAAAATTAACAATATCTTTATATGTCGGGATTGTTTTATTAATGGGATTTTTATTTAAAATTATACCGACAGGTTTTATTCCTGATGAGGATCAGGCTGTTTTAATGACTCAAATAGTATTGCCTCCGGGCTCGGCATTAAATAAAACAAAAGAAGTCGTTGAAAAAATGTATCATTCAATTAAAAATATTGAAGGAGTCGAACCACATAAAATAATTGCTTTCGCGGGTATGGGGCCTACAAATCAGGCATTTCTTGTTGCTGATTTAAAACCATGGCATGAAAGAAAAATATACCCTTGGGATTGGGTTATAAGAAAAATACAAAACAGACCCACAAGTTTATCACATAATGCAATACTGAAAGAAATAAGAAAGGCAGCTTCACAAATAAATGAAGCTTCAATAGCAGCATTCTCGCCTCCTGCAATATCCGGTATGAGTATGTTAGGCGGTTTTGAATTTCAAATGCTTTCAAAAGGAGAATATTCCATCGGAGAAATTGAACAGTTTGCAAAAAAATTAACTGCCGCAGCAAATCAAGATTCCAGATTATCGAGTGTTTATACTACTTTTCAGGCAAATGTTCCTCAGTATCTTGTAAATATTGATTATGAAAAAGTATTATCGCAAAATGTTAATATACAGGAGTTGTATTCAACAATGGCTTCAACTTTAGGTACATACTACGTAAATGATTTCAATAAACTGGGACGTGTATTTAGAGTACAAATGCAAGCAGAAGATGATTTCAGAAATAAAGCTTCCGATTTGCAAAAAATATATGTAAAAAATACGAAAGGCGAAATGGTGCCTTTAATGACTATGATAAGCCTTAATCAGACGGTAGGTGCTGCTTCTATATCAAGATTTAACCAGTATAGAAGCGTACAGTATTCAGGTCAGCCTTCTGCAGGTAAAAGTTCAGGTATTGCAATGCAGGCTATGGCTGAAGTTGCAGAAAAAACATTACCGTCTGATATGGGGTATGATTGGTCAGGTACGTCATTACAGGAAAGAGAATCGACAGGACAAACCGGAACCGTTATAGCATTGGCACTTGTTTTTGTTTATTTGTTCCTTGTTGCATTGTATGAAAGCTGGTCAATACCTGTTGCGGTATTGTTAATCGCGCCTGTTGCAGCACTCGGAGCTTTAATATTCCAATTAATGTTAAACCAGGCATTTGACTTATATTCTCAGGTAGGTATGATAACATTAATAGGTGTTGCTGCAAAACAATCGATATTAATTGTAGAATTTGCAAAAGACCAGCATGAAAATAAAGGTTTAAGTATAGAAGAAGCTGCAATAGAAGCGGCAAGGCTCCGTTTTAGAGCCATTATGATGACGGCACTCGCTTTCATATTAGGGGTAATGCCAATGGTTCTTGCAACCGGGGCAGGAGCTCAGTCAAGGGTTTCTGTGGGTTCTACGGTATTCGGGGGTATGATTGCGGCAGCCTCAATTGGTATTATGCTTACTCCCGTATTCTATGTACTTGTTCAATCACTTGTTGATTATCTTGGAAAAAAGAAACAAAATGCATAATAAACCTATAAGGATAGGAAGCAAAATGAAAAAGAACTTATTTATATTATTATTTTTAATAATTACATTACCTGTTTTAGCAGATGAAAAATTAAATGCAGAGGCGGAAAACAAATTAACTCCTGTTATTCTTGAAATTCAGGAAAGTTCCGATACTGCCTTGAAGCAGGAAAATATAGAAACTTCTGCTCTCGATAAAAATCTGTTAAAAGATATTGATAAAGCTCAGAAAAAAACATTGAAAAAAATGAGGAAGACAAATAAAAAAGGGAAAAAAGAAATAAATGAGCTGCAAAATAATAATGAAACTCCTCAGGTAAATGCAAATGTAAATATATCAAGAATCATAGAAGTTGATGAATGTGTGAAGCTTGCATTGGAAAATCATCCGGCAATACAATCAGCTATAGGAAATGCTGAAATTTATAAAAGCAGAATTGCTCAAGCATGGGCTAATTATTTTCCCACATTTTCGGCTGGTGTTAATTATTCCAGAAATGACACAATGGTAACGAGTTTTACCCCGCCTGTACAGCGGTATGATTTATTTTATGTACCTACTGTATCTGCTAATATGCTTTTATTTGATTTCGGTAAGACAAAATCAGAAGCTGATATTGCTAAAAGAAGCTGGGAATCGGCAAAGTATGGTCTTGAAACAAGTATAAATACGGTTATTTATAATGTAAAACAAGCATACTTTAATTTATTGTTTGCAATTCAGCAGGTTAAGGTATATGAAGAAACTGTAAATGATTATGAATTGCATTTAGAACAAGCTAAAACTTATTATAAAATAGGGAAAAAACCCAAAATTGACGTATTAACTGCCGATTACAATTTAGGAAAAGCAAAATTAAATTTAATACAGGCTAAAAATACATTAAAAATAGCTTATGTAGAGTTAAGCAATGCAATGGGAATGCCGGAATTATCCGATTATGATGTAGTAGATAATCTTTCAACAAAGGCTTATGATATTACAATGGAGAAAGCTGCAGATACTGCTTATGAAACAAGCCCCGAACTTTTAGCCGCAAAGAAAAAGGCTGATGCTTCCAAAATACTGGTAAGAGCTTCAAGAAGGGCTTTTACTCCTGATATATCGGGTTTTGCTTCATATTCTAAAGGCGGAAAGAAAGTCGATACTGATGAAGGTTATCAAATTGGAGCACAAATCGGCTATCAAACAGTTAATCTCCTTGTTCTAAAAAAACAGGTAGATGAAGCAAAAGCAGCATATAAAAAGGATTTTGCCGATTACCTTAATACAAAACAAAATATTTATTTTGAGGTAAAACAATCTTATTTAAATATGGTAACGGCTCAAGAGAGTATAACTGTTTCTAAGCTATCTATGGAGCAGGCTAAAGAACAGTATGATATAGCTTCAGGCAGATATAAAGTCGGGCTTGGCGATGCAATTGAATTAAAAGATGCTGAAACCACATATAGAAATGCTCAATTAGATTATTATAACTCACTTTTGAAATATCATACTTCAGCGGCAAATCTTGAACGAATAATGGGTGTACCTATAGGCAGGTCGGATACCGAACTTTTATAAAGAGAGGTCATATGGGTATTGTTAAAAAAATTATTTATTACCTGAGATTATTAATTGCAATCGGAATTTTTGCATTGACTATTGCTATTGCGATAAGTTACTTAACTGGTAATAATTTTTTAAATCTGCCGTTTGATGAAATCATCGGTTATATTGTGAAGGATCCGGTCGGTATTACATTAAAATTCTTAGGCATACTTGCAATAATAACTCTTGTAATGGGACGAATTTGGTGTTCTTTAATATGCCCTGTCGGTACTTTTCAAGAAATTATTTGGATTATTTCAAGACGTACTAATGAAAAACGCCCGAGTTATTTTTATAAATACATTTTTCTTTTAATAACAGCAATAGTATTATATTTCTTTCATTCAGAAATAATAAACTATATAAGCACTCATAAAACAGCAGTAATTTTGACCGGTACCGTAGTTATGTTTTTGATTGCTTTACTAACAATATTTAAAGGAAGATTTTTTTGCAGTGATATTTGTCCTTTCGGGGCATTATACGGACTTATTTCCAAATTTTCAATACTTAAAATACATCAGGGCAAAAATTGTATGTATTGCAGTATGTGTGAAGAAGTCTGCCCTACAGGCTGTATAGATGTAAATGAAGAATACGTAAATAACGTTACGTGCGTAAAATGCTTACGCTGTTTTAACACTTGCAGTGATAACGGCATGAATTACGGAATAAAATTTTGGAAACATTAATAAGAAATTTATGTTTAAAAAGATTATTATAAATATAATTATCACTTTAATACTTATTTGTTCGGCTGAATTTTTCTGCTTTAATATTGCAAAAAAAGAGAATGAATCATTCAAATTAAAGACAGATAAGCTTGCAGCTAATAACAGCAAGACTTATAAAACCAAATATACAATTTTATCTGATTTTAAACCTGTTTTATGGAGAAAATCTTTTATAAAAAATAATTCATTAAAAAAACCAATAATTTGGTTCGGGTGTTCTTTTGCGGAAGGTGCCGGATTAAAGGATAATGAGTCACCCTGTTATAAAATATCGCAATTAACGGGAAGAAGCTGTATAAATAGGGCAAAAGGCGCAACAGGAGTGCAGTTTATGTATTATCAACTGTTAAATGAAAATTTTTTTGAAGCAGTGCCTCAGGCAGATTACGTTATTTATACATTTATTTATCACCATATTAAAAGATTATTTAATTTTCAAATTAATCCATTGCTTGATATGTTTAATATAAGATACAAAATATCAAATGGTAAATTAGTTGAGATAAAACCGTTTTTTAAACCGTTTTATTCCTCTTTCATAGTAAAAAGATTTTTAAATAAAATAGAACTCAGTCAATCGGAAGCAGAAGAAAAAGATTTTAAACTTTTTAATAAAATAATGGAAGCTTCTTTAAATATTACAAGGCAAAAATATCCACAGGCAAAATTCATTCTTATTGAATTTCCGGATTTATCAGGCAAAGAACTGCCTGATTATGAAATTAAAAATCTTGAATCAATGGGAATAAATGTGATTAAAGTTATCGACATTATCTCTGATATTACAGACAAAAAATACTGGCTTGAAGATAATATACACCCTAATGAAAAAGCATGGGATATAATTATTCCTGAAATAACAAAAGAATACATCAAATAAAATCAAATAATAATATAAACTTTTGTTAAGCTGAAAACTGCTTTTTTTATTGAATTTTACGTTTTTATCAAAAATTATTAAAACAAAAACTAAAGTTTAAAAATTTTATGCCGATATATATATTATAAAGGACAATAAGTCCATTAAACTTCCCTCCCCCAAAATAAGTCTAGTAGCCGCCAAGTCAGGTCGGCTTTTTTTTTGTGTATAATTAATTTTTAGATATTTCTATAACTTTTTTATTTGTACTATAATAATAAAGATTTTAAACATAAGGTATGACTATGAGCCTAGAAGAAGAATTATTCAATGGAGTTGAAAAAAATACTCCCGATTATATTAAAAATAACAAATATATTGATATTGACAATAAAAAAGAATTTACTTTTATATTAAAAAAAGAGCATCTTCTTCCTTATGATGCAGAAAATAATCCATTGGGATTAAATCTTAATAACTGGCTGAAAAATTATGAAAAAGAGGCAGCAGTTTCAACAGCCGGTATAAGAGGACCTCAAAACATTTTATATCCCTATGATGTTCGATTCCCTATCAATATAATGGGAATTATGCTTGCAACTTACGCAAAAGCTCTTGTTGCAAAAGAAAAATATAAAGGGAAAAAAATTATAAAATTGGTAGGACGAGAGGTTAGATATAATAGTGATAAATTTTTGGATTTAATAGCCAGAGTCCAGGCAGCGCAAGGAATTGAAACTCTTACTGTTTATGAAAGAAAAACAATGCCGATTTGGCTTGCTTCATTTTTATGTTTTAAACTTGATTTGGCAGGAGGAGAATATATTACATCAAGTCATGGTATAAGTGTTAAAAACGCCACGAAAGACTTAAATTCCCAGGGCAGCCAGTATCTGCCCGATGAATCAATGGAATTTGTTAATAAAATTAAAGAAATTTTTGATATAGTTCAAAAAAAAGGAACTTATGAAATAAAAATTGCTAAATCGGATGATGAATTGATTAATGAAAATTTTATGAAATCAATTAATAACGGTATCGATTTATATATAGAATATCTTGAAAATGGTGTTGCAAACAAAGAAAATCTTGATTTAATAAAAAGAACAAATAATAAAATTATTATAGAAAATGTTGGCGGAAGTGCATATAATACTTTAAATAAAATCCTTATGAAATTTAAGATACAAAATAAGTTTGTCTGGATGAATATTGAGGAAGATGCATTTTTTCACGGTATAGGAAAATATGATACCGACCCGATGGGAAATAAATGTTTTTATGATTATTCCGTAGATGCAACCGTAATTTCAAAGCAAAAAGACGGAAAATATTATTTCCCCGTAATCGATACGCTTAATTACAGTGAAAAACTTAAAAATTATCCCGTTGGAACTGTTGTTTTGATTACAGACCCGGATCACGACAGACTCACTGTCTGCCAGATTGAAAGTTCAGAAAAAATACACAAGCTGGAAAAAATCGGAATAAGCACATCTAAACTTGACAGTAAAAGAGTTTTATGCGTTTATACCGCAAATCAGTCTTTCTTATTAATTATGAATTTTTGGAAAGAACAATTGCAAAAATCAGGTAAATGGAATAATTACCCGAGATTTATTGTTAAAACCACTGCAAGTGCAAAAAGCTGGGATGAATGGGCAGAATTTAACGGAATAAAAGTTGTAAATGTTCCTGTCGGCTTTAAAGAAATTGCAAATATAATGAAAAAAGTCGAAAATCAAATTATAAAAAATCCAAATAAAGACGTTATTATTACTGATGTTTTCGGCAATGATATTAATCTCGGCAAAAATCCGCGTATGATTTTCGGCGGAGAAGAATCCGGCGGAATGATTATCGGCAGTGAAGAACTTATAAAATCGAAAGCCGGAAGAATTGCCATAGCAATGAGAGAAAAAAGTGCTTCTGAAGCAATTATTATAGCCGCGGCTTTAGTTTCTAACCTTGAAAAAGATAATAAAACACTATCTGATGCATTAGAAGAAATATTCACGAAAAATAATATTATTGCTAAATATGATATGCGTGAAGATATTGCTTATTACAATGAATCTGAACCTGATATAGAAAAATTAATGCAGTCAAAAAAAGAAGGTGAAGAAAAAAGAACAAAAAATGATTTATTCTTTTTAGCTCCTGCGCTTGCTTTTTTTGACAAAAAAATTACTCTTGAGCAAATCAAATCAGTATTTAAATCAATTTTTGAAACTTTAAACTTTGATAATCTTATAGATATTAAATTTGTAGGTGACGGTACTTATCTTAAATTTACGGATAAATTTATAGAAATCAGACCTTCAGGTACTGATGCAAAAACAAAAGCATACGGTTCCGGGGCAAATAAAGAAGATATCTCACAATTCGCCCGTGTTCTTGGAAATTATTCAGGAAATTTAAATGCCTTATATCTTGATTTAATTTCTCAAGATTACTACAATAATGCTAAAGAAAAATCCATGTGTGAATATCTGAAATTTACAAATAAAGATTTTGATACAAGAGTTTTTGAAATACCGGATTACGATAAAACACTAAAAATATAATAAAGGAGAATAAAAATGGCTGATGAAGGCAAAAGACTTGCTACAATAGATAGAAATGCAACAGAACAATTACAAATCAGTTTAAAAACATTTAAAAATAAAGAATATCTTGATTTAAGGATATTTTATACAACAGATGAAGGGACAACATGGCTTCCAAGCAAAAAAGGTGTAACTGTTTCTCCCGACCATCTTGAAATACTAAAAGATGCAGTAGATGAAGCAATAAAGGAACTTTCAACTCCGGTTGAAGAATAGTAGAATATGTAAAAATATGAAAGCAGGGAATTAATATATGAAAAAACCGGTATTGGCTGTATTAGGTGCTACAGGGGTTGTTGGCAGAAATATACTTAAAATTTTAGAAGAAAATAATGTTGTATATGAAGATATTAAATTTTTGGCAAGCAAAAAAAGTGCCGGAAGTTTGATTGAGTTTAAAGGTAAAAAATATACCGTTATAGAAGCAGCACCTGATGTTTTTGAAGGAATAAATATTGTTTTAGCCTCGGCGGGCGGTTCAACGAGTCTTGCTCTTGCTAAAGAAGCAGTTAAAAGAGGGGCTGTTTATATTGATAATTCAAGTGCTTTCCGCATGGAAAAAGATGTACCGCTTGTTATTGCAGGTGTTAATGATGAAGATATTAAAACTCATCACGGTATAATTGCAAATCCAAATTGCTCAACATCTCAATTAATGTTGGCTTTAAAGCCTTTGCATGATTTTGCTCAAATAAAAAGAATGATTGTAAGTACTTATCAATCAGTTTCAGGTGCAGGACTTGCCGCTATTAACGAACTTAGGGAAAATACAATTGCAGTTAACGAAAACAGACCTTTTACAAATGTTAAGTTCAAAAAGCCGATTGCATATAATTGCATTCCTCAAATCGATGATTTTTGTGATAACGGCTATACAAAAGAAGAAATGAAAGTTACTAACGAAACGAGAAAAATTCTTCATTTGAAGCCTGATACACCGATTTCTTGTACAGCTGTCAGAGTTCCTGTATTTATAGGTCATTCGGAAGCCGTAACTGTTGAATTTGAAAAAGAATTATCACCGGAAAAGGCTCGTGAATTACTTGAAAAAGCTTGGGGCGTAAAGGTTATCGATGATATAAAAAATTATGATTATCCTACTGCTGTTATGGCAGCGGGTACAAATCCGGTTTATGTCGGACGAATTAGAAAAGATATAGCTTTTGATAATGCAATTTCTTTCTGGTGTGTTGCTGATAACCTTAGAATAGGTGCTGCTTTAAATACGGTAAGAATTGCCGAAAAAGTTATTGAATTTCAGGTTTTTTAATTAAAAAGAGGTTTTTAAATATGCGTTATAATGCAGGCGAAGTGATTACGGCAATGGTAACACCCTTCAATGCTGATTTATCTGTTGATTATAAGTCACTGGAAAAACTGGTAGAGCATCTTATAAAAACAGGTTCTGAAGCTATATTAGTTGCCGGAACAACAGGAGAAACTCCGACTCTTACTCATGAGGAAGAAGCCGAAATATTTAATTTCGTAAAAAAAATCGTAAATGGCAGAGTCAAATTGATTATTGGAGCCGGCTCCAATTGTACGGAAACTGCCGTACAATCTTCAATAAAAGCTCAAAAAGCAGGTGCAGATGCAATTTTAACCGTAGTTCCATATTATAATAAGCCATCTCAAAAGGGAATGTATGAACACTTCAGTGCAATCGCAAAATCAACCGATTTACCGATAATTTTATATAATATTCCCGGGCGCACAGGGGTTAATATGCAGCCTGCAACAATTGCCAAATTAGCGCGTAATTTTAAAAATATAACTGCAGTAAAGCAAAGCAATGCGGATTTAGATTTAATAAGCGAAATAAAAATGCTTTCGCCTGAAGATTTTATGATATATTGCGGTGATGATTCATTAACTCTTCCGATGCTAAGTCTTGGTGCCCAGGGAGTAATCAGCGTTGCTTCACACATTGCAGGCCGCAAAATAAAAGAAATGATTAAACTTTTTAAATCAGGTCAAATAAATGAAGCACTTGCATTACATTTAAAATTATATCCTATGTTTAAAAAGATATTTATGGCTCCAAATCCTGTTCCGATAAAAGCTATTTTGGCAAATGTAGGAATTATAAATGAATTTGTCAGAAAACCTCTTGTAACTCTTGATGAGCAGGAAAAAAACGAATTGATGTCTGTAATAAACGAATATAAATTAGTATAATCATTTTTTATATAGAATTGTATATTTTTTACCTTGATAGTTATTATCAATAACAAATCCGTTTTTTTGAAAATATTCAAAAGGTATTTCACAATCAACTGTAGTTATTTGTCCGCTTTTTGTTTTAGTGTATATACATGAAGAAATATAATCAAATTTCTTTTGACTTCTTTCTTTGTAATTTACTATATTCGTTGAGGAAACAGTATTTTTATTAGTAATTATATAATTATATTTACTTAAATTATAGGCTTCAACATTTTCTAAAAGCAATTTATCGATTTTATAACCAAAAAGCTTTAATTTTTCAATACAAAAGATTGGAGTTGTTGATTGATTTGCTATAAGTGCAATATTTACAATACCTTTATTTGCAAAATATCCGTATATATCATTTTCTTCATCTGTTGTAGATGTATTATTAACGATTTTTTGTTTTTTTATGCATTCAATAATGTAGGAAACAGGTTTTTGATGTGAAAAACCTACAAGATACATAAAAAGAATTAAACATAAAAATATCTTACAAAATTTATGTCTGTTTAGGGGATATGAATAAACAATAACAGGCGAAGCAATAACTGCAAAAGTAAGCAGATAACGCATATTATAGCTTGTAAAAACCATTATTCGGGAAAATAATAAAATATTAAAGACAACAGATAATGCAAAAAAAGCCATTATTATTGCTTCTTTAGATTTTTTTCTTATTCCTCTTTTAATTGAATATATTAATGAAGGCAGAAAAATTAATAAACCGTTTATTCCAAGCGCAGAGTGCATCATTCCCATTTTATTGCCAAATTCAAAATGACCGGCAAAATAACTTGAGGTTCCTGCATTAATTGAAGTTCCCAAAAAAGATAAAACAAGACTCTGCCAGTATTCTATTAATCCGTTAATTTGCATAAACTTTGGGATACCGGACATATCAAAAATCACAAATGTATATTTAACTACATTTGCTATATAACCCTTTATTCCATCCGTAAACTGATTTATAGCTAATTGTTCCGGGTTTGAAAAAGGATTTGAAAATTGTATTAAATTTAAAATATAATTATATGAAGAAAATACAAAGAAATTCAGCAAAAATAATCCGCAAAAAGTAAGTATCCGTTTATAAAATATAGGTTTATCGTATAAATAACTTATAATACAAAGAATAATAAATACAGAAGGAATTGCAATAACAGCATTAGTTTTAGTACCAACAGCCAGTGCATAAGCTAATGAAGAAAAATACAGCAATACCATATCATGATTTTTTGCCGACTTTAAAAATAAATAAATACAAGCAAGAATTAAAGCTCCGACAAATAAATCAGCGCATGGCTTTACCATTTCTATTAAAACAAGGGCAAAAGATGAAAATACAATTACAGACCAAATTCGCCTTCTTATTGTAAATTTTAGTTCTTTTAATAGATTGTATATTACATATATAGCTCCGGTATAACCTATAAAAGAAAAAAAACCTGCTCCCATTTCGCTTTTAGTGAATAATAAAAGCAATGTATAAAGAAATTCCATATTTACGGGCATTATAATCTCTCTTGAATCAGGAGTTATAAAATGTAAAATACTTCCCTGCTGAATCCAAGCAGTACATCTGGGCAGATAATATGCAAGAGCATCACCAAAATTTACAGGAAATAAAAATATCCGCATTAGTTGAAATATGAAGAAAAAAACAAAACAAACACACGCAAAAATAAGTACCTTATCCTTTTCTAATACAAACAGAAATCTTTTTAAATCAAGATAAGGTTTATACAACTTACCGCTTTTAACTAAAAAAGTTATTAGCGAAATAATAAAAAAAACAATATTGGAAATAAAAAAATTGTTTTTAGAGATTGATTTAAATAAAGATAATATTTCAAACGTTAATACGATTTGAGCAAATGCAATTAATAGAAAACAAATAAAACCGGTTCTTCCTTTTTCCGATATATTGTCTTTTTCTTTGAAAAAAGCAGACAGCATAAGATATGAAGAAAATAACACTAATAAAATTGAAGAAATAAACATATTTTTACCTTATTAACATACAATCTCCGTAAGAATAAAACCGATAGCTGTTTTTAATCGCTTCATCATAGGCTTTAAAAACATAATCTTTACCTGCAAAAGCACTAACAAGCATTAACAGAGTTGATTTTGGCAAATGAAAATTTGTTATAAGCTTATTTACGATTTTAAATTCATAACCGGGGTATATAAAAAGCTCGCTGGAATCATTTACGGGGATAATTTTTCCGTATTTATTCATAACTGTTTCAAGAGTTCTTACAGTAGTTGTACCGACAGCAGTTATATTTTTGCCGTTTGCTATTGCCTCATTAATCATAGCAGCGGTTTGGGGAGTAATTTCAAAAGATTCGGAATCCATTTTGTGTTCGAGAATATTTTCGCATTTTACCGGTTTAAAAGTTCCCAAGCCAACATTTAAAGTAACAAAGCAATAGTTCACACCTTTTATTTTAAGTCTTTTTAATATATCTTTTGTAAAATGGAGACCTGCTGTAGGAGCCGCAACAGCACCTTCTTTTTCGGCATAAACAGTTTGATATCTTTCAAAATCGAGATTTTTATATTCTTCATTTAACATTTTACGTTCTATATATGGGGGGAGAGGAATATTCCCGACTTTATCAAGAATTTCAAATATATTACCTTCATATATAAGTTTAACAAACCATTTATCATCATCTTTTTCAAGAATTTCAATATCGAGTTCTTGTGAAATATTTAGCAGCATGCCTGATTTTACACGTTTTGACGGTTTTACTAAAGAAATCCATATATCTTTTTTAACTTCTCTAACGAGAAAAATTTCTATTAAAGCACCGGTATCTTTCTTTGCATAGAGTCTTGATGGAATTACTTTTGTATTATTTAAAACAAGAAGATCATTTTCATCAAAATAATCAACAATATCAAAGAAATGTCGGTGTTCGATTGTTTTTGCAGACTTATCGAGCACCATCATTCGCGACATATCACGTTTTTGTGAAGGCACCTGTGCTATTAAATTTTCAGGTAATTCATAGCTAAAATCACTAAGTAACATTAAATATTATCCCAAATCCGACAATAACAATTATATGCGGTGAAAAAATCATGGCAACAAACTCTGCCGTTTCATAACATATTGGATAAATTTTCAGATAAAATATTTAGGTAATTATTTATTAACAGATAAAGGTGTTCCTTTTTCTCCAACATAGAAAACAATAAGTTCAACCGGCTCATTTCCTGTATTTTTACCGTAATGATACTTTCCTATTAACTCCGGAAGGGTTTCTCCTTTATGTAGTGTTATTTCTTCATTTTTATCTGATACAACTGTTAATGTACCTTTCTTCACATAAGCAACATTGACTAAATCGTGTTTATGCATAGGTAATACTTCACCTGCATTAATAATAATTTTTAATACAGTAACTTCCGGTTTCTTTATTTTTAATTTTTTATATTCAGCCTTATCCCAAGTTGAAGTTGTTTTTAAAAGCACTTCTTTTTCTGCACAATACGCAGTATTTGTTATAAATAAAAGTGTTATAAAAAAGACAATTTGTAATTTTATTAGTTTTTTCATATTCCTGACTCCTCAAACTTAACATACTAACTGTAATATACTAAACTAAACACCATATATTGTCCATTACATCATCACAGTTATGAAAACTGTTTTAATAATTTTTACCAAACATATATTTTATTGACAAAACAATTAAATATCAAATAGAATTTCAAATGGAGTGTGAAAAAGAGTGTTAAATTTATGAATAAAAATTGTAGAAAACTGTTATTTGGAATATTTTGCTGTATTATAGTGCAAATTTCGGCACGTGCAGTTAATGACATTAACCAAAATATAATTCCGCAGACAGGTTCAATTAATGCTCACGACCTTGAAAATTTGAAATATCTGGAAACAGAACAAAAAATTCAAGAGGATTTTAAAACCTATAAAAAACGGGTTGAAAAAAAAGAAAAAACAGAAAAATTAAAAAAAAATAAAAAGGAAGTAAAAAAAGCAAGCCCTCAGGATTATGCAACTAAAGGTGTGTATATTGAAAATATTATTGTTACTCCGTCAAAGATTTTAACAAAAGATGAAATAAACAGCATTATTGATGAATATACCCAAACAAATGTTACGTTTGAAAATTTAATGAAGATTGTTAATAAAATTAATGAATTGTATGCCGAAAAAGGTTTTGTAACGGCACGTGCATTTTTACCCGTTCAAGAAGTTGAAAATGAAACAATAAAAATAGTTCTTGTCGAGGGAAAAGTAGGAGAAATAAAAGTTTCCGATACAAAATGGACAAGACCAAGCTATATTGAAAAACGTATAAATCTTGAAAAAGGTGAAGTTTTTAATATATCTGATTTAGAACAAAATCTTGTTACTTTTAACAGATACAACGATAATATTCAATTAAAAGGTTCTCTTGAAGCAGGACAGGAAGAAGAAACAACAGATATCACAGTTCAAGTTGATGAAAAACTCCCTTTTCACTTGAGCGTTTTGGCAGATAACCAAGGACGTGAATCAATCGGTAAATATAGAGCGGGTTTAATGCTGCAAGATGACAGTTTATTCGGTTTTCGAGATAAATTAACACTGGGAGCTTATGCCAGCAAACATTCAATTACACCCTTTGCCGATTACAATATCCCTGTAAACAGAAAAGACGGCAGAGTTGGTTTTTCATATTCTTACGGGTTATCTCAAGTTAAAGACGGTGCGTACTCAATGTTTGATATTGAAAGTAAATCGCATAACTATTTACTCTACTACAATCAGCCTTTAATACGTAAACCCTGGATGGAATTATCAAGTAATTCATCAGTTGGCTTTAAATATGCCGAAACAAGTTTTGAAAAAGTAAAATTGTATGAAAATAAAATTCCGTATTTACAGACGGGCTTAAATTTCAGATATGATACAAAACGAGGTATTTGGTACTTGGGACAAAACGTATCTTATTCATTCCCATTCTTTAACAGCCAAATAAGATACTTAAAATTGGATGGCGGAATTTTAAGACTGCACGACTTTGGTCATGGATTTATAGGTCAAATCAGAGCTAATTATCAGGTAATACCCGGAAAAGACATTGTCCCCTATGCTGACCAAATGACAGCGGGCGGTATGAATACGGTAAGAGGTTATACCGAAGGCTTATTAATCGGTAAAAACGGCTATATGATTGGAACAGAACTTCAATTCCCAATTTTGGCACGTGCAATAAAATCAAGAGATAAATCTCATTATATTCCGTTTTTGGGTAATTACTTAAAAGGTTTTGTATTTTGGGATTTCGCCGGAATATTTCCTTATAAAGGCACCGGACTGGGGGCGCAAACAGCACATAGAGATGATTATTTAACCAGTTTAGGCTGCGGTTTAAAAATAATGTTGCCTAAAGATTTAAGTTTAAGAATTGCCTGGGGATTTCCTCTGTTTTATAACAGGCATGAAGACAGACACAAATGGGGCAGATTTCATTTTGATTTGAATATTACACCTGATTTTGATTATCTGTTAAGCAGAAGAAAACCAAAAGGCGAGCCTGTTGAAATGGTTAAAGAACAGAGTGAACAAATACAAGAACAAGAAAAAGTTCATTTTGCCGATTATGTTACACCTGTTGAAGAAACAAAAGAAGAAAATATTATCAATGTTTCCAATACACAGAATAAGCAATTATCAAATCAAGCTGGGCTTGATGAAGAAAGATACGGAACAGAAAATACTGTTGAATTAGATTTA
Source organism: Candidatus Gastranaerophilales bacterium (assembly GCA_905234915.1). GTDB lineage: Bacteria > Cyanobacteriota > Vampirovibrionia > Gastranaerophilales > Gastranaerophilaceae > Avigastranaerophilus. The sequence goes on from CAJOJP010000001.1 coordinate 20,195, forward strand.
GAACAAACAGATAATTCAATAAGAACGGATTTAATAAATTTATATTAAAGGATTAAAAATGAAAAAAATTATATTGTTTTTTACAGTATCATTTATGTACATAAATATAGCACAGGCTGAGCCTTTTATGGATAAAGCATTAGACTCCTGGGTGGGATATCCTTTAGAGTCAGTTATAAAATATTGGGGATACCCTGACAGTCAGCAAACTATAGCAGGGAAAAACATATATATATGGGAAGAAAAAAGCGAGTATCAAAGTGATACAGTTGAAAGAAGCACCATTAAGACTGACAAAAAAGGCAGAACGTATGTTGATACCCATAAATCAGGGGGCAGCACTTATGAAATGTTATGCAGAAAAATTTTAGAAGTAAATTCCGATAACATAGTTTCAGGTTATTCATACAAAGGGAATATATGTCCGAATGCTTATTTCTTAAAAGCAAAAAAAATTGTTAATCCTGAAAATAATGAGTGGGAACAAAGAAAACTTGAAAAACAGGCAAAAAAAAGAAATTATTAGTAAAATAGCTTGCTGCTCCAATTGCGAAATCACCTTTTGAATCCGGTCAAAAAGGAATATTAATGCACAAAGGAAATAAAAAATTAGTAAAATTTGTAAATAATTTTCTTAAAGAAGAAAGCAAAAGTGGCAGACTTGATGAATTAAAAAATACTAATAAATTAACTGAAGAACATGCGGAAAAATCATAAAAATTTTTCACATTTTTTATTTTCAATTCCATTAGTTCGTTAATCCCCAAAATAAGCATAGCAGATATTGACAATTGAATATGCCCGATATAGACTAATCATGATGATGTAATTTATTACATTTTGTATTAGATAGGCAAGTCGCTTTAAAATGCTTTTAGCTGCGATTGTCTCAAAGGAAAGGAAAATTTATGTTCGCAATTATTGAAACAGGCGGAAAGCAATATCAGGTAACAGAAGGTCGTTATGTTGATATTGAATTGTTAAAAGATGAACCGGAATCAAAAGTTGTTTTTGAAAACATTGTAATGCTTGTAAACGGTAAAAAATCAAGAGTCGGTCAGCCTTATGTCGAAAATGCCAGTGTTGAAGGTACTATTGTTAAACACGACAGAGATAAAAAAATTCTCGTTTTTAAGCAAAGAGCTAAAAAAGGCTATAGAAGAAAAAATGGTCACAGACAAAGTTTTACTCGTGTTATGATTAATAAAATCAGAACGACGGCTAAAAAGTCAGAAACCGAAACTACAGCTGAAGATTAAAATTAATTATAATAAGGAGATATTAAAATGGCACATAAGAAAGGTGTCGGTTCCAGTAAAAACGGACGCGACAGTGAAAGTAAACGACTCGGTGTAAAAAAATTCGGCGGTGAAGCTGTAACTGCAGGTAATATTATTGTCCGCCAAAAAGGCACTAAAATTCATCCCGGTAACAATGTTGGTATGGGTAAAGATTATACTTTGTTTGCACTTGTTGATGGTGTTGTTAAGTTTGAACCCCATAGACGCGAGCGTAAGCAGGTAAGTGTTTACGCAAAATAATCGGTTTACACTAAAATAAATACACAAAAACAGACTGCTAATGATATAATATTTTAGTTTAGTCTGTTTTTGTTTTATTATATATTTTACTATGCATAAAATATTATTTATTCTAACTATAATCATATTTTGTATCGGTTTTTGCTGCTTTAGCAGTTTAATACCTGATATTGATTTATGGGCAAGACTTCTTGCCGGTGAATATATAGTTGAAAATTTTACGGTGCCCAAACATGATTTTTGGTCTTATACACCTACTCATTTATGGTATGACCATGAGTGGGGAGCAAGTGTATTTTTTTATTTAGCTTTGAAATATTTTGGCACCGGCGGTTTAATTATTTTAAAAGGTATTTTATGTGCTTTTACTATTTTTTTCTGTTATAAAACAGTAGAAATAAGAAAACCTAAATCAACCATTCCATATAATATATTATACTATGCCTTTATGTGCTGGGTTGTATCTGTTTCTCTAGGAGCGGTTATAAGATGTTTATTGTTCACATGCTTATTTTTTGCGATATTTTTGTATATTTTGGAACGATACAGATATAAACAGGATAAATGTTTAATTTGGCTGCCTTTTTTGATGATATTATGGTGTAATATTCACGGCGGCTGTATTAGCGGTTTGGGATTACTTGTTATATATATTATTGGGGAATTTTTAAATAAAAAACCTGTTAAAACTTATATTTGGGTCTTATTAGGATGTTTAGCTGCATTTTTTATTAATCCATACGGTTTTGAATATGTTAAATTTCTGTTTTATGCAGCATTAATGAACAGAGAATATATAAAAGAATGGGCAAGCCCTTTTTCTGCCGTTAATTTAAACAGTTTTATAAGATTTAAATTTTATTTATTAATTATGCTGTTCATTCAATTACTATATTGGCGAAAAAATAAAATAAGCTACGAAAAAATTGATAAAACAAAATTTTTATTAATTCTGTTAGTAATATATTTATCAATCAGATATTCAAGGCATATTACCTTTTTTGTTTTTACGGCAGGAACACTATTATATGACGAATTTTACTTTTTATTTAATTCTTTAATAAATAAATTTAAATTTAGTAACGAGGAGATTAATAAAACATTATGTTTATTTAAAGAAGTTTTTGTATATATTTTTTTAATAATGATATCTGCTCCTTCAATGCTTAAAGAAAATAAACAATTGGATATAACGCAGACTGAATATCCCAGATTTGCCGTTGAATTTATAAAGATAAATAATATAAATGGAAATTTATTTGTTAATTTTGATTGGGGAAGTTATTCTGCATATAAATTATATCCAAACAATTTAGTTGTCATGGATGGTAGATATGAAGAGGTTTATTCTCCTGATTTGTTAATTCAATTAAAAGACTTTCATCTTTTGCAAAACGATTGGTATAAAATAATAAGAGATTACAAAACCGATGTAATGATTATAGAAAAAAAATATCCCGTGTATGAAAAAATTTCAGCTCATCCTGATTGGGTAAAAATTTTTGAAAACAACTTATCCGCAGTATTTGTACCCGCAAAAAATCTGAAGGATAAATATTTATATCCTACTCCAAATGATGAATATTATATTGAAAATATTTTCAAAAAAGATATAAAAACCAAATTGCCAAAAAAATTATGATTTTTCTTTCCAAATAATTTCATATCCTAAAACATCTGCAATTTGAAGAATTTCATCATATTTGAAGGTTTGTCGGTTTAGTTTAAGTGTAAAGTTTTGCAGGGTATCAGTTCTTCCGTATTTTTCGCTAAGTCTTCTATGGACTTCTTTTGCAGTCACATTATTAAATGCTATTTGACCTTTTATAAAATTTTTTTTCATAACATTCCAAAAACGCTTGACACATTAAAGCATTTGCTTTATTATTAATCATGTATTTTAAAAATAATAAATTCATTAAATATTTTACAACAAAGATTTGTTTGTTGCAATAGTTAATTGCGCATGTTTTGTTGTAAAAAAATATTAAAAAGCTACGTAATTTATAAAATAAAATATAAGTATTAAAGCCTTAATATATGGATTTAGTACAGATATTTTAAGCTGTCGATAAATTAAAACAATTGATTGTTTAATTAGTCGGATAGATTTAAAAGGAGAACAATTATGGATTTTGACCTGATAGAAAAATTGAACGATGAAGACGTTAAACAATTGTATGATGATGTAATAGAAGATTTTGATAACAAAATTTCAATGTGCAAATGTCAAACCTGGGGAGATATAGAAATAGAAAAATACGGAAAAATTGTTTATAGTACTCTTACAAGCGGATGGCATTATTTTACAGGAGATTGTGGCGACCCTGCTAATTATTCACATAGTGCCTGTCAGGCTAAATGTGATGAAGCAGGAGATGGTTCAGCTCATATAGGAGCATATGGAACATCAGTATATTGTGGTTTTGGTGAAAACTTTTGCCACGGTCATATGTTAAATGTTAATATAACAGGCACGTACATTCAGGGTGAAGCATGTTACATCCCTGAAAATGCAGTATGTCCGGAAGAAGGAACATGGTCAAGGAACGGTAAATTACAAACAAATAATTCCTATTTTATAAATCATTGCACATAAGCAGATTAAGGAGTTTGTTTTCCCTTTAATTCGTTTGTTACGTGAAATTCTTTTGTTCCTGTTTTCCATTCTCTGTATTTATAAACCGCTTTAGGTATAAGTAAGCCTAAAAAAGCGCATGAGAGCAGCATATTTAATCCCACGGAAGCTATTTTCATTACTTTCATTTTTTTTATAAATTTTTCAGCTGAAATTCCTGAATTATTATATTTTTCTTCTATTATTTTTAAATTTTCCGCCAGTTTATTAAATTCTTCAATATCTATAAATTTAGAAGTATCAACAAAAGATTTTCCCTTTTTATTTTTTGTTTCCGAAACTATATCTGATTTTTTTGCAGCCTGAACAAGTATGTTATCAGGATTATTTATTATGAAATCAAGTTTTTCGGTTAATGTTCCGTTTTTTGGCATTTTATCAACAGACGAAGTTATATTCTGTTTTTTTAGTGATTTTAATAAATTTTCGTCGGTTATAACGTTTATATTTGCATCAATCGGGATAGAAAGTTTGTTCAAGCTGTATTTATTAATTTTATTTTCTAAAATTTCTCCGAATTTATAAAGAAAAAACAGAAATCCACCCTCTTTTATTGTATGTTCCATTAATTCGGTTGTATTTCTCGAGCAGGCAATTCTTTCTGCCGAAATCCCGACATCTATTACTTTCATATTACTCACGGGATTAAATAAAATAGAATTTGCTAAATCATCTTTTACACCTTTGAATGAAGGAATTTTATTTTTTTGTTTTGAAAATTCCGTAATATCACTAAAAATAGGACTTTTTTCATTTTTTAATGATGAAAAAGATATATTATTACTTTTTTTATTAGCATTAATATCATTTAAAATAAAATTTTTAGTTTGTTTTTGTTTTGCAAAGGTAAGTCCGAAAAAAGAACCCAGAGTCAGGGCAGTTGCAGCAATAACTTTTGTTTTATATAAATTATTTATTTTTACTCCGCCATCTTCTATAGATTTTAATAAAGCACTTTTAACAGTTTCTTTTTTGGGCTGCAAAAATTTAAATTTTTTGAAAAAACCTTTATTGGGCATTAGACCTTTTGCATTTTTTTTTGCCCAATTTATATATTCGGGATTTGAAACAATTCTTATATCAACATCGGGATGTATATCTGCCTTTTTATAAATAGAAGCATCAATCAATTTTTTATAAAAAGGAATACCTCCTATCCAAATTAACTGAGTTCCAAATTCATCAACAGCCCTGTCATATCCTTCCGCTTTCCCGCCGGCCTTATAAGACTGATAAGTTAAGCTGCCTGAATCTACTCCGTCTTTTATCATTATGGGAATTAATGATTCTTTATTTCCAAGTACTGATACTATACTTGAAGTAATATTATTTATTTGCATTTTATTTTCCTTGCTAATGTATATTACAAACCCCAAATTAAATTTCTTAATTTGACAAACTGGGTATCTGCCATAAGGTCATTAAAAAATCGTCGCATATTATTTAACCTTTCATTTTTTCAATACTAAAAAAGCCTTCTAATTTTGTTAGAAGGCTTTTAATAAAACTGCAATCAAAAACGTACGATTACCTCGTAAAGCCTCCTTTATTAAAATAACGTCGTATTTGATTAATAAGCATTATAAATTCCTATTTTTTCCCTATGATAACATAAAAATTAAAATTGTAAAGGTAATGTGCAGGGGAAAGTTAAGTTGTTTAATGGACATTGTACTAGTAGAACGTTCTGTAATTAACTGGACTTTTTATTTCCGAAATTTTAGAATACTGTAAAAAGAAAACACTTTTCGGAGCTGTTACACCCGCTTATTTCTTAAGCCGCACCAGCTATTTTTTTATTATTGATAAAAAATAAATTAATGTAGCAAGGGTGCTCAATGCTCCTCAAAGTATTTTCTTTTTTTCGTTTTTTATTTCAAAAAGTCCGATTATTTAAGGAACGCTCTACTAGTTATTCACAGGACGCTCTATCAGTACATTTTTTCTAAATCTTTAGATTTCTTGCGCCAATCTTTTATAACTTTTACCTTTAAATTTAAAAAAACCTTTTTCCCTGTCGTATCTTCCAATTCTTTACGAGCTTCAGTCCCTATAATCTTAAGCATGCTGCCGTCTTTACCTATTAAAATTCCCTTTTGTGTTTCATGTTCAACTATTATTTGAGCCGAAATTTTATCTAACTTTTCTGTTTCTTCATAACTTTCAATAATAACCGCAACACTGTGAGGTACTTCATCGCGTGTATGAATTAAAATTTTTTCTCTTATTAATTCTCCCGCAATATTACGCATTGTTTCATCGGTAATTTCATCATCCGCATATACTTTTTCACCTGCAGGCAGTTTTCTTACCATATTTTTTATAAGAGTATCGAAATTTCTGCCTGTTTTTGCCGAAATTTTTACAACAGGATAATTTTCCTTGAATAGTGTCTTGTAAGTTAATAAAATTTCTTCTCTTTTTTGTATATCTTTTACAAGGTCGTATTTGTTAGATACTATAATTAATGATCCCTTATAATCCTTCAAAACATTGTCAATAATCCATTTATCGCCTCTGCCGGCAGTTGTTGAGCCGTCAACTATAAATAAAACGATATCAACATCATTAATTGCACTCTTGGCTTCATCCACAAGGCATTCTCCCAAACGGTCAACGGGTTTATGAATACCGGGAGTATCAATAAAAACTATTTGCGCTTCTTCTGTAGTTAAAATTCCGTTTATTCTTCTTCTTGTTGTTTGTGCTTTATTTGTAGTAATTGCAATTTTTTGACCTATAAGTCTGTTTAAAATGGTACTTTTACCTACATTTGGGCGTCCTATTATAGCAGCATATCCAAATTTATAATGTTTCATCAGATGAGTGTATTCCTTCATTCTGTTGTTCTTTATCAATAAACGGTGTATCTTTTCTCATTATTATTCGGGAAATTTTTATACCATCAAGTTCTATAACTTCAAAAGACAAGTTTCTGTCTTCTGCTCTATCCCCTATTTCCGGTTCTCTGCCTAATAAACCAAAAACATAGCCGCCAAGAGTTTGAAAATCCTCATCCGGTATATCAAGGTCAAACTTTTCATTAATATCCTCAATATTTACTAATGCAGATAAATTTAAAGTATAATCATCAATTTTATTAATTTCAGGTACGGGAGCTTCGTCAAATTCATCGTAAATTTCACCGACAATTTCTTCGATAATATCTTCAACAGTAACAATTCCGGCTATACCGCCGTGTTCATCAGCAACTGCAGCTATTTGATTTTTTGTTGAAGTAAAATCATTTAACAGGTCGCTGATAAATTTATTTTCAGGAATTATCAATATTTCACGAGCTAAAGATTTTATTTTAAAATCTTTTTGTTCATAAGCTTTATCTCTTAATGCTTTTAGAGCATCTTTTGCATTAATAACTCCGATTAAATTGTCCACAGTTCCTTCATATAAAGGAATACGAGTATGCCCCGAGTCAATAATCATATCGATAAGCACATCTAAAGTCGCTTCTGAATTAATAAAAACGACTTTGGGACGCGGAACCATAATTTCTTTTACGACAGTTTGAGAAAAAGAATAGAAATTTGAAAGCATATCAGCTTCTTTATCATCAAAAACATCTATTTTTTCGCCTTCCTCAATTATTTTATCAAATTTATCTTCCCAGTTTTCTTCTGCATCGTTAGTATCGATTTCAACAGAAACATGAGAAATATTAGAAAACTGTTCTCTTATTTTTCGTTCAACCATTTCGGATATATCGTCTGCTTCTTTAACTTGAATTTCAGGATCAACTTCAATTTTAATATTAACAATTAGACCTGAAGTACCCATATCCATAGTTTTAAGTTCTTTTACGCAACTGACGCAATGAAGATTTTCAGCTATTTGTCTAATCATTTCCTCTGTTTGAGGCTGTGCTGACAAACCTGTCAGAAGATTAACGTTATTTTTAAGCATATAACCTGCTAAAAACAGCATCATTAATGCAATTATGCCTGAAGCAATACCGTCAGGTATGTGTGCCAAATGGGAAGGAAGTATAAATTTTGAAATTGAAACTGCAATAAATGCAACTATTACACCTGATAAAGCAACAACATCCTCATACCATACATATTTAGTAGTGGGAGTTGTTATTTTATGAACATACTTGATTGATTTAAATAAATCAACAATAGGATTTATATGCTTAACCTGCGCTTCATCAAGAACAGCATTAACGGCACTGTGAACTGCCCATGATTCGGATAATATGCTTAATGTTAAAATTACAGCTAATACAGGGTAGTAATTAAGCAGATTATATGAATGATTATTAAACATTATTTTATTGTAAGAACTTAATAGAGATACAGCAGAACCAACAAACATCAATATGCAGGCAACAATTGTCCAAACATTTGTTTCAAGACCGTGACCAAACGGGTGAACATCATCAGCAGGACGCGAACCTTGTTTTAAGCCAACCATTAGACAAATACTATTAAATGAATCTACACCCGAGTGAACAGCTTCTGCGAACATTGCGGAACTCTTCGTAAAATACCAGGAAATAAGTTTTATAAATGCAATAAAAATGTTAGCCAAAAAAGCACGAACTACCGCTCTAAACTTTGAATTTTCTTTTTTACTTTGTTCGCGAATAAGACTATCTGTAACTCCGGAACTTCCGGTAACTCCTGATGCCCCACCCGCCGAAATACTGTCCGATGTCATTTTATACCTTGTATTTTACCGACAAAAGCATTATAAAATAAATATTAAAAAATGTCTATCTGCTGTACAGTTCATAACATATTGAACAAAATATACTTTCTGTTATATATTAACTTTAATAGTCTAATATGTATTTGAACTATGAAACACAGTCAATGTAACAGAAATGTAAAAGATTAAACAAATTGGAATAACTAAGAAATAATACAAATTGATTCAGACTGGACAGAAAATTTGAAAAGTTGAATTGTAAATACAGTTTTTTTGTTTATTATATAAATTAATCGTAATTTAATGAGGTGTAGTTATGCTGTTAGGTGTTAATATTGATCACATTGCAACTTTGAGAAATGCAAGAGGCGGAGAAAATCCTTCACCGATTGAAGGAGCAAAAATTTGCATGAAATTGAATGTACACGGAATTACGGCTCACCTGAGAGAAGACCGCCGACACATAAAAGATGAAGATATTAAACAGCTAAAAAGTTTAGGATGCCGTTTAAATATGGAAATGGCAGCAACAGAGGAAATGCAAAAAATAGCTCTTTCTGTTTTGCCTCATGCCTGCTGTATTGTTCCCGAAAAACGCAAAGAAATCACAACTGAAGGCGGACTTGATGTTGCTTCTTCTCAGGAAAAAATGAATAAATTCGTTAAACCGCTTGTTGATAATGGTATTCTTGTAAGTATGTTTATTGCACCTGATAAAAATCAAATTTTAGCTTCTCATAAAACAGGAGCGCAATATATTGAACTGCATACGGGAGCATACTCTTGTGCTTTTGGAAAAGAAAACGAAGAAACAGAATTTCAAAAACTTAAATCAGCTGCTGAATTTGCTCAAAATTTAGGACTTAAAGTCAATGCAGGACACGGTTTGGATTACAATAATGTCCGTCGTATGCATGAAATCAGAGGAATTGAAGAACTTAACATCGGTCACAGTATTATTGCCCGTGCAATATTTACGGGACTTGATAATGCTGTTATTGAGATGATGAATTTAATTAAATAGTTTTTCTAATTTCTGTTCCCACTTGTAGGCTGATTTTATGCTGTCCGCAAGTGTTCTTTCAGCTTTCCAGCCTAAAATATTACTTGATTTAGTCGTATCTGCAACAAGTTTAGCACAATCTCCCTGTCTTCTTGCGCATATTTCATAATGAATTTTCTTGCCTGTTATATTTTCTACGGTATCAAAAACTTCTTTTATGCTGTATCCGCCTGATGTTCCTATGTTAAAGACTTCTGAAACATGATTATTTTTTAAATAATTATAAGCTTTTTCGTGTGCCTTTGCCATATCTTCTACATTTACATAATCGCGGATACAGGTTCCATCCGGAGTATCGTAATCATCTCCAAATAATTTAAAGGTTCTCCCTTCCTTTAGTACTGATTTTAAAATATTCGGAATTAAATGGGTTTCAGGGTTGTGCCATTCACCTATTTTAGTTTCACTATCAGCCCCTGCAGCATTAAAATATCTTAAAATTACTGATTTTATTTCGTAATTTTGATCATATTCTTCAAGCATTTTTTCTATTTGTAATTTTGTATCACCATAAGGATTTACGGGTTTTTTAGGGTGTTTTTCATCTAAAGGCAAGTACTTTGGATTTCCATATACGGCACAGGTAGATGAAAATACTATATTTTTTACATTAAATTCCGCCATTGAATTTAAAAGATTTTTAGTACCTAAAACATTATTTGTATAATATTTCTCCGGTTCCCTTACACTTTCCTCCACTTCAATATATCCTGCAAAATGAATAACAGCATCTATGTTATTAAACTTTTTTAAAACATTTTTTATATCTTCATAATTTCTTAAATCACCTTTTACAAAATGAAGATTACCTTCTTTTTGCAAAGTCCTGACAGTTTCAATATGACCTTTTTCCAAATTATCAAAAATAATAACTTCCGCTCCTGACTTTAAAAAACTTAAAGCCGTATGGCTTCCAATATAGCCTGCACCACCCGTTATTAATATCACTCTTTATCCTGCTTTCCGTTTAAATAAGATAACGTAACCTGAGGAAAGGGGATTTCTATACCTTCCTTGTCAAAACGCTCTTTAATCATTTGATTAAATTTACGTTTAATCATCCATTGTTCCTGCGGAGTTGTTTTAATTCTGCATTGAATGACAAGGGCGGAGTCTTGAAATTCGTTTAATCCCAAAACTTCTATTTCTGATAAAACAAATTTTTCGTAAATAGGATTTTCTTTTAACTCCTGCCCAAGTTCTCTTAAAATCCTCATAACTTGAGCAACATCAGATTTATAAGCTACACCGATATTAAATAAAGGATATGAAAAATTTTTCGTTTGATTTATAACTGTTTCAATTTGTCCGTTTCTTAAATAATGGACATCACCGTTAAAGGCTCGTATAACAATCATATTTAAAGTAACTTTTTCAACTGTTCCCGTTGAATTATTTACGGTAACATAATCACCAACTCTTAATTGACCTGTTAAGATAATAGTCAAGCCAGTTATAACATCTTCTACGAACTTTTTACCGCCAAAGCCGACTGCCACACCTAAAACACCTGCCGTTGCAAGTATGGGCTTCATATCAATACCAAAGTTGCCCAGTATATTAGTAGCAAAAAACAGTATTATTATTGCATCAATAATGTAAATACCCAACTGTTTCAAGGTCATGTATAATTTTTTTGTTTCACTGTCCGATATTCTTGAAATTATTTGTTCAAAAATAAGATGAAAACCTTTATTTGCAACTTTTAATATTATTATGAAAATTATAATTTCTAAAATTGTTTTACCTATTAAAAGCAAGTCAATTTTCCCTGCCTGTTTCATCAATATCTCTTTTATAATTTCTTCCATTTGTTTTCCCTTATTTTTGATTTTTATACCAACAATCAAATTATATAACAAAAGTATTTTTAGTTTCCTAAATAATTTATTGCACATTTTTAACAAAATTGAATAAAAAATTCCAAATGTATTATAATAATATTATTAGAAGGGGAATGTGCGTGCTTCAGCCTGAATATCAAATAATGAAAAATAACGGCATAAATATTCATGAAAATCCGGTTGAACAGTATTATTACAAAAGCATACCGATAAAAAAAAACAGATACTGTAAATATAAACGAAATGCTGCTAACAGGAAGAAAAAACATTTCCCTGTTAAACGTACTCTTTCGTTAGTTGTTTGTTTAATATTATTATTTTTTATTTTTCCTTATTCTTTTAATTTATATATAAAAGATATATTTCCTTCTAAAACAAATAAATATTTAAATTTAGATAATTCAAAATTACTTAAAACTATGTACCCTGTTCAGAGTCTTCTTTCAGTTAATGAAACAGTTCTTGGAAAATATGAAATAGGCAGTATTAAATATGATAAACCGCTTATGCTTGATATTCCGGAAAATTTTCAAAGAAAAAGATTGAAAAGTGAACTTTTAGAACTTGCGGATAATTATAAAAGTATTTATCCTTCCATATATGTATGGGAATATAAGGGGCATAGTTTTGTTGATATTAATGCAAATGAACCGTTTCCCGCAGCGAGTATAATAAAAGTTCCCGTACTTATTGAATTATTTCGGGATATTGAACATAATAAATTTTCTTTGTTCGATAAAATGATTTTTGAAGATTATTTTAGAGCGGAAGGGTCGGGAAAATTAAAATATACACCGGAAGGAATTGAACATACTCTTGATTATTTAGCGCGCATAATGATTGAAAATTCTGATAATTCTTCAACAAATATGCTAGTGTCAAAAATAGGCGGTATGCCCGAGGTTAATCAGGCTATTAAACGATGGGGATTAAAAGCTACAAAAATTCGTAACTGGCTTCCTGATTTAGATGGTACAAATACTACTACAGCACGTGAAATGGCAAAAATGTTATATAACATAGATTCAACCAATTTACTTACAAATGAATCAAAAAAATATATAGCTGATTATATGTCAAATGTTAAAAATACCCGCCTTTTAAAATCCGGTCTGCCAAAAGATGCAAAAATTCTGCATAAAACAGGTGATATAGGTTTTATGCTTGGTGATGCCGGTATTGTAAGAGCATCTAACGGGAAAAAATATATTGTGGTTATTATGGTTAGGCGTCCTTATAACAGCATGCAGGGCAGAGAATTCATAGTAAATGCTTCAAAATTAATTTATGATAATATTGCAATCTAATTTTGTTTTTTTGATATAATCGGGATAGTAGGAATTTATTTAGTAATGAAAACATCGAAACTGTCTCTATATATATTACTAAGTTTAGTTGTAGGTATAATTACAGGTTGGATTTTTCCTGATTTAGGGAAAATGATGCAGCCGTTAGCTGTTATTTTCCTGAATATGATTAAAATGATAATAGCTCCGCTTTTATTTTCCGTCGTAGTTACCGGAATTGCTTCAAATGGTAATATAAAAGCACTGGGTAAACTGGGGCTTAAAACATTTTTTTATTTCGCCTGTGCCGCTCTACTTGCACTTGTTATTGGTTTAACCGTAGGCTTGATTTTTGAACCGGGTAAAGGTTTCCCTATTGATAAGCCCAATATAATTAAATCCGCTCCAACTATAGAACCTCATGATATGCATAACTCGTTTGTTGAAATATTGATTGAGCTTGTACCTGCCAATATAATAAAATCAATGGCTGAAGGAGATTTGCTTCAAATAGTTGTTTTTTCGATATTTTTTGCATTCGCAATTTGCGCCACCGGAGAAAAAGCAAAACCGGTCTTAAATTTTGTTTCCGCTTTATCCGAAGTTATGTTTAAATTTACTCAATTGGTTATGAATTTTGCTCCACTTGGTATTTTCGGCTCAATTGCTTATACTGTTTCAAAAAATGGAATGGAGGTTATTTTTCATTACGCAAAAATTATAGGTGCTTTATATTTGGCTTTATTTATTTTTTTAGTTTTAATATTAAATATAGCTTCATGGATTGCCGGTATTTCTTTATTTTCACTTCTAAGAGCAATAAGAGAACCTGCTATTCTGGCATTTACAACTTCCTCCTCTGAAGCTGCACTGCCTCAAGCTATGAAAATAATGGAAAATTACGGAGTTCCCAAAAATATTGCCGGTTTTGTTATGCCTACAGGTTATACTTTTAATCTTGACGGGTCAACTTTATATTTAGCTCTTGCAGTGTTGTTTTCATTACAGATTTCAGGCATTCATCTTTCCATGTTCCAGCTTCTATTTTTAATGGCAGCATTGATGGTTACAAGTAAAGGTGTGGCAGGTGTTCCCAGAGCTGCACTTGTTGTTTTAGCAGGAACTCTTGATAATTTTGGTTATCCCTTAATTGGCGTTGCTATTCTTCTTGGTATTGACCATATTCTTGATATGGGAAGAACAACCGTTAACTTGATTGGAAATTGTGTTGCTACGGTTGTAATTGCAAAATGGGAAAAAGCATTCGATTATGCTAAAATGCAAAAATTTAATGAACAATTTACGAAACAAGCTTCAATTAACATACAATGAGTTCTTTTTTATGTATTTAAAAAATTTTTTTTCTAAAATTTCATTTTTTTCATTGGCTATAACACGCCCAAATTCAACACCGTCTTTGGTATAGTATTTTATGTGTGTACCATTGCTGCCCTGTACTTCTGCACAATTTAAACCATTTTTATCTTAGTATCTAAAGATTTTTCTTCCGTTAGTAAGAGTAATTTCCGTTATTCTCATTCCGTTATTTAGTACAAAATTTTTGGTTTGTACTATTTTTGATACATCAGGATTTAAAGTTTCTAAAACTTCTTTTAAAATTGCTTCATGACTTTCGGATGGTTTTACCGGAGTTTTTTCGGTTTTTATGGATTCATCAACTGCTTTTTCTTCTTTAGCAACTGTTTCTTTGACAGGTTCTTCAACTATTTCTTTCGGTTTAGAAACAGCTTCTCCTCTTTTGACAGGTTCTTCTATTACTTCTTTTGTTTTAGAAACAGTTTTTGCAGTTTTGACAGGTTCTACGAATATTTCTTGCATGGCTGATGTTTTGTTTTCAGCAGTTTTCACTGTTTTTGGTGTTTCCTTAATCGATGCTGCAATTTCTGTATTTTCACCGTTAATTTTAGAATATTTTCCGGAAGATACTTTTGCACCTATCAGTGACATACTTGCAATTGAAGTACCGTTTCCCATTCCCTGCCAAGCGTTTTCAGCTTCTTTATCTGTTTTTGCCTTATTAGCATCAACGGCACTCTTTCCAAACTGAAAAGCCCCATAAGCTAAACCTGCTCCTGCTAAAACAGGAGCCGCCAATCCACCTGTTGCATATATTAATAGCGCGCTGCCAGCTATTATTCCTGCTCCTTTTATAAAATTTTCGGGAGATTCAAACATGCTCACAGCAGGAGATATCAAACCTTTTCCAAAATTTATTACTTTATCTTTCGGAGAAATTATTCCGTCATTTATTGAATAATCAAATTCTTTTTCAGGGTTTTCGTTTTTTTCGATTTTTACGGTTTCCTCACGCTTAATTGTTTCTTTTTTCTCCGGCTTCTTAGGTTTATGGGCTGCCTCCAGTGCTTCTCTTCTTTTTGCAGCCTCCAATTTACTGTCTTCAATAAATTTTTTCCCTGTTTCAGCAAGTTTAATTTTTAGTTCATCTGAAACAGGAGGTTCTATGTCGGCAGGTTCAACTGTTATTTCTCCGATTTCAGGAAGTTCAAATTCGGGCAGTTTAGGAACCGAATATTTTGGTTTTCCAATATCTGAAAGCATTTCATCTGTTTCAGGTAAACTTATAATCCCATCAAGACAACTATTTGAACTTTCCTCTGAATCATATTGCTCAAATTTTGCATATTTATTCCCGTCTTTATTAGTATTAACTTCGCTGTTATTTTTTTTAGCAACACTAAATCCACCAAAATTGCAATCCATTTTTAAAAATTCCACTCTTATTTAATATATTTATATAAAAACAAAAATAAATAAAAAAATTGCTAAATTTAACAGCTTAAACTTATTTATTCCCTGATATTTATGATATGATTTTGTCTGAATAGGGAGTAGTTGTTTGATGTTTTTATTTAAGTTTTTTAAATTTTTAAAATACTTTGGAAAAGGTTATCAGTTTAAACTTGCATATATGTTTTTTATGTCTTTTATGTCCAGTTTACTTGATTTTTTAAGCATTGTTCTTGTTTTTCCCTTTTTAATGACTATGGTAAATCCTTCAAGAATTATTTACAGTCCTTTTGCTAAGATAATTACAGAATATACCGGATTTACCGAACAAAAGGATTTAATAATAACGTTTGGTCTTATGATTGCAATTGTAATAATAATAAAAAACATATATAGTATTCTTATTCAATACTGGCAAAGTAATATGATTAATAAATGGGGTTTGGATATTAAAGAAAAGATGCTTGGATATTTTCTTTATTCTCCTTATGAAGCTGATTTGCAACGCGGTGACAACAATATAATTACTAAAATTACAACCGGTATTGATTATGTTATGCAAAATTTTACTTCGCGGGTTATTTCTTTTATTTCAAACAGTTTCTTGATTGCAATTGTATTTTTTGCACTGATGTATCTGCTTCCTTCTTTTACAATCATGGCTGTATTCTTTTTCTCTATAGCAGGAGCTTTTCAGGCAGGATTATTCCAAAAATGGAGTACGATGCTGAGTATGAAAAAAGCTATTTTAACGGATTCTACATATAACTCGGTTATAAATAATCTGTCATTTATAAAAGAAATAAAAATTAACGGCTGCCAAAAATATTTTTTTGACTCTTTTATTGATATCTCTGAAAAAATGATACCTTACACCGAAAAAATAAATCTGCTGCCGCAAATTCCTCAGTTTATAATTGAAATTATATTTATTTTTACAATGATAATTCTTTCAATGGGAATTATGGTGCAATATGGAGAAAATCCGCAAAATATTCTGGTTTCGCTGGGAGTTGTAGCAATTTCAATTTATAGAATTGTACCTCAAATTTATAAAAATCAAATATATTTAAATTACATTAACCTTTCTGATTATAAATTAAAACAATTATTTGAGATATATGAAAAATACGGACTTTATGATTATTCAAAAAACAGAGATACACTGGAAAAAATGCCTTTTAAATCTTTTCTTGAAATAAAAAACCTTAACTATTCTTACGATAAAAAAGAAAATGTTTTGAAAAATATTAATTTAAAAATAAAAAAAGGTGAATTTATAGGCATAGTAGGTCTATCCGGAGCAGGAAAAAGTACGCTTGTTGATTGCTTGCTCGGTTTATTGGAATATGAAGGTGAAATATATATAGATAAAGAATTATTAACCGTTGATAATTTTCAAAAATTCAGAAATATCATAGGTTATGTACCCCAAAAAATATGTAATGTAGAGGGAGATATATATACAAATGTTGCCTGGGGAGTAGAAAGAAAAGATATAGATAAAGAAAAAGTAGATGAAGCTTTAAAACAGGCACAGCTGTATGACCAATTAAAACAAACAGAAAACGGTTTGGAAATAGAATTAAAGCAGGACGGTATTGGAGTATCAGGCGGACAAATGCAGAGAATAGGCATTGCTCGCGCATTATATAAAGATCCGGATATTATTGTGCTTGATGAAGCTACAGCAAATTTAGACGTAAAAATTGAAAATAAATTAACCGAAATATTAAATAATTTAAAAGGAAATAAAACAATAATAGCAATAGCACACAGACTTTCGACCCTTGTAAATTGCGATAGAGTCGCATTTTTAAAGGAAGGTACAGTTGTTGATATAGGAACATTTAAAGAACTGTCGGAACGATATCCTGATTTTGAAGAAATAGTCAGGTTATCAAGAATAAAACTTGACAATGACAATAAAATACAGGAGGAAGAGGAAGAAAATACGGAACAAAATCAACTTCCGCCTGAGCAATTCGGACTTTACTAAAAAACAAGCATGTTCACACTACACTAACAGCAATGTAAAAAAGAAATAAATACAAATAATGTGAACACACTTTCTAAACATAAAAAAATGGCTTCCGTAAACTACGGAAACCATTTTTATTATATTCTTTCAACAAAATTATTTTTCTTCATTCCAAGAATACATTTTTCTTAATTCTTTACCTACTTTTTCAAGCTGATGTTCGGCTTTTACTTTTCTTGTTGCTAAGAAGTGAGCTCTGTTTGCAGCTTTATTTTCGGTAATCCATTTAGAAGCAAAAGTACCGTCTTGAATTTCCTGAAGAACTTTTTTCATTTCTTTCTTTGTTTCATCAGTAATAATACGTTTACCTGTTTCATAATCTCCAAATTCGGCAGTATCTGAAATAGAATATCTCATTCTTGAAAATCCGCCTTGATATATAAGGTCAACAATTAATTTCATTTCGTGAATACATTCAAAATAGGCATTTTGAGGATCATATCCCGCTTCCACAAGAGTTTCAAAACCTGCCTGCATTAAAGCCGTAACACCGCCGCATAAAACAGCTTGTTCTCCAAAAAGATCAGTTTCCGTTTCTTGTCTGAAGGTTGTTTCAAGAACACCTGCTCTTGAACCGCCAATACCTGCCGCATAAGCTAAAGCATTTTCTAATGCTTTACCTGAAGCATTCTGATGAACCGCAACTAAACATGGAACTCCTTTACCTTCGACATATTCGCTTCTAACTGTATGCCCGGGACCTTTCGGAGCTATCATAACAACATCAACATCAGCAGGAGGAACAATCTGATTAAAGTGAATGTTAAAACCGTGAGCAAATGCAAGAGTTTTTCCACCCGTTAAATTAGGAGCTATTTGATTTTTATATACATCAGCCTGTTTTTCATCGGGAAGTAAAATCATAATAAAATCAGCAATTTTAGATGCTTCTTCAACAGTTGCAACTTTTAAACCTGCATCTTCTGCTATTTTCCATGATTTAGAGCCTTTATATAATCCGACAATAACATTAATACCGCTTTCTTTCAAATTAAGAGCATGAGCATGCCCCTGACTTCCATAGCCGATAACTGCAACTGTCTTACCTTTTAATAAACTCAAATTGCAATCTGATGCATAATAAATTTTAGCCATAAATACCTCTTTCTACCCTTCAATTTTCATTTCTCAGATATCTTTTAGTGTAAAACTAAAAGAAATATAGTCAATGTTTGTATTTATTGATGAGTATTAATTAAATAATTGTTTTGAATTGAAAATAAAAAAATATTCAATTCCATTATTTTGTTAATACGCACATTTATTAAACTTAATTAAAACGAACTTTATTTAAGTCTGCTTTTCTTATTCTTATATTTTGAGGTGTAATTTCCAATAATTCATCGTCGGAAATATATTCCATGCAATCTTCAAGCGACATCTTTCTGTGTGCTTGAAGTGTTACCATGACATCAGCAGTTGCGCTTCTCATATTAGTGAGTTTTTTTGTTTTGCAGACATTTATTTCGATGTCCTGCGGACGATTATGTTCACCTACAACCATACCTCTATATACTTTTGTTTTCGGAGTTAAGAAAAATACTCCTCTGTCCTCAAACTGAGCAAGTGCATAAGGAATTGCTTCACCCTGTTCATGCGATACAAGAGAGCCGTTTCTCTGCTTTGAAATATCTCCTGCGTAAGGCTTATATTCATCAAAAGTATGATTCATAATACCTTCACCTCGTGTCATTCTTATAAATTCACCTCTAAACCCTATTAAACCTCTTGCCGGAATTGAAAAACTAAGCATTGTTCTTCCTTTTGCATTTTGCATGTGAAGCATTTCGCCTTTACGGTTAGAAAGTTTTTCAATACAAGCTCCTGCACAATTTTCAGGAACATCAATCAAAAGATTTTCATAAGGTTCCATTAAAACACCATCAATTTTTTTTGTTATAACCTCAGGTTTTGAAACTTGAAACTCATAGCCTTCACGGCGCATTGTTTCAATTAAAATGCTTAAATGGAGTTCTCCTCTGCCGGATACTTTAAAACTTTCGGTTGTATCAGTATCTTCTACCCTGAGACTTACGTTTTTTTCAAGTTCATCATAAAGTCTTTTTCTTACCTGTCTTGAAGTAACAAATTTGCCTTCCTGACCTGCAAACGGGCTGTCATTAACCGAAAAAATCATTTGAAGCGTCGGCTCATCTATTTTGATTAAAGGTAATGCTTCCGTACAATCGGGAGAAGTAATTGTTTCACCTATATGAATATCATCAAATCCGGTAATTGCAACAATATCGCCTGCTACAGCTTCTTGAGTTTCCGTTCTTCCCAAATCTTCAAATACATATAATTTAACTATTTTACCCTTTTGGATACTTCCGTCAGCCTTTATTAAATTTACCTGCTGTTGTGATTTAATTATACCGTTTAATACTCTGCCTATTGCAATTCTTCCGACGTAATCATTATAATCAAGGGTTGTTACCTGAAATTGCAGAGTTTTGGTCTTATCGCCCGAGGGATGTTTTATTTTTTCAATAATCATATCAAGAAGCGGCTCTAGATTTTTAGATTCATCATTAAGATTTTTCTTTGCAAAACCTGCTAAACCGTTTGCATACACATAAGGAAAATCTATTAATTCCTCATTATCGGTTAATTCCGTAAATAAATCAAAAACTTTATCAACGGCACCATCCGGGTCAGCCCCGGTTTTATCTATTTTATTTATTACAACAATAATTTTTATTCCCAGTTCAAGTGCTTTTGAAAGAACGAATCTTGTTTGCGGCATCGGTCCTTCTGCAGCATCTACAATTAATAAAGCTCCATCGACCATACCCAAAACACGTTCTACTTCACCGCCAAAATCAGCGTGCCCCGGAGTATCTACTATATTTATCTTATATCCTTTATAATTTACCGATACATTTTTTGAAAGAATTGTAATTCCTCTTTCTCTCTCTAAATCATTAGAATCCAGAACTCTTTCCTGAACTTGCTGATTATCTCTAAAAACGCCTGTTTGTTTCAATATACTATCTACAAGCGTAGTTTTACCGTGGTCAACGTGCGCAATTATTGCAACGTTTCTTATTTTTGTATTATCCATTATTAATGTTTCCCTATTCCTTAAAATATAAATTACAATTTAATTTTAGTATAAAAAAAACTATTTTACAGTAAAAATCAAGAAATAATTATCTTTTTGATAACATTTCAAGAACATTTGTTGAGTTTACTTTTTTATTTGAATTTAAGTTATCCTGCTGTTCTTTAGGCAATCTGTCTTTTAACGGTTTTTTACCCGTTAATAATCTCATAAATTCAAAATATTTTCCGGTAAATCCCGTTCTGTTTTCGTTTTCTCTATCCATTTCATTTAATTCGTCAATAGTTTTTCTTCCGATAGGCATACCGATAGATGAACGCATAAGAACTTCCGTTGTAATGGTATTTGGAACGGCAACTGACGCCATACCTGTTAATGAACTGTTGTACGTACTTCTAAATGTTGCATTAAACCAATTAATAAATAATGCCTGATAGAATAATCCGCTCAATCTTTGAATAATACGCTCATTTGCTTTTTCTTTTGCTTCTTCGCTATCTTCTCCGTTTGTTTTTATCATTACCATATTATAATTATCGGCTACCAAAAATGCCGAGGTTACCGTTGATGATGCAAGTTTTGACATTAATGCCAAATCGGTATTTTTATTACTTGATTGAGTAATTCCGTTAAAAGATTTTCCGACCGAGTCATTTATATAATCAGTAAGTTTTTGTTTTTCAACTTCGGCTGCTTTAGTTAATTTAGCGATTTCCGCTTTGCTTTTACCTGCTTTTACTGCATCTTGGAGTGCTTTTTCCGCTTTTCTGTAGGGTAGTGTTTTCTTCTCCAGCTGTTCCATCGCATTAGCAAATACATCCTGGCTGAGTTTTCTTGTTTTAACGTCTTCTTCGCCGAAAATTTCCGTTATGACTCTATGTACACCCTGTTCAAATTTAGAAAGTTCAGCTTTTCCTAATGCCGCTTCAGCTGCCTTCATTTCAACAGGCTTAACTATAAGGTTTATCCCTGATTTTGCAAATTTAAAAGGCAATCTTGCAGCTGAATATATAAACTTAAACGGTTCTGTTATTATATCAACGAAGGGTCTTATTTTTGTATCGATTTTTATTGTTTCTTTTTTTGCATTATTGTTTATTTCTTCCGTAACGGTTTGAGTCAATTTTTTTATTTGTTCCTCATTTAAGTTAACTTTTTTATTCTTTATAATTTCCATAGCTTTTTTAGCTGCCTTAGCAGAATTATTTTCGGCAATATCCGCTTCTGACTGCTTTATAGCTGTTTTTAGTGCTTCTTCAATTATTTTAGCTTCATTACCGGTTAAAGAATTATTAAGATTTTTTGCTTGTTCAAGTGTCTTTTCAATAACTTTTTGTCTGCCTGACGAATTTAATGATGACTTAAACAATTTAATCATGCCGTTTTCTGCCATAGCGGAATATTTGCCTTTTATAAAATCATGACCTTCCGCTACTTTTTCTCCGCCTGCCTGTTTTAAGCTGTTTATCACGCTGTTATATGTTTCTTCTGTTATTTCAAAATCTTTTTTTGCTAATCTATTGTATATGTTTTTCTTTAGATATTTTCCGGCATCGCTTACAGTTGTGATTAATGCCGAATTTTTAGTTAATGAACTGTTTTTTAAAAAATTTAATCCGAAGAAAGTACCTGTCAAAATAATTACACCCTGTTTGAAAGTACTAAAGTTCATTAAGGCTTTCTTTTGCTCTTTCTTCTTATCTTTCCCACCTGCTGAACTGAAAGAAGCAATTGAAGCAGGACTTGATAACTTATTAAATCCTTTAAATACGCTTGTTTCAGGTTCCAAATTCAATAAATTTGTTGTATTTACAGCTTTTGTGGATTTCTTGTCAGTTTGAGGATTTGACAAAACAGTATCTTGATTATTATTTGCATTTTTTGACGCAAGTTTTTGATTGTATTCCTGCGCCGTATCTTTTGAAAGGAAGAATACGGGTTTGCCTATTTTGTGCCTTGAAAAAATTTCAGAAACAAATACTGTAGCAGCTGAAGTTACAGGAGCAAACCACTGAATTGTATTAACCTGCTTTGTAAAAGCCCCAAAGGTCAAAAGTTGAATATATGCCGTTGTACAAATTCTTATAATTTCCTGTTTTGTTCTTTCATCAGCTTCTTTTTCAGAATCTTCCTTTTTATCTCCGCATAAAACAGAAAGATTATATGCATCATTTGCAAGAAAAGCTACCGGAATTGCACCTGTAATAAGTCTGTTTAAGGGTCTTTCGTATGCTGTATTAAAATTTCCCGTATGTTTATCAAAAAATTTATTTCCGACTTTATATAAATTTTCTTTTATATTGTCATTTGCTTCTTGTATTAATTTAGCTTTATCAGCATGTTTTTCGGGATTAGCAAGAATTTTTAATAATTCAGCCTCCTCCATATTTTTTTCTTTAGCAAAATTTTTAATCGTCTGCTGAGTTTTTTCAAACATGCCTTTCAGCATATCTGTTTTTGAATCCATTTCATTTAATTTTCTGGGAATTCTAAAAATTGGTTTTTTGTATAAACTCTCAGCCGTATTTTTTAAAAAAGGAATTTTTTGTGCTTGTTTTAATAATGCGCTTGCACCGTATAAAGGCAGGGTTATAAACGGAAATACAATATTTTCAACTAATGAGCGTCCGACTTTTTTATCTTTAATCGAACTAATGGAAAGAGCTCCGTTTTCTATAGTAAATCTGGAGCTCTTTCTTAAAATATCCGGTTCATTTTCTCTCGTTAATTTGTGTAATTTTTCCCCCATTCTCTCGCCTATACTGCCATAATGGTTTGCAAACACTTTCATTATCTGCTCGTTAGGTCCTTTAAAAACACCTTTAAAAGAAGGTCTATAGGAGGATTTTTGTTGTAAAATACCATTTTGGCTTAATTTTGTTAACGATATATTACTTTTATCGGGGATAGTTGTTGTCATGTTTATTCCTCTTATCTCGGATTGTATTTCCGTATGATTTAAAAATTAAAAAAAAAAATTTTTGTCATTTTTAAATCAAAATGTTAAAATTTGTTATTCCGGATATCTTGATACTGCATGCAAAAGCATTTTAGCCAGTTTATCGGCACCTTCAAAATTTCTTGCTTTTATTTTGGAACTTGCTTCTTCAACGTTATAAGCTGAAAATTCGTGTTCAATTTCAAAAGAAGAAGTTTCTTCATTTATATCCATAACAGCGAAGCAGGAATCGGGAGTTTTTGAAAAAGGTCTGCCTACGCTGCCAACATTAACGACTGTTTGATTTGTATTTGTTTGGTAACCGCAGGGCATGTGAGTATGCCCGCAGAATATTACATCTGCATCCGTACCTTTTATCATTTCTTCAACTTCTTCAAGTTTCATATCGGGATATATATTTTCATTATTTTGTCTTGGGGAACCGTGAACAAGCAAAATTTTTATCCCGAACAATTCTATACGCATTATTTCGGGTAAATCAGCCAAAAATTTTTTTTCCGCCGAATCCAATAACTGGCTGTCCGCAAGATATGCCGCCCCCATTACAATATTCATTTCACACAGAGAATTATATGTTTCAAAAGAAAATACAGACAGCATTTTGTCTGTATTGCCCTGAATTATATAAAAATCTTCCGTTTTCATAAGTTCTTTAATTTTTTTTATGGTTTCTTTAGGCTCGGGACCGGCCATTGCTATATCGCCTAAACAAAATATCTTAGTACAGCCTTTTTGCTTTATTTTTTCCAAAACACTTTCAAGTGCATCTAAATTCCCATGTATATCTGATATAACCGCAATCTTCATTTTATTTTCCTAACATTCTCATTCCCATAATAATGATATCAGGAACAAAAAAATAATGCGAAAACACATTTATATTAAATTTTTATTTTTAATTTATAACATTCTTTTTATAAATAATAAGCACAATAGATTTACTAATGCATAAAATTTAAAATAATGTTTAATTAATACGGTAAGAGAGGTTTAATTTTATGCCGAAATATATAAAATTTTTATCCGTGTTACTTGTACTTTCTGTTTCTTGCATAAGCGGATTTATGATAAATAATGAAGTTTATTCTAAAGATGATTATAAAAGCGATGAAGTTATTAACGTTAGTGTTTATGAAAGAATTAATCCAGCCATCGTACTTGTGGAAGCACAGCTTTTAGACGGAATTTCTTCGGGAACCGGATGTATTATAAACAGTAAAGGAGTTATTTTAACAAGCTCGCATGTTGTGGATAAATCCTCATATATAGAAGTTACAACCTCAAAAGGAGAAACATATAAAGCCGCATTGATAGAAACAAACAATCAGGAAGGTGATCTTGCTCTATTGCAAATCAAGCCTCAAAAACCTTTGCCTACCATAAAATTGGGAGATTCATCACTTGTTAAAGTCGGTCAAAAAGTACTTGCAATAGGTAATCCTTTTGGCTTTAACGGAACACTTACTACAGGAATTGTATCAAGAATTGACTATGAAAGAAATAAAATTCAAACTGATGCTGCTATTAATCCCGGTTCCTCGGGAGGCCCAATTCTAAATGCTAACGGAGAAGTTATAGGAATAAGCCAATCAATTTTTAATCCCGATAATAACAAATCCAATATCGGCATAGGATTTGCCGTTCCGGCTAACGAAGTTAAAAAACTTGTAAAAGATTATATTAAATAAATTTATATTAATATTATTGCTTTGAATGTTCCTTTTTGTGTAAAATACAGAATGAGGGGATTTTCAACGGGTGATAAAATGACAAAAAAAAGAAGAACAGTTATAACTTTATTATCGTTAATCGGTTTAATACTGGCTATTGAGCTTTGCGTTGTTTACTACAATGCAAATTTTGCTCACGATGCAAAACCGAGTATATGTGCAATAAATGATATGATGGATTGTGACGGGGTTGCAAGAACTTCATATTCTCAGTTTTTAGGGATACCTCTGTCTTTATGGGGTGTTTGTCTTTATTTGTTTTTCCTTTTTATGACTTTTACCGATAAACTTAAAAATATAAAATATTTAGGTTTTTTAAAAATATTCAAAAATCCAATGTCATACATTTTTTGCATAAGCTTATTATCTTTTATAATTTCCATGATTTTAGGCGGTATTTCCGTATTCAAAATAAATGCAATTTGTATTTTCTGTTTTATGACTTACTTTATTGATTTGTTAATTGCTCTAAGTTCTAAAACAAAAGGTATATCTGTAACAGAAGAAATAAAAATAAGTTTTAACGACTTTTTGGAAGCAGTTAAAATCAAAAAATATGCTTATTTGTTAATTGTATTAATTCTTGCAAGTATTTCCGTTTTAACTTATACAACGGTATCCAATGTATTTTCTCCTCAAATTGCGAAGCAGCAGGAACTAAAGCGTTCTTTTAAGCTTGACGGGATAAAAGCAGATAAAAATACTCTTGGAAATGAAAATGCCTCACTGCAAATTGATGAATATATGGACTACAATTGCGGCGGATGTTTTATTGCTCAAGTTTATCTGCACAGAATTGTATCAGAATTTGAAAATATAAGAATAATACAGCATAACGTTCCTTTGGATGCATCATGTAATTCTAATATTAAAGACGGAGGCGGACATAAAAATTCCTGCTTAAAAGCAAGGTATGCTCTTGCTGCAGCAAAACAAAATAAATACTGGCACTTAGGTCAAGCTTTATTTAATTCTGATGTAGAAAACGAAAAAGATATTATTGAAGCAGCCAGACTTCTTGATATTGATGTAAAAAAATTAAAAGATGATGCTAATAGCGAAGCTGTGAAAAAAGAACTTGCAGATTCTATAAAAAATGCGGACTCAAAAGGTGTAACCGGTACTCCTACCTTATTTATCGGTGTAAAACAAATGGTTGGAGTAGGTACTTATCCTGAATTTGTAAAAGCTATTATTGCTCAAGGCGGAATAAAAAAACCTGAAAATGAAAAATAAAGTTCTTCTTCATGCCTGCTGCGCAATATGTGCAGCTTATCCTATTGATTTACTAAGAGAAATGGAATATGAGCCTATAGTTTATTTTTTTAATCCGAATATTTTTCCTTCGGAAGAATTTGAAAGAAGATTATCCGAACTGATAAGATATACACAAAAAAAGAAAGTTAAATTAATTATAGACAAACCTGCTTCTTCTGATTGGTATAAATTTATTTCGGGGTTTGAAAATGAGCCGGAAAAAGGAAAAAGATGCTCATTGTGTTTTAAATACAGACTTATGAACACCGCATTAAAAGCATTAGAACTGGAAATTACACAATTTACAACCACTTTAACCGTTAGCCCGCATAAAAATTCTAAAGTGATTTTTGAAATAGCAAAAGAAATTGCAAATAAAAATAAACTTGAATTTTTGGATATTGATTTTAAAAAGAAAGATGGTTTCTTAAAATCAATGAAAATAGCAAAAGAAGAAAATTTTTACAGACAAAATTATTGCGGCTGTGAATTCAGCGTTAAAAAGGTTTAAATTTCTTGCAGTTAATGAAAAGTTAAATCATTAATTTTTTCGGTTGTACAAAATTTTCTCTAACTATAGCAAGTGCAGTCAAGCTTCCGTTATGTGTTAATAATATCTCATTTTCCGCATTAAAACGATTTTTAATTTTATTTCCGTGTATGATTATTTCTTTTTCTTTTTCTGTTATCTCAAAATAAGGAAATGACAATAATTTAACAGGATTTATTAAAAATTTTTCTATATCTTCTTTTGTCAGTTCATCACTCAAAGCTAATGAGTTTTTTAATTCCATAGCTCCCGCTTCAACTCTTGTAAGTTCAAACATAACCGCACCTGTATTTAGAGCTTCTCCTATGTCATTTACAATTGTTCTTATATAAGTTCCCTTAGAACAAGAAATATCAAGTTTTAATTTTTGAGTTTTTTGATTAAATTCTATTATATCATTTTTATAAACAGTTATTAATCTTGAAGGAATATCCTCGGGAATTTTACCGTTTCTGGCAAGTTCGTAAAGTCTTTTTCCGTTATAATGTACAGCCGAATAAACAGGCGGAACCTGTTTTATTTCACCTCTAAATAACGGAAGAATTTTTTCTATCCGTTCTAAAGTAACAATATTACTGCTTAAAGTTTCAATATTTCCTTCTATATCAAAAGTATCAGACCTTTTTCCGAATTCTAAACCTGCAATATATCTCTTATCAGAAGGTAAATAATCAATTAAAGCTGCAGCTTTTCCGATTGCAACAGGCAGAACCCCGGAAGCTAACGGGTCAAGAGTTCCTGCATGACCAATTCTTTTTATTCCGGTAATTTTGCGTAATAAAGAAATTACTTTATGCGAGGTTATGCCGGAGGGCTTATTTATATTCAGAAATCCAATCATGATTTTATTCTTTACAGTACTTTTTTACATAATCATTAATAAGCTTAGTACCCGGATTTTCTGCCGTACGATTTTGCTCCTGTGCTAAAAATTTGAATTTTTCAAAAATTTCATTGTCAACAAGCAGTACAAACCTTTTTTTCTTCTGACATATAAAATCCTTTTGTTAAACAAAATTCTACTTAATTACAAATTTATTGTAATTAAGTTAGCATAACAATTACAATAAAACAAGATATAAATCAAAAAAAGTACTGCATGTCATAGTTCAAATAATATAATTGTCTTTATCCGTGTAAAATAAATTTAAAACATAAAGTCTATTGCGAAACATAGTTTTCCTAAGTCAAATCTTTATTTACTATCGTGCAAACAACTGAATCTGACCAAACATTTTCCATTGTTTCAACCATGTCAATTACTGTATAAATAGGAAGTATTAAGCCTAAAAGACCTAAAGGAGCACTAATTGATGACATAAGAGATAGTGTAAGGAAGTAACACCCCATAGGAACTCCGGCATTACCTATTGCGGCAAAAACCGAAATAAACAGCCATAAAATCATTGTTCCTGAAGTTAATTCAAAACCAGCATTGTTCATTACAAAAAGCGAGGTAATTAAAATAAATGCGGCACATCCGTTCATATTTACGGTTGTACATACAGGCAATACAAATCTTGATATTTGAGGATTAATATTAAGATTATTTTCACTGCAGCTTAATGTAACCGGTAATGTTCCGGCGGAACTCTTTGTAAAAAATGCTGTAATTAGAGCCGGAAGCATTTTTTTTAATGTAATAAAAGGGTTAATGCCTTTTAAAAATAAAATAAAAGGAAGAATAATAAATATCTGTATTAAATTTCCACCTAAAACAATTAAAGTATATTTGCCTAATGCACCGATGGCAGAACCGTTTATAATCTCGGAGGCAAGCTGTGCAGCAAAAGAAGCAATCCCCAGTGGCAGAATTTTAATTAAACCTTTAATTAAAGTGAATAATAACTCTTGAAATCCGTATATAACTTTTATAAGAGCCGTTTTATTTTCATTCTCCTCTATAAAAGATAAACTTATGCCAAAAGCAGCTGAAATCAAAATAACAGATAATACATTCCCCGAAATTAAAGGCTGTAAAAGATTATTCGGAACAATAGATAAAAGATGCTCATAATAAGTCAAAGAAGGAACGGAAATAGTTTGAACAGCACTATCAATAACTATTTTATCAGGTGTAAATAATAGGTATAAAATAAGTCCGGTTAAAGCTGCCAAAAATGTTGTTAAAACAGTATAAAAAACAGTATGTTTAAAAATCAGCCCCGTATTTTTTCCTTCTGAAAGCTTTGATAAGGCAGTTATAACAGAAATCGCAATAACAGGAGCTGCTATAAATTGAAATAATCTTGTAAAAATATTTGACGTAAAATTAAAAAATCCGTTCAAAATATCAATATTTAAACATCCTAAAAAAGTTCCGGACACTAAAGCTATAATCCATATTAATATTTGAGGAAATGATGTATTTTTTTTTGAGTGTTCCATAATTCTTATTTTTCTGTTTTAATTATATATCTCTTTACTTTTATTATAAAAGTCCTGTAATAATTTTTATTACAGGACTGTATTACATTTTTAGTACTGAAAGTTATATTTACGTAGCATTTGCGGAAAAATCCCGCCTTTTTTATATAAAGGCAATCAAATTTGACATTTATCTTATTGATTACTTATTTTAATTAATTGTACTTATTCTGTACTTTTGATATTCCAACCTCACAGTATTCTAAAAATGCATCTACACTTAAATTTATTATATCATTTAACTGTATTTTTTGTTCATGAGAAAAATTTTGTAATACAAAATCTTCAGATTTCATCATTGAAGGCTGAGGACCTATACCTATTTTTAATCTGTCAAATTCTTGTGTTGAAGCATGCTTAATTATAGACTTTATTCCATTGTGACCGCCATCGGAGCCTTTAGCGCGAAATCTTATTTTCCCTAAATCAAGAGATATATCATCATAAACAACAAATAAATTTTTAATATCAATTTTATAAAAATTTTTTAATGCATAAAGAGCTTCTCCTGATAAATTCATATATGTCTGCGGTTTTACAATCCAAAGAGCTTCATTTTTATAATCGCATTTTGCAATATGAGCTTTGAATTTAGCTTCATTTGAAAAAGATGTACCGATTTTTAAAGCAAGGGCATCTGCAAATATAAATCCTGCATTATGCCTTGTATTTTTATATCCTTCCCCCGGATTTCCCAAACAAAATATTATTTTCAATTATTTACTCCTTCTTTTTTTATTATCCCACATTTTTATTCAACTTACCAATTAAATTATTTTAATTGCGATAAATCATTATAAAGAAACAGGAGATAATATTATGACAGTAAAAAAAGACTCTTTAGTGACTGTTAAAAGCAGTGAAAAATTATATAATTTTTTAGAAACAACAAATCTTCATAAAAAAGATTTTGCACAAATGATAGGAGTTACTCTCTCTTATGTATATAATTTAATAGATGAAACAATACCATTTTCAACAAGAAGTACAACACTTGAACGAATAGCAACAGTTATGGATATATCACCCGAAGAGTTCAGTGAATACAAAATACCTCAAGACCCTGTATTAATTGATGAAACAACAGAATTCATACGTGAAAAACAAAAAGAAAAGAAACTTTCAACTGTTCAATTTTTAAAATCTTTTCCGCGTAAACAAAGATTGGAAATAGTAGATATATTAAGAGGAGCGCGTCCTATTCCTCTTGATTGGGAAGAAGTTAATATTATTGCGGGGATTCTTGATATAACGAAGGAAGAAATGTATGTTTTTTGGGAAAAACGGCTGAGACAAGTGCTGAAGGTTGCCGGTTTTAACTTTGAAAATAACTCAGAACTTGCTGATTCGATGTTCAAATGTGCCAGAGAATATGTTCATAAAAGTTCAAAATAATAATCTATGGTAAAATTATACTTCCTTTTCTAATTACATTTATATTGTCATCAATTGCGGAAACAACGGTTGATTCCAAACCTTTACAACAATAGCCGTAATCTTGAAATATAATATCAACAAAATTTCCTATTGAATTTTTTGCTTCTTCATAAGATTTTGATGACGGATGATTAGACAGATTTGCACTTGTTGTTGCAAGTACGTGATTATTTATTTTAGAACAAAGCAGCTTAAAAAATTCATTATTCGGAACTCTTATACCAACACTTTTTTTACCTGAAGTAACAGAAAATGAAGTTAAATCGGATTTTTCCGTGATAACGGTTAAAGCACCGGGAAAATAGCGGTTTATAAGCATTTTGGCACTATCAGATAAATTTTTTACGTACGGCAATAAATTTTCGGTTTCATTTGACATTAATATTAATGGTTTTGTTGTATCTCTGCCTTTTATTTTGTATATTTTTTCAATTCCTTTTTGATTGTTTGGAAGACAGCCCAAACCCCATACAGTATCTGTTACAAATGCAATAACTCCGCCTTCTTCCAATACTGAATTTAATTTTTTTATATCAAAATTTATTTTGGACATATTTAAAAATTCTTCCTATAAGTTCACTTGTATATTCAACTTTAAATAAAATGGAAAATAATATATAAACAAGTATGTAAAGAATAAAAATAACGGTTGTTATTATAAGATGAAGCATCCAATCATCGGACTTCCAAATATTATGTATATAAGAAATAATAATAAATGTACAAAAGGCAGAAAAAAGCATTTTTAAAAGGTTTGCAAAATAACGCTTATAGCCGAGTTTTATTTTTTTCCTTATGAGCATACCCAAAATTGCTCCGTTAAAAAGTGTAACAAGTGATGTAGAAAGTGTTATTGCAGCAATTCCCAATTTATTTATAAATATTGCATTTAATATAAATTTTAAAATAATAGATGAACTTGCCACTAAAAACGGTGTTTTGGAATCATTAAACGAATAGAAAATTCTTGTAATTGAATCTCTGAAAACATAAGGTACTATCGCAAAAGAAAGAAATATAAGAGCCTGTGAAACCATATATGCTGCATTTTCATCAAATTTACCACGCTGAAACACTATTTGTACAACATCAGGAGCAAGCATAATAATAACAAACATAATCGGAATTGCCGCAAAATTTAATAGTCCTATACCTTTATGAAAATAATATTTTACATCATCAAATTTATTTTCTCCGACAAGCCTTGAAAAAATCGGAAATAAAGGAACGAGAAATGCTGTAGCAAGAATACCGACAGGAAATTGAAAAACTCTGTTTGCATATCCGATTGATGTCCATGCTCCCATTCCAAGACTTGAAGCAAAAAACATATCAACATAAACATATATTTGACCTATTGTAGAACTTAGGGCGGCAGGAAATACAAGCTCCAGAAGATTTTTAAATTCGGGATTATTTTTTATGCTTAAATTAGGCTTTAATTTAAAACCTAATTTTTTAATAGCCGGAACTTGAAGTAAAAACTGGCATAATGCACCTATTACAGTTGCAGCAGCCAGATAAACACCGGAATTATCGCCTTTTGTTTGTGTAAACAAAAGAACTGCGATAACACACAAACTTAATACCGAGGGAGAAATATTAGGTAAAAGAAAACATCTGTAAGTGATTAAAATTCCGTAATATATACCTATTATGCCGCCGATTACTATAATCGGAGTCATTATTCTTAAATGCCGTGCAGCATAATAAACAAGCTCTTGATTTGAGGAATGAATTATAAATTCCATTATTTGCCCGGAAAAAACAAATACAAGCACTGCCAAAAAAGAAAACAGAAGAAATGAAAATGTAACAAAAGTATTAAAAAGTTTTTTTGCTTTTTCACTTGGAATTTTATCTTCATCATTAATAAGTTTTGCAAATACGCTTACAGTAGCACTATGAAAAGGTCCCCCGACGCCGCCCATTAATATTATTGCCAAGGACGGTATTTGATATGCATAAAAATAAGCATCTGATGCTAAACCGGCTCCATAATAATATGCAATTATAATATCGCGTAAAAACCCTGCAAATTTAGAAATTATTGTTACAAATGCAATAAGCCAGGCAGCTTTTAATAAAGAGGCTCCTTTTGTCATTTTTGTTCCTCTTTAATATATTGATATTCTTTTAAAGTAATACCTTTGTAATAATGTTTTAAAATTTCATCAAATTTAAAGCCTAAAGAGGCCATCTTGCCGGCTCCCCACTGACTAAGCCCGACTCCGTGTCCAAAACCTCCGCCTGAAAATTTATATACGGGAATTTTGGCATTTATATATGAAATTACAAAATTTGCACTGGGCAGTGATATTCCGTTTTTTTGGAAGCAGCGTCTTATTACCAGTTCTTTTTGAATTATATAAGTATTTTTATCTGTTTTTAACTCAAGTTTTACTATTTTACCTGAAATGCCACGTTCTAAAGCCCGTATTGAAATTATACTGCCTATACTTTCGCCCTTATTCAACATCGGAGAAATAAATCCCGTTGCAGATTGAACAGGCATTGTTTTATTTAAAACATTTTCCAGTTCAGTTTTTGTCCATTCTTTATCCCAGCGGAAATAAGGCGATAAATCGTCAAAAGATTCAGGTCTTGACATATAAAAATCCTCTGCCTTTTTATCGGTTTCCAAAGTCTTAAATTCTTCATTATCAGGAACTGCAACAAGATAATCAACCTCATCTGACGGAAATTTTTGTGTTATCGGGTCTGAAAATGCATGCGAATAACTTTCAGTATAGCCTCCTGCCGTTGAACTGTACAGGGCAAGAATAGGCTTATCTTCTTTATCTACTGCAATCATACCGTCTGTTTCTTCTATTGCTTTATCCGATAACTCATCCTCCGTATTAGCCCCAAAATAAACCTGACAGGCAACGGAATCACATAAATCAAATTCTTCGTAAGCTTTTATTCTTGGTGCTATAGCATAATTTCTTGCAGCGACTGTTTGAGCTTTTAGTGCTTCAAGTCCGAATTTTACAGGCATTTCATTCGGAACTACCCCGCGCAGGTAGTCTTTTAAACTGATTATATTTACTACTGAAAATTTTGTTTCATCTTTTGAACTTCTTATAAGTTCAATATAACCTCTGTAGGCGGCTTGTTTTCCCTTTCGTTTTAAGCCTTTTATTTCGATAGAACCTTTTTTTGTATATATAAGAACGGGACCTTCAAGATTACGCGCCTTAAGTTCTCCGTCAACATAAATCTTAAATCTGCTGTTTTCCATTAATATACTAACAGCATTATCAGTTTCATCTATCGGTGTTCTGTATCCTGTAACGGAATCCAATACATACAATTGAGAGGCGTTGTTAAATTCAATATTATCGAAAACATAATTTTTGAATGACGTATCACTTATTCCTACTCTCACAGGAACCATGCTATCCTTTGCATAAATGCATTGAAAAGCCGTCATCAGCATAATAAATATTATTGCAAGATATTTATTCAATTTTCTTTTCATCCCTAATGTTTATATTATAAAATAAATAAGTAATTTGAGTAACTATTTTTAATTCTAAAAAATAACAGAGAAAATATGAAATTAAAGGAATTAATAAAAGCAGAATTTGATGGTTTTAGGAAATATGAAAAAATATTTTTTACGCTTATTATTATTATTATTTGTATAATTTCTTTAATTACAAAAGATAATCTGATATCTTTAGTTTCTGCTCTCTGTGGTATAAGTTACACAATACTGGCGGGAAAGGGAAAAATTTCCTGTTATTTTATAGGAATTATAGGAACTTTATGTTATTCTTATCTTGCTTTTAAAAACGGATTTTACGGTAATCTTGTATTGTATGCTTTTTATTATTTTCCTATGGAAATTATAGGAATTTTTGCCTGGAAAAATCACCTGAAAAAAGATGTAAGGGAAATAAAAAAAACAAAACTCTCATCAAAAGAGCTTTTTATTTACTTTTGTTCAGCTTTTGTTTTATCCTGTCTTTTAACTTATATACTAAATATAACAGGAGATAAAAGTCCTTTTTGTGATTCATTAACAGTTGTTTTATCGGTTATAGGCTTAATTTTGACCGTAAAAAGGTGTATAGAACAGTGGTATATCTGGTTTATTGTTAATTTAATATCATTAATAATGTGGTTTAATGCTTTTTTATCCGGTTCAAACTGCCTTGCAACGGTTTTAATGTGGTTTGTTTATTGGATTTTATCAATTTATTTTCTTTATATCTGGAAAAAAGAAGTTAATAATACATTCTAACATTTATGCAGCCTGTGATTTTTGTTCATTCGTTAAATTTTTTATGTAAACAAAGTATTTATTACCGTTTTTGTCTGTTATTGTTTTTTCTTCAAAAACTTTTTTGCAGGCAGGTATTTCAAGCTTTGTAATTAAAATAACCCCGTCTTTCAATTGCTCAATTTTATTTATCGATTGCTGCAATTTTTTTATTTCACAAGGATAAAGAATTCTGTTAAAATTACAAACATTTACTATAAAAGTTTTTTTACCCTGTGTTACGGAAAAAATATTTTGGTTATTTATATTTAAGTTTGACTTCCATTCATAACCTTCTTGTTTTAATAATTCAATTACTGGTTCTAATCTTTCGGGGATATCGGTATATTCTTTTAATTTATTATCGGAAACTGTATAAACTTTATCTAATGTTTTTAATTCTTTACAATTATCTCTGCTTTCACGAAATCCGTTTTTGGAAATTAATATTAATCCGCTATTTTCATCTTCGCTATTTTTTATTTGCTTCATAAAGTTTATTGCCTTTACTATCTCTTTACTGTCCATACAATCAGAACCACCGCTATAATTTACAATAAAAGTTTTAGCAGCTTTTGTTACAGAAAAAATATTTTGACCGGAATGTGAACTTAGGTTTTCTTTCCAGTCATAACCGTTTTGTTTTAATATTTCAATAATAGGTTTTAATCTTTCAGGAATGCCTGTATATTCCTGCAATTTGTTATCGGCAACAGTATAAACTTTATCTAATGTTTTTAATTTTTTATATGTATCTCTGCTTTCACAAAATCCGCTTTTGGCAATTAATATAAATCCATCACTTGTATCATCTGCGGCATTTAGTAAATTATTTATTACTTTATCTATCTCGGTATTTGATATAGCACTATTAGTATCCCGATAATTTACAATAAAAGTTTTATTATCTTTAGTTACGGAAAAAATATTTGGTGTTGTTGTACCTAAATTTGACTTAAAGTCATAACCCTCTTGTTTTAATAATTCAATTACAGGTTCTAATTTTTTCGGAATACCTGTATATTCTTGTAATTTATTATCAGCAACGGTATAAACTTTATCAAACATTTTTAAATTTTTATATGTATTTTTACTTTCCGTAAAACCATTTGGAACAATTAATATTAATTTGTTATTTTCATTTTTTACTGCCTGTGTTATACTTTTTCTTATATCTTCTATTTCATTATTTGCAATACTTCGTTCACTATTGCTATAATAACAAATAAAAGTTTCATTATCTTTTTTAACTAAAAAAATATTTTTGCTTCGATTTGTGCTTAAGCATTCTAAAATTTTATAACCTTCCTGTTCTAATAATTTTTGAAAATCCGTATTTATTCTTTTCGTTATGGAAATATCAAATTTTTGTAATTTATTATCATTAACAGTATAGATTTTATCCAGAATTTTTAATTTATTATATGTATCTCTGCTGTCACTAAAGCCGCTTTTTGAAATTAATATCAAGCCGTCATTTTTATCGTTTTTTACATTTAGCATACTGTTTATTGCTTTTTCTATATCACGACTCATCATAGGAGAACAATCACAATTTTTGTAATAAACAATATAATTTTTATCATCTTTTGATACTTTAAATATATTTTGTTGAGAATTTACATTTAAGTTTGCTTCCCACTTATAATCCTCCTGTTTTAATAAACTTACTACAAATTGTAATCTTTCGGGTATTCCGTCATATTCTTTTAATTTGTTATCAGCAATAGTATAAATTTTGTCTAATGTTTTTAATTTTTTATATGTATTTCCATTTTCACTAAAGCCGTTTTGGGAAATTAATATTAATCCGTCATTTTCATTTTTTTTCGCGTTTTGCAAAGAGTCTAATATTTTGTCAATTTCGGTAATTGGTAATGCGGAAGAATCTTTTCTATAATTAACAATAAAAGTTTTATTATCTTTTACTGCCGAGAAAATATTTTGACTGAGTACACTTAAGTTTTCTCCCCATTTATAACCCTCTTGCATCAGTAAGTTCATTATCATTTTAAATTTTTCAGGTATATCGGAATTGTATTCCTGCAATTTATTATCGGCAACAGTATATATTTTATCTAATGTTTTTAAATTTTTATATGTATCTTTGGATTCACGAAATCCGTTTGCAGAAATTAATATTAATCCGTCAAATTCATCATTAGATGCATTCAGCATGTTATTTACAGCTCTTTCTATTTCGGTATTCTGTAAAGGCTTAACATTATAAATATAGTTAACAATAAAAGTTTTACCGTCTTTTGTTACCGAAAAAATATTTTGTTTGCACTCACCAAATTTTTGTTCAAATTTATAACCTTCTTGTTTTAATAATTCAAAACACTCGGGCGGATTAAATGTATATTTAATAAAATCGCTTATATAGCCTTCTTTGACAATATACGGATATTTAGGTTTAAATTCATCATTAAGTATCTGTATTATTTCATCAATAGTCATTTCACTTTCATTTATCATTTCTTTTATTCTGTTTTTTTGTGCAAGCAAATCTTTATGACATTTACCTCTTTGACCCGTTTCCTCAATAAAAGGTTTTAAAACTTCATCATTTATTTCAACTTTATGTTCTTTTGCATAATCAATTAAATTATCAAGATTCATAATCTCATATTTAAAACTCTGATTTTTCGCATAATCAATACAGCTGTCATATACCCCGCTTGAAGCTATTATAAGACAATTAATATCTTTAATATTCAATTTCTCAATATCTTTTTTTTGAAAACTATCTTTTTCCCTGCAATCAGTCAATTCCTGCATTATAGTTCGGGTTACAAAATTACCTGATGTAAAATGTTTACACTGAACAAGCGTTCTTGTTCCGTCATTCTCATCTAAAATAATATCAACTCCGTTATCTCCGCTTGGCGGTGTAACAGTAACATTTTTAAATATTTTTTCTCCTTTTTCATTTAAGGCATTTTCAAATATGTAACCTGCAAATTTTTCAAAACAATAGCCGTCTATTTTAAATATTTTTTCTCTTAATTCTGCATTTTCACTCTTTAATCTCGTTGTTTTATTATCAGCACCGAAGGAAACAACTGATTTATTCATTGCAGTTATTGCATTACTGTAATTTCTATAATCTGTATCGGTTATTTGTTTTATCTGCTTTCCTTTAATTTCTTCTTTTATCGGTAAATTATTTCCATATCCGTAATTAAAATCAGCTAAATTTTTTACAGAGAAATTTATCATATTATTACTTCTTTCCTTAAATATTTCACTTATTCATTTGCATGAAAACAGAACATAAAAAATTTTGCCCAAAATTTTTTATACGAAATATCAACCGGGCAGCTGCTCTGAAATTCCTTATTAATAAAGACTCAGTAATTATTTTTTGTCTGAAATTTAATAATATTTTAAAAAATACCTATTGACTAGTTCGGGAAAATATGTATAATAAAACTCGTAATAGTTAAGGAGAAGGGTTTATACCATGAATAAAGAAGAATTAGTACAAGAAATTTCAAAAAAAGCTAATGTTACACAAAAAGATGCAACAGAAGTTTTAAATGCAATTATGTCAACTATTGAAAAGACTGTTGCAAAAGGTAAAAAAGTTACGTTGGTAGGCTTTGGTACTTTTGAATCACGTAAAAGAGCTGCTCGTACAGGTCGTAATCCTCAAACAGGTGCTGCTATTAAAATTGAAGCTAAAACAGCTCCCGTATTCGTTGCAGGTAAAAAATTCAAAGAAATCGTTGATGGCAAAGTTGCTTCTAAGAAATAGTTCTTTTATATTTAAGATAAAGAGGCAGATTTCCTTTCTGCCTCTTTATTTTTTGTTTATATTAAAATTTTGCATGAGTCTGTTATCTTGTTAACAGGTACAATTTTTTAATTAAGAAAGAAGATTTATAATTTATTTATGGCTAAAATAAAAAAAATATGTTACGGCGATATATTTCAGATTAAAAAATTAATCTCTGTTATTTGTAATGATAATGTTATGAGCTACAAACGATTATTTTTCCTTTCTGTTCCCGCAACATATATTCAAAATTTTTTATATAACGTGCATTTTAGAAAACTTCCTGAAACTTATGTTATTTCAGATAATAACAATAACTTAAAAGGTGTAATAAGCGTAAAAGCTCAAAACGGAAATCCCTATAAATGGCAGATAAAAAGATTGTTTTTAGATAAAAATTCTTATGATGAGGGAAAACAGCTGGTTGATTATATTATTGCAAAATTTGGCGCAAGAGGGGCAGATACTTTTTATGTGTGCTTTGATGATACTCAAACAGAGTTAACTGAATTATTTGTTAAAAGCTGCGGTTTTAGAATGTGCTCAAGTGAAGGCATGTGGCATGTTTCAAATATTAATTTTGTTAAAGAAGAAATTAATGAAAGAGTTTTTAAACCGTTTAAAAACGAAGATGCACAAAAAGCTGCAGATATATTTAATGAAACTTTAATTCCTCTTTATAAGTATTCTCTTCAAAAGAAAAAAGAAGAATTTTACACTAATTTCATTCAAGGCTTTAACTGTGAACTCGATTTTGAATATATTATTGAGGATGCTTCAAATAACATAAAAGGATTTTTGGAAATAAAAACTACAGATAATAAAAATTATTTCCTTGATACAATTGTACCGCCGCAATACTTTGACTTTTATCCCGAAATTTTATCTTTTGCCGTAAAAAAAATTATACAAAGAAATAAGAATTTCAAACTTTATGTCAAAAACAGAAAATATTTTCAAACAGGAGATACGGCTGAAGATTTTTTCAGACAGAACCGTTTTGAACTTTTACAAAATAACGTTGTTCTTGTACGTGATTTTTTTAAGCAAATAAAACAAGAAAACAGAAATTATAATGAAGCAATTATTTTTTCCGGATTTGAAATATAATAAAAGTCCGTTTAGCTCTGAGTTATAAAACTATGCTGCTGTTGAAGAATATTTTGTTTCATTTTTTGTTTGCTGTTTTTCTTCGGAAAGAATTTTTTGGAAATCATCAACATATTCTCTCCAGGGGATTACAACCACATCATCAGCATTTAATGCTTCTTTGGAAATACCGGCATGATGAATTAACGGTAAAAGTTTTTCTTCGCTTATTTTAATTACATCATCTACTCCGTCATCGGTATCATTGCATAAAAAGCTTCCTTTTCCGTCTTTATCGGTTTCGTAACCCACAATTGTAATTTCATGCCCGCCGTTAACACGTTTATCTGCATCCAGATGTGTATAGCCTATAATTACATTCTGTCCCAATTTCAGCGACTTTAAAATATGCTGTTTTGTCTCTTCGCGTGTATTATTATTATATTCCCTGAGAATGCCGTTCTCATCCAAATTTTGATATACAACCGAATACTTTGGAGTTTCAAATATAACCTGTTCGGCAAAATTCTTTTCAAAATCAGTTAATCCTGTTTTATCCGGATTAAATTTTCCTGTTCTTTCATCGGTAATAGAATTATATGTATTTTGAGAAGCAAAATTTAAAATTGCGGATTGTATAAGTACATCAATACAAGAACGCTCACCCGGGTCTTTATAGGAAGTTTGAACTCTTGCTCGTACTATTGCATTTCTGTCAGGCTGTAATTTTACGGTAACTTCTTTTCCGTTTTTAGACAACTTATTTATTGTATTAAATTCTCTTAATTTCCAAATACCTTCAAGAAAATTCTCGGAAAAATCAGATACTTTAATATGTTTATCTACACTATAATTTTCACCTGTTAAATCTGCCGCAAATCTTGCAAATTCAGCGGGTTTTCTATCTGCCAGATTAAATTCCATGCTCGCTGCTACACAAGAAGAAGAAACAACATTTTTAGCAAATTCCGGTACTTTTTCTCCTGTTTCTTTTGTTATTTCATCAGCTACACTATCCGGTATATCACCGAATTTTTGCGTAATTGCGTAAGGGTTATCAAGAGCTTTAATTACTTCAGTTAAAATAATTTTTTCGTTTAAACCTTGAATACGAGGTTTAGATACTATTTTATACAGATTTTGCAGTACGGTTGAATTATCATTGGAATCATGATTTTCCAGAATACCTTTTTTTTGTAAACTTTCCAGCTGCTTAACCGTCTTTTTATCAAGTTTTGATTTTATAATATCAAATTGGAGTTTTGAATCAGCAACAGGTTGAACTTCCTGTCTGCCTAAATTCCAAAATGCCGTAAAAGAAGGATGATATGCCTTCAAATTTTCGGCATTCACACTTTTTAAATGTTCACTATCCGGCATACTAACCGGCTGATTTGATATATTACTTTCAGCTAACCTGTTATCTGCCGAAATGTAATAATTATTATTTATATTACTTACTTTTGAAATATTTTGCATAATAATACTTATTTTACCTTCTATTTCTATAAAAAAAAATACCGATAAAAATTGCTATAATTATGTAAAAATTGTAACTTTTTTTTATTATTTATTTTTTTCTATACTATTTGGGTCAAGTATATCTCTTATAGTATCGCCTATAACATTAAAGGAAAGCACGGCTGCAAAAATTAAAAAACCGGGAGTCAAAAGCCAAGGGCGGGATACTATATTTATAAATTCCTGTGCTTCCTTGAGCATGTTTCCCCAGCTTGCCTCAGGCTGCTGA
This sequence comes from Candidatus Gastranaerophilales bacterium, assembly GCA_905234915.1. Taxonomy (GTDB): domain Bacteria; phylum Cyanobacteriota; class Vampirovibrionia; order Gastranaerophilales; family Gastranaerophilaceae; genus Avigastranaerophilus. The sequence goes on from CAJOJP010000001.1 coordinate 62,362, forward strand.
ATACCTAATCCTAAAAAGCTTAAGCCGGATTCGGACAGTATATATGAAGGAACGCTCAAGGTTATTGCTACTATTACATAACTCATTGTCTGCGGCAGTATATGATGTATAATTGTTCTTAATTCAGAAGAACCTATTGCTTCCGAGGCTATGACAAATTCTTTTTTCTTGATTGAAAGCACCATGCCTCTTACTACTCTTGAAAATCCTGCCCAGCCTATAAGTGCAAGTATTACAACAATAAGCATAAATCTTTGTACACTGGTCATATTTGCAGGCAGAACTGAGGCTAATATAATTAAAAGATAAAAACCGGGTATAGACATTATTGCTTCGGCTATTCTCATCATAATAAAATCTGTTTTTCCGCCAATATAACCTGAAATTCCGCCATAAAGCAGACCGAGAGGAAATGATATAAGAAGTGCAAGAAAACCTATAGTCAAAGATATCTGCCCGCCGTATAAAAGTCTTGAAAAATTATCACGCCCGTTTATATCTGTTCCTAAAAGGTATAATTCCCCGCCTTTTTCCACATCGTAAAAATGCCGTTTCCCGTCTTGTCCTTTTGAAAAATATTTTACAAAATATTTTTTTGACCTGTCTTCTATATATTTCGCATTAAAATTTTCTTTATCAAAATATCTCCGGTAATTATAAGTATAAGGCTTTGAAAGTCTGCCTTTTTCATTAATTATATAAATTTTTGACGGCGGACAATAAGACTTATTTCTGTTTGAATATTCTTTTGAATAAGGACTTATAAAAGAAGCTAAAAATACGGTTAAATACATACAAAAAAGTAAAATAACGGCATATCCGGCAAAAGTATCCTGCATTATTTTTTTTAAAAGATTTTCTCTGCCTGAATTTTCAAATTTTACTGATTGAACCATTAAACAGCCTCCGTTCGAGGATCTATAAGTTTTAATAGTATATCCGCAAGCAAATTGCCTGTTACAAGCATTATTGTTCCAATCATCAAAGATGCCATAACCAGATTAATATCAGATTTCATAACTGCTTCAAGAATTAATCTGCCAAGACCCGGATATTGAAAAACATACTCTGTTAAGGCTGCCCCTGATAAAAGCGAGGCAAACTCAAAGCCTAAAAGCGTTACCATCGGGTTAACAGCATTTCTTAGTGCGTGTTTATAAATAACTTTTGTTTCGCTTAATCCTTTTGCACGCGCAAATTTAACATAATCAGACTGCAAAACATCCAATAAATTACCCCTCATTTGTCTTTGCAGTCCTGATAAAGAAATTGTGAATAATACAATTACAGGCAGCACAAGATGATGAAGAACATCCGCAATCTTACCGAAAAATCCCATTTCGTTATGGTTATAACTTGTAAGACCGCCTGTCGGAAACCAACCTGTTTTTACGGCAAATATAAGTAATAAAAGTGCAAAAAAGAAGGAAGGAATTGCCATTCCTATACTTGATAATATTGTTAAAATTCTATCTAAAGGTTTTCTCCAATTTAGAGCTGCTATAATTCCAAGCGGAATACCTACAGCCCAGGTAAAGAATATAACAAATCCTGTTAACAAAAGAGTATTGGGTATTCGTTCCTTCAATTTATCTGAAACCTTTTCTCCTGTTGTACAATAACCAAAATCGCCTTTTACAAAACTTTTCAGCCATTTACCGTATTGAACAATGATAGGTTTATCAAGTCCCAGTCTTTTCACCTCATAATCCAATGTTTCTTGTGTAATGGAAGGATTGAGTCTTAACTCTGCCAAAGGATCAACCGGAGCTATTCTTATCAAAAAAAAGCTGATTATTGATACTAAAAATAATAATGGTATCGTTTGATAAATTCTTTTAAAAATATATCCCGCTAAATTCATATCGTAATTTTAAAATAGACTCCCGTTTTTAGCAATTAGCAGAATTGTTATTTTTATTTTTTCTAAATACACGCTTAAACTTAGATTTTATTTTTTCCTTATCAGGTTCTTGCTTTTGATATTGTTGAAGCTCTATATCTATTGTTTCATTTTTATCTTCCGGTTCAGGTAATGAATCTGCAAATTCTTTTGCTCTGGCAAATTGCATTTGCGTTGCAAGCCATTTAAACGATTTTATGAGAGTTAAAGGTTTAGAGGCATCTCCTCTTACTCCAAGCTGGAATTTTGAAGCACTATTGTCAACATAATTATTAGAAAATTTTGGTATTAAATCGGTTTCTTCTTCCGAAATTGTTTCACAAAACAAAGAAAAAGCTTTTGCCGTTACTACATTCAAACCTGCAGCATTATTAATAAGATTTACGGGATTTATGGCACTTATGGGTCCAAGCATATCCGAAATAATAGATGTTAATTTAACTCTTACTTTCATATCCGCAAAATTTCTTATTATATCAAATTTACCGAAAATATATAAATTCATTACATTTCCTAATGAGGTTAACGGATTAATATCACAAATACCATCTTTTAATGATAAATGTCCTTTTAATAATGCGAAATGAGTTGTATCGATAGTCGCTAAAGAATCAATTATTCCGCCCAGTGCCGTTTTAAAAAATTCTGACTCTCTTATATTTTCAGCCAGTATTAAATTTTCAAGCCGACCGAAAGGTCCAAATTGCCCGTCCGTAACAACGAAATCAATATCTCCCGTAATTCCTTTAATTTGTTCTTCATTATTTTTTGCAGCACCATTTATTTGCAATTTTGCACTATATGAAGCTGTTCCGCTTAAGGAATCATATAAGCCTGCACTATCCGCAAGCATTTTGGCTGTATCTATTCCGTTTCCTTTTAAATCGGTATTGATAAGCATTGTAACAGGATTTATAAAAATATCTCCGGAAGTTTTACCGTTAAATACATTAGTTGATAATTTTTTTACTGCTAAAATATTGTTAACTAAATATAAATTTGCTTTTGTATTTTTTAAGTCAATATTTCCTGTTTTAATTTTTTTCATATAAATATTGCCGTTATGTATAAGGACAGGAATACCTTGCTGCTTACTTTCCGCTTTGCCGGCAGGACTTTTAACCGTGTACGCGGAAAGTTTTTCCGAAACTTTTATTGTATCTTCAACATTAAAATTATTTGAATTGATAATAAAATCAGATATTTCATAAATTTTAGAAGATAAAAGATTTAATTTGCCTTTAATATCAATATCTGAAGATAAGAGCATAAGCTTATTTAAATTAAAATGAAGTTCATCTTTCTTAAAATTTAAATCTATTGAATTAATATTTGTTGAAATTTCCGGAATTATTATATCTTTAACACTAAAAGTCCCTTTAATTAAAGGACGGATAGTCTTTCCGTAAATATATAAAATTCCGTTTTCAATATTGAAGGTTGATTTTGGAAATACTGAAAATTTTCCCTCAAGCTTTTGCGGAATATCAATTTTAAGAAGATTAACGGTATTTCCTTCAATTGTTCCTTCAACACCTGCTATTTTATTTTTATATACAATTTCTTTATTATTTTCGTCTAAAACTACAGCTCTTGTATAAAAACCGGTGTCTTTTATTTTTATTCTGTTTGGCTTAAAAACAAGTGTCGTTTGGACTGATGAAGCAAGATTTTGAAGTCTTGTAAAATTAACAGGAGTTATATAGTTATCTTTATCGGCTTTTAATTGAGCATATAGAGTTTGTTTTAAATGATTTCCCATAAATTTAATATCTATGGGTATATTTCCTTTTGCATTAAAAAATTGCTTCGTTTCGCTGCCGAAAAATTTTATTAAATCATTTGTATTAATTTCTCCACTCATTTTTAAATCTATATTTTGAGGATTTGTATAGTTTGTAATACTGCCCGAATATAAAATTTTTGATTTGTCATTGAAAAATATACTGTTTTTATATATTTCAATATTGTCCTCCGTAATATCTGCCGATATTTTTGGAATTTTTATATTTGAAACCGTATTCGAATATAATAAAATCAAATCATCGTTTGTAATATTTGTTTTTAATTTTTGATTTTTAACATCATAATTAATTTTAGAGTTAAACAATTTATTTTTTATTTCTATAGATTTTAAATTATCGGTTAAATAAAAATTATTTAAACTTAAATCTGCATTAAAAACAGCCTCTTTCATTTTTCCTTTTAATGAGAAAGCTGATGAAAGATTTCCTGATTTAAAATTATATAAATTTTTATATTGTTTTGGGGCAAAAGCATTAAATAATAACGGAAGAGGAATATTATCCGCTTTTGCATTAATATCCGCAAAAGATTTTTTATCTATTAACCCATTTATTTTAACGGGAGAATTTCCTATATAAAATTCAGAATTGCCTATAGTAAGTACATTATCATCAAAAATAAGATTAATATTCATTTTAGAAAGGATTTCTCCGAAATTTTTAACGCTGAGACCTCCATTTTCAATTTTAATAAATCCCTGAGAATTTAATTTCTTATAATTTGTTTTTATACTGCAATCGGCAGTAATAATACCTTCTGCTTTATAACGGTTAAATTCGTTTTGAATTTGCAGAGAATCGGCAAATGCTTTTAATAATTCAAGCAGATTTCCTAATTTTATTTGCTCTGTTTTAATTTTTAGATATGCTCCCAAGTTATTAAAAATCCCGTTTACTCTGAGATTTTCATTTTCATGAGTATATAAATCGGTATCCGTTTCAATATTTGTTCCGCTAAATTTTAATCTTATATAGCTTTCGGGAATTTGAACCTTGGAAACCTTCATTGTTAAATTTTCCGCATTAACATATCCAAAAGAGTTTATTTGACTGTCTTTTCCTTGATTAATTTTTATTTTCGCATCAAAATCACCTTTTAAGTCGTAATTTCTATAAGTTTTTACAGGATTAATAAAATCAAAATCAACTTTTTCTGCCGGGTCATCTTCACTGTCCAGCTTTGGAGCCGCTTGGGGCAGAAAAGTATTTAAATCAATATTTATTTGAAGATTTTTATTTTCATCAGAGAACAGTTCCGAATTTGTTTTGATTTTTAATCTGTTTCCTTCGTAATATCCCAAAATAAGATTGTTTCCATGCAAGTCTAAATAGTGTTTTGAGTCAGTATCGGTTATTAAAACTTTATATTCTTTTAATATTAATTTTGGAATAACTATTTTAAGAGAACTAAAATCAAAAGCTGAATTTTTAGTTTCAACTGATTTTTGGGCAAAAGTTGTTTCTTTATTATCGTTAATAATATTTTCCATAAGTTTTACTATTTTATAATCTTCACCGTTTTTCAAAATTTCGGCATTTAATAACGGTTTTTTTATTTCGGCAACAGAAAATTTTAGCTGCAATAACAAGAAACTCGGCAGAGAAACTGCTGTTTTAATATTATCGGAAGAAAAAAGCAATGAATTATCGCTCATTGTCAACTCTACATTATCGGCTTTAATTCCAACGGCAAGCAAAGGTGTTGTAATAAGTTTTAAATTATCATATTTTAAATTTAATTGAGTCTGTTCTTTTACGATTGCTATTAAATTATCTTTATACTTGTTTAAATTTATTACATTCGGTAAAACAAACAAAAACGACAAATATATTAAAACTAAAATTGTACAAATCGATATCCCTAATATTCTCAATAATTTTTTCATACTAACCCTCACTATATAAAATATTTTATCATGCACAAATAAAATCATTGCTGATTTTTATAATTTATTATCAGATGAAATATTTAAAGTTGCTGATACTACCTTGTGTAAACTCTTAAAAGACGGGTTTTTAGTCTGCAAATAAGTTCATAATTTATAGTATTTAATATTTCTGCCCATTCGTTTATTGAAACGGTTTCATTACCATCAGACCCGATTAAGGTTATAATATCACCTTCATTTGCCTGAGTCTCCGTTATATCAAACATCATCTGATCCATGGTAATATTACCTATTTGCGGAACTTTTTTCCCGTTTATAATGCCGAAAATTTTATTGGAAAGTCTTCTATCTACACCATCAGCATAACCTATAGGAATTGTAGCAATTTTTGTTTCTTTTTCAGCGGTATATGTATGTGAATAGCTGACACCTTCACCTTTATGAGCTGTATGAATATTTATAATTCTGCCTTTTAAACTCATAACCGGAGTCAAATCAGGAATACGTTTTGTAAAATCAGGCAAATCAGGCATTAATCCATGTAAAGAAATACCAAGACGAACCATATTATAATTTTTAATATCATATTGGGCTATTGTTGCAGCCGTATTAAAGCAATGCAGAAGAAGTCCTTTTGTATCAATCTGTGATAAAATATTCTCCCATATTGTTATTTGTTCTTTTGTCTTTTTTTCGGATTCGGCACAGGCAAAATGAGTAAAAATACCTTGAAGCTCAATAGCTTCATTATTTTGAACTTTTTTTATAAAACCGACTGCATTATCTTTTTCTACACCAATTCTATTCATGCCTGTATCCAGTTTTATATGCGCTTTAGTTTTTATACCTGTTTTTTTATAAGTAAGTTCAGCTGCTTCAATATGATTATCCAAAAAAACAGAAACAGAAATATTATTTTGAGCAGCATAGTCAAATGCCCAAACAGGAGCAGCACCAAGAACAAGAATGGGCAAAGTAAATTGATTTTCTCTTAACTCCATTCCTTCATCAATTGAAGCTACGCCGAGATAATCAACCCCCGAAGAAATAAGGGTCGGAGTAATCATAGAACTTCCATGCCCGTATGCATCAGCTTTTACTACAGCCAGAATTTTTATTTCAGGCTTAACAAAAGTTTTTAATTCAATAATGTTCTTTTCAACAGCATCAAGATTTATCTCAACCCAGGCATCTCTTTTTGTATTTATATTTGATTGTCTTTGAAATTTCATATATAAAATTTTAGTATAAAAATACGCAATATGTTATATTAAATTTATGGAAAAAAATAAAGATATTATAAATATAGGCATAATTACAATTTTTTTAGTAATTGGTTTTTTACTGTTTAGAAATAACTTTTATTTTCCTCTTTCCGATATAGGCAGAGAATTTTTTATTCCGTCAGAAATGGCAGAAGGCAAGGTGTTATATAAAGATATTTTTAATATTTATCCGCCTTTCGGATATTTTATAAATGCAATTACGGTAAAAATTTTCGGTAATTTCATAAATACTTTTCAGACAATAGGCCTTATTTTATCGTTTTGTATTCTATCTGCCGTGTATAAAATTGCCAAAATATATACAACACCTTTGATTGCGTTATTAACGTCAATTTTCATTATTTTTTCCTGTACATTTTATCCTTCAATATCAAATTGGCTAACTCCTTATTCATACTCAATTCTATATGCACTTGCCGCTGTAATGTGGGCAATTTATTTTCTTATTAAATACAATGATACAGATAAAAATAGATATTTGTATTACTCATCTGTTTTATACGGATTATCACTATCGTGCAAATATGAATACATATTTTTCGGTTTTATAATAGCAATTGTTTTATTTTATAAAAAACAAAATATTTATACTTTTTTTAAAACAGTTTTATTTATCTTATTCTTTCCGTTGATATCTTTTATTATTTTACTTATTCAAAAAGTTTCGTTAAACGATTTTATTCAAGCATATAATTATGCCCTGCTGTTAAGTAAAAGCAGTTCCGTAAAATTTTTTTACTGGTTTTCGGGGTTGACTTTATCATTTAATTCTGTACTACGCTTAATATATTCATTTTTTCATCCTCAATTTGTAAGTTTTTTTTATTCTATTGTAATTTGGAGCATAATAATTCTTACGTTTGTAAATAAAAGTGATTTAAAATATTTAATTCTGCATATATCTGCCGTTTTATTATCATATAAAGTTCTTGGAGGTATTTCCTTTGAAATATACGGAACATATTTTTTCCCTTTTTTGTTTATAAATTTAATTGCATTTTTATATTGTAAAAAAGTTTCATGTAAATTTTTGACCATAATTCTTATAATATTAATATTGTCTTATAGTTCTTTTGTATTTAGGAACAAAAATTTTACGGAAATAGAAACCGTAAAAGGGGTAATTAAAACAAATCCTCAATTTAAAGAACCTGTAACAGATATGCTTGACTTTATATCAAAAATGGATAAATCAGATAAAATATTAGTATTGCCGGAGGGAGTTTTTTTAAATTATTTAACAGATACAAAAACAGACAATTATTTATTTTATTTAATTCCTCCAAATGTAGAAATATTTGGTACTGAGTATGTAATAAATCGTATAAAAAACGGGAATTATAAATATATAGCGGTATCAAATGTAATATACCCTTGGTATAACCAAACATCATTTACAAATAGCTGGGGCGGCAATATAATTAAATTTATACAATCAGCTTATCATTTAAAATTGATAACAGGTGAAAATTATAGATTTTATATTTATGAGATTAATTAAGTTATGAATAAAGAAGAACAAATAAAAATAACAGAAAATATGCAGGCTGTAGTTGAACAAATGAGGCTTGATGATATAGAAGAGAATCCGGCACTGGCAGAAGAAACTTTTGAGTGTTCCTGCTGTGCTAAAACTATGCCTTTTGCAGGTTCAATCCAATACGGTAAATACAGACTTTGCAACGATTGCGTTTTACTTGCCGAAACGGGATTTGCAATAGGAAAATTTAAAAATGCACAGGAACTTATAAAAGCAATGGAAGATACAAGACTTGAAGAAATGTGTAATTTTATCAAAACAGAGCAGAAAAGGGTAAGCAATTAATGGATAAAATAACATATTTAAATGCTAATTTAAAAAATAACGCATTAATAAGGTGGCCCGAACAATTTTTCCCTTTACCTGTTTATATAGCTCCTTGTAAATGGTATTCATTAAGCGGAGCAGACAGATATTTGTATAATAATATGGTTATTAACGCTTTAAAGACATGGGAATCTGTATCAGACGGCAAAGTGAGTTTTATTCCCGTAAATTCACTTACAGACTCGCAAATGAATGTAGAATGGCGCAGGGTAGATCGTAAATCACTCGGGGACTGCAAATTCAGTTTTGATAAAGATGCAAGATTATACAGTGCAGAAGTTTCTATCGGAATTTCAGACGGTATTATTCATCATAAATATATGGATGAAAATGAAGTGTTTCATACTATATTGCATGAAATCGGACATGCCTTAGGATTAGGTCATTCTCCCGATACCGGAGATATTATGTACACACCGCATCAATATGGTTCAGTAAATCTTTCTCAGCGTGATATTAATTCTGTCAGGTGGCTTTATTCGCTTCCTTTAAGTGCGACAATATCAAGTTTAAATGCTCAGTATTCAACAAATTATAACGATATTGATGATATTATTTTGCACATTGTTTCAGGAAAAGGTGAATCTAAATTTCAAAAAACAATGAATGAAATAAAAATGCAATCGCGAAATCTTGTTGAAGAAAATGCCAATATAGGTGATTTAAAAAGATACCAGGTATCATTTCAAGACGTAAAATTACCGAAAGAGCTTTTTGATAAATTCAGAAAAATATAGAAGGAGTCCAGAACAAATTTGCAATAAGCAGCCGAAAATAAAAAAATATTTTCGGCATAAAAGTGTCATTATTAAACCTTTAATTCACTATTAGTATTACAGCTTATGAGAATGTAAAAAATCATGATTATATTTCGGAACAGAAAATAAAACTTCCCGTCTATAAAACATAACAACAAATCCTTTTTCCGAATTATCAAAAGTTAAGAAAAAATTAATAACTATTGAGTAACAATATTGATATTCTATAATTATAGAAGGAGAATTTTAAAAATTATGAAAAGCATTTTTGATAACAAATATAATAAGAATCCTTTTAATAATAAGGATATTGAAAAAGGAGATGAAACAAAAAATATGACAGAAGAAACACAAAATCAAGAAATACAAGAAGAACAGATTCAGGAAGAAAATACGGATAAAAAAGAGAACATTAATGAAACCGAACAACAACCTGAAAATTCCGAAAATAAAGAAAATGAGCAGCTCCAAGAAAAATATGATGCTTTAAATAATCAATATATAAGACTTGCTGCCGATTTTGATAATTTCAGAAAACGTCAGGCTCAGGAAAGAGAAGCACTTATTACTTTTGGTGCACAGGAATGTATGAAAAAAGTTATTGAAGTTGCAGATAACTTCGACAGAGCAATTGATATGGTAGAAAAAATCGACAATATCGATAAAATGAAAGAAACATTTCATATTTTAAATAAACAATTAACTGATTCATTGTCAAAATTAGGTCTTGAACAGATTAAATGCGTGGGTGAAAAATTCGACCCGAATTTACATGAAGCTGTTATGCAGACTCCTACAGATGAATATCCGGAAGAAACAATTATAAACGAAATGCAAAAAGGTTATAAGATTGGCGATAAAGTTTTAAGACCCGCAATGGTTTCGGTGGCGGTAAAAGCATAAAATACTAAAATCAGAGAAAGAACAGAGAGAATGAGTGATTATTACGAAATATTAGGGATAGATAAAAATGCAAGTAAAGAGGAAATAAAGTCAGCTTTCAGGAAAAAAGCAAGACAGTATCATCCTGATGTTAATAAGGCTCCTTATGCGGAAGAAAAATTTAAAGAATTGGGACGTGCTTATGAAACCTTAATGGATGATAATAAACGTGCAGCTTATGACCGTTACGGCGAAGACGGTCTAAAAGATGCCGGATTTAGTACATCAGGACCTTTTGATGGTGGTTTCGGCGACCTTAACGATATTTTTGAAAATTTCTTTGGCGGTGGTTTCGGTTTTTCTTCAAGAAGTTCCTCTAATCCTAATGCCCCGCAGAATGGTGCTGATTTAAGATTAAATTTGCAAATTGAATTTAAAGAAGCTGTTTTTGGTGTTAAAAAAGAAGTAAAAATTTCTCATCTTGAAACGTGTGATGCTTGTAACGGAACAGGTGCAGAAAAAGGAAGTACACCTGAAACTTGTCCTACATGCGGAGGTTCGGGCAGAGTACAGCAGGTTACCAATACACCGTTAGGAAGTTTTAGACAAATTACAACCTGCCCGAAATGTGATGGAACAGGTAAAATAAACAAAAACCCCTGCAAAAAATGCGGCGGCGACGGAAGATTGGAAGTTGAAAGAACTTTAAAAATTAATATTCCAGCCGGTGTCGATAACGGTTCAAGAATAGGTCTTTCTCAAGAAGGTAATTGCGGTAAAAACGGTGGCAGACCCGGCGATTTAATTGTAGTTATTTATGTTGCAGAACACGAGGAATTTAAACGCGATGGTGTTGAGATATATTCTGCTGCGGAAATTTCTTTTCCTCAGGCTGCATTGGGCGATACTATAATTGTTAATACACTGGAAGGAGAAAAAGAACTTGTTATTCCTCAAGGTATAGAACAAGATAAAATATTACAGTTGAAAGGCTTGGGTGTACCTTATTTGGGAAATTCAAGCAAACGCGGAAATCATAATTTCGTTGTTAAAATAAAAACACCTCAAAATTTGAATCCGGAAGAAAAACAATTATATAAAAAACTTTATGAACTTAATTGTAATAAAAAGCCTTCCAATAAATTCATTGATAAAATGAAAAATGTACTCCATAATTAAAATACGGGAAATTTATGAAAATAAAAGCAATATTTTTTTCTTTATTATTGATGTTAATACTTATGCCACAAGGACATGCTACACAACTGCCGCAGGATATTAAAAATTATCTGATAAATCAAACCAGAGTACCTTCTATAAGACACGACGGCATTATTGTTTACGGCAATGACGTTATGTATCTGCCCGTTTTCCCCGCTTACCCCGAAAAAGTCGATGAAGTTAAAATAACAAAAACATATCCTATAAAACAAACAATGTCATCATTTCCGGATATTATTGTTTTTAATAATAATTTTGGTTTGCTCAGAATAATACGAACTGATGAAAATACTTTAACCGTAAGAAATTTAGAAGAATATCCTATCGAAATAAAAACAGGAGAAATACCTCAAGATTTACTCGTTCCGCATGGTTTTATCATGCCTGAAAAATTAGCGGGCATTTTAGGTGACGTATATATTCCTTTATCAGGCAGTGCAAAATCAGGTGCGTTTGTAACAGGGAAAAAAGCTCCTTTACCAACAGGAAAAAGACTTGCAGAAACTAAAAAATACAGTGTTCCTGAGAAACTTAAAAATAAATTGTTCTTTGTTAATAATTATCAGAATGAATATTTAAAAGTATTTTCTTCAACTGTATCGGAGCCCTTGTATTCATTGAAAACTTCAGGAGTAATGAGAGATGTTAAACCGGCATTAAACGGCAAATATCTGCTTGCAGCAACTAAAGGTTCTAAAAATATTGATGTAATAGATGTTGCAGGAGAGTTTGTTGCAAAACGTATTGATTTAACGGCTAATCCCGAAGAAATTGCAGTTGATGACAAACGGGGGAAAGCTTATATATCAAGCATAGATGATGAGTCCCTTATTGTACTGGATTTAAAATCATTAAGAGTTATTGAAAAAATACAGCTTGCAGGTGCCCCCAAAAAACTTTCAGTTTCTCCTGACGGTAATAAAATTGCTTATTTAGATATTTCTACCTCCAATATATTTGTATTGGAACTTGATAATGATTATTTAAATAAATTAATAACCAATTATCCTAATACATCAAAAATAATATTGGAAAATGATACAATATATTTGATTGCGCGTACAGAGCCTAAATTAAGAGTTGTTACATTTGATTTGTTAATGGATAATAAATCTGCAAAAACACGAAAAGATAAAAAGCAGGATAAAATTAAGCAGATTGAAATGAAACAAGCAGAAAGCGAAAATGTAACCTCCGATATATTTACAGGTTTGAGTGTACCGGAAAAGGATGATTTAACAGGTTTGAAAGCTTATGCAACAAGTATAAAAGATATTAAAACAGGAATGAAACCCGTAGATATGTATAAATACGGAAATGATGTATTTGTTTTATGTGCCGGCGATAATACCGTTTATAAATATGATATTCCTAACGGTGCTGTTACAAATTCTAAATTACCGACAGAAGGTTTTGCACGTTCGTTTACTCCTGTTTTAGATTCTAATATTGCTGTTATTACGAATATGGCGGATTTTAAATACGTTGTTTATGATATGGAGCAAGCTAAACCATTACAAACAATACCAATCAGTGATTATGTTAATTCAATAACAATTTTGGAAAGAAATAATGAACAGTAGCACATCTGAAATATTGGGGAAATTAGAAATAACAGCTGATGAGTTTTGGAATATATCTCACCAAACAGGAAATTTTATCAGCATGTTAATAAAATGTGCAAAAATCCAAAATGTATTAGAACTTGGTACTTCTAACGGATATTCTGCTTTGTGGATTGCTGATGCGCTTCAATATACAAATGGTCATCTTACAACCGTGGAATTTTGGGAAAAAAGGCAGTGTCTTGCGCGTGAATATATTGCGAATTGCGGATTAACGGATTATGTTTCTTTTAAAATAGGTCAGGCTATTGATGTAATAAATAATGAACTTCAAAATGAATTTTATGATATGGTTTTTATGGATGCAAATAAAAATGAATATTTAAGTTTATTTCAAGCATTTCACCCGCTGGTGAAAAAAGGCGGAATTATACTTGCCGATAATGTAATTTCACACGCGAAAAAAGTTGAACCGTTTATAAATGCAATAACAAATAACAACGAATACCAGGTACAGGTGCTTGATTTACCTGACGGACTTTTAATGGCATATAAACAATAGTGCAGGAGATAATATGATAAAAACAATTGAAACAAAAAACGGTGTAAAAATTGATGTAGCTAATGTCGGGATATTCTATAACAAGGAAGACACCAAAGCATATAATTCTGCTATTGAAACTGCAAATATTTTAAATTTAAAAGATGTAAATGCTAAAGTATTAACAACAGAAGAATTTCGTACTGATATAACTTTTGCTATTGTTCTTGGAGGTGACGGAACAATATTGAAGTCAGCAAGATTTTTTGCTCCATATGATGTACCTATATTTGGTATTAATTTAGGCAGATTGGGATTTTTATCACAATCAAAAGCTGCCCAAATCAGAGAAGCAGTTGAATATATTTTGCAGGGACAATTCAGAATTGAAGAAAGAATGATGCTTGGAGCATTAAACAATCAAATATTTGCCTTGAATGATATTGTTGTTAAAGGTGACGGTTTTTCACGGACATCAAGAATGTATGTACATATAAATGATAATACGGTATGTGATTATCTTGCGGACGGTATTATTATTTCTACACCTACCGGATCAACTGCATATAATCTTTCAGCCGGCGGACCTGTTTTATTTCCTACTCTTGATGCAATGGTTATAGTGCCGATTTGTCCGCATACTATGAGTGCAAGACCTATTGTTATTCCTTCAACCGAAATTATAAATATTACATCAAGTCAGAATAAACCTTTGATGAAAATATCTGCTGACGGGCAAAATACATTTGATTTAGAACCCAATCAAGCTGTAGATGTTGTAAAAAGTAAGTATAGTGCAAAACTACTGCTTTTAAATCTTCCAAAAAATTCATTTTATTCTGTTTTAAAAGAAAAATTACATTGGGGACTTTCGTGGCAAGGTTAAGATGATTAAATCAGTCAAGGTTAAAAATTATATTCTAATTGATGAAATAACTCTTGAATTTGATAAGGGCTTTAATGTTTTTACTGGAGAAACAGGTGCAGGTAAAAGTATTATAATTGGTGCGATTGATACTGCGCTCGGGGCAAAAGTAAATAAAGATGTAATTAAATCAGGGTGTGATAAAGCTTATATTGAGCTTGAAATAAAATTAGATAATACTTTTAATATTGATATTTTAACCGAAAACGGAATTGATGCGGAAGAAAATGAAATAATTGTTTCAAGAGAAATTCAACATTCTCTAAGCCGTTTCAGAATAAACGGCATTCAAGTCAGTGCTGATTTCATTCGTGAAATAAGAGAATTAATTCTTGATATACATACCCAACATCAAAGTTATAACTATGTTCAGTCTAAAAATCATATAATTTTACTTGATAATTTTGCGACTAAACAGCATAGAGATAATGTAAAATTATATAAAGAAAATTTTTTAAAGCTCAGGTCTTTGGAAGGAGAACTTGAAGAAGCTTTAAATATTGTTAAAACGATTCAACAGCAGGAGGAATTAATAAAATTTCAAGTTCAGGAAATTGAAAATGCAGCTATTGAAGATATAGAAGAATATGAAAATCTTGAAAAAGAGCTGGATATTCTTTCTAATGCAGAAAAACTAAAAGAGCTTTCTTATTCTTCATACAGTGCATTATACGGTGAAGAAGAAAATATATTAAATTCACTAAGTAATGTAAAAGCTAATATTTCTAAATTAACTGCAATGGATGAGAGTGTTGCAGTTATTGAAGAAGATTTTATAAATGCCTATGAAACATTAAAAGAACTTGCATATCAACTTCGTGATTATTCTGACTCAAAAGATAGTGACAATGAACGAATGGATTATATTGGTGAAAGACTCAGTCTTCTTGATAAAATGAAACGTAAATATGGCGGAAGTCTTGAAGCTGTTATTAATACTCATGAAAAATTATCAGATGAGCTAAATAAAATTGAATGCTCTCAAGATGAAGTTTTAAGACTTGAGAGTGAAATAAAAGAGTTAAAAACAGAATTGGAAACACTTTCATTAACTATATCTTCTTCGAGAAAAGATCTTGCAAAAGTTTTATCACCGGCAGTCACAGCTGAACTTGAAAAATTGGAACTGCCAAAAGCAAAATTTGAAGTAGCTGTTACACCGTGTAATATGAATGAAACAGGAATAGATCGGGTTGAATTTCTAATATCAATAAATGCGTCGGATGAACCAAGACCAATATCAAAAACAGCATCAGGAGGAGAAATATCACGAGTAATGCTTGCATTAAAAACAGTTTTTGCAAAAGCAGATAATACAAATACAGTAATTTTTGACGAAATTGACACAGGTATATCAGGAAAGGCATCTCAAGCTGTTGCTGATGCAATTATAAATTTATCCAATACACATCAAATAATATTAATAACTCATCAGCCTATAATAGCAGCAAAAGCTAATAAACATTTTTATGTAAAAAAATTCCAAGAAGATACAACCAGAGTTAATGTATATATACTTGAAAACGAAAACAGGATTAAAGCTATTGCATTACTTGCAGCAGGTGAAATAAACAAGGATTCCGAATCTTTTGCTAAAAATTTACTTGGAATTTAGTTTTTTTACACATAAAAAGTGTTTTTTATTCTTATGATAAAAAAACTTCCTTAATATACTTTAAGGAAGAAAAATTAGTAAAAGAGACATCACCAAGATTATGACATGTGCTAAAAAAAATGTCCAATAGCAGAATAAAATTTTGTTTTTTTGTTTTGTCAATAGTAGCTATCTTTGCGATATATTGTGATATATTGTAAATTTTTATTAAGCATTTTGAAAGAAAAAAGGCAATTTGCAGACTTGAAAAAACTTTATATAAATGTAAGAAGTAAAATTGGTAAAACGAAAGGAGTTTTTAAGCTTTAGATTTCAAAAAAACTGAGGCTATGTTAAGGGATACAAACTAATAACAACTATAATCAGCCATTTTAGGCATAATGATTAGAAAACATTTTTTACTCTCTCTTAATATCCTCGTGTTTATTTGATGTTTGCTACGTAAGGCAAACATTTTTTTTGCTTATTTATTGGGTTTCAGCTAAACGACAATTATTAAATTTTCTTAAAATTTCTTTTAGGGTACAAAATAGGGTACACTTAAGAAAAAATTGCTTTACTTGTTCTTCTGATTGTTTTGTATTTATTTTGATTGTTTTAACCGATATTTAAACTTATTTAATATAAAAAACGGCTGCCCCTTTTTGGACAGCCTCATCATTAGGAGTGTATGAGATGTTATTACTATGAAACTTTATTTCTGTTTTGCCACCTTAAATAAGCTTGTTCATCAATGAATACTCTTTTACCTTCTTTATGAACAACTCCATATTCATTAAACCCATTACTATTCCGATTAAAAACTTTCATTCTCATACCTGCAACGGTCGGATAATCATAATATTTATTCCATTGCGGCAGTGGAATAAGCCTGTTTTCCTTATTATCAGGTCTTAGATTTTTTTCTAAACTCAAAATTTCTATGACAGATGCTTTTGCTTCACTGCCATACTTTTTCCCTAATGCCTCAATCTTATTGTTTATCATAAATTCTATTACATTTTTATTGAATTTCATTATTAATACCTATAAATCCTTATATTGCAGTTATTGCAGACAGAGCAGCAGATAAAAAAGTTATCTGCAAACTCCTGTCCGAATAGTTTTTGTTAATTGTTTTTTTTAAGTATGAAAGGTTGTGTTATTTGAATATGTTCACAGTGTTTAAGCTTTTGGAATAATATTTCTCCAAATGCATCTTGGGGATTTTCTATCTCTAAACCTGCAAAAATATTTGCCTTCCCTTCTCTGAATCGAAGATTAACTATAGTAGTTATTAAATCTCTTGATGCATCTTTAAGCGGTATTAAAGTTATATCATCCCAAACAACCAAATCAACTATTTTTAATTCATCTACTTTTAACTTAAATGCGTCTGAATTTCTTGTACTATACGTTTCAATATCAAAGGTAAATTCAGGCAGATTAATGTATTTCCCTCTTCCATATTCAGGAACAAAATATTCTACCATATTCCAAAAATAACCATACATTAGTCTCAACGCAAGTACTGATATTTCATTTTCTACGTATGGTGTAGTAATAAGCAGATTGTTTCCATCCAGAACCCAATTAGCAATATCTGATTTTATCGTATAATATCTTTCAAAGTTTCCATTGTCTTTTCTGACACAATTTTCATTTGACTGAATATCATATAATGTCTCGGGCTTAAAATTTGTACCTGAAAATGAAGCCATTCCATTAAATTGTTTAAAAGGTACACATGCGTCTTTGCATTCAGGATATTTTGAAGAATAACTGCCATCTGGGCGTTTGATTCCATCACATATCCCTGCTATGAACTTTGGGCATTCTTTTACAAAATAATTACTCATTTTTATTGTTCCTTTCTAAATAAATTGTTTAAACTAATAAATTCACCATCGTCACTAAAATCTTCCTGAGGTTTAACAAATATCGACTTTTTACGAGATTTATCAACCTTTTTACAAGATTTTTTTCTAAAGGTGGGATAACCGCAGGATATAGCATATTGAATACGTTTTATCTGCTCATCAATCGTCTTACATTCTTCTTTTAAATCAGAATATAATTGCTGAAACATCGTAATAGTCGTTCTTATACCTTTTTCAGAACGCATTTTAATGTGGTTTTTTAATTCACCTTTAATTTTGTCTGGAATATCTAAAGAAGAATTAATATAGTTAATAACAGCTTTCTCGTTTCTCTCACGATTGGTTTTTCTTTTATCAATATCATCTAAACGTTTTTCTGCTGCATCCAGCTTTGAATGTAGATAATCTACTGAAGTAATATCAATATTGGAAATTTCAGCTATATTCTTTGAACTGTTAGAACATGCATTTATATTGGATTCTTCAGCTATAGAATTATTACACTCAGAATCTATACTTCTTTCTTTAGAAATTAAAGAATTGGTTTGACCTTTTGCATAACCTTCAGTTATGCAAGTATTTGTACCACCTTCTTTATAATCTTTATTTATATCTATTTTTTTGTTTTCTTTATTTATATTAGGCATTGTTTCTATCTCCTGTTTTCTATCGCCTATTTTCTTGGGTTTATTTTCCAGCTCTTGTTTTTTGAACATCATATTTTGGGGTAGTTCATAAACTGTATATTTGAACCCTTTTCGACCATTCACAAAAATTTTTTCCGTTTCTAAAAATCCTTTAGATTCCAGTTCTTCTCTTGCTTTTTGCGACCTGCCTTTTGTCAGATTACACGCATTGTTGAACCAAGGTATATGGACTGTTCAGTTATCTGGCAATGATAGGAATACCATTAGTGCAGTCTTTGCATCAGAAGACAAATTTCCAATTTCACCTCTGATGACTCTGTTGTCCAACTGTGTAAATCCTTCAGTCCTATCCGCTATCGGATATTTTTTAAAGTTTTTGTAGTTCGGGCTATTCTTTTGATTCTTTTCGTTAATGTTTTCCGTCTGCATTTATCTCCGCCTTTGTATGCTTATAGATATGTAATTTGCATAAGTTCTAAATTACTCATTGCATTTTAAAACATAGAATAATTAAGATTAAAATACTAAAGGCAGCAGGCACTAAAAATTTAAAAAAACTAAATTTTAGAAAAAAATAATTCGTTAATTTGCCTAGTGAATATTGACTTTTGATATTAATGTTCTAAAAATTCTCAATATTTTCAGTAAGTTTAAATCGCTATAAATTCAGCCCCTGCAATATTTCAGACAATATAAAAATACTCTGCAATAAATCTTTACATTTTGCTTATAAAATTTTTGAAAATATCCTTTTATTATGTAATTTTTTATATAAAATTTAATACCTTAATTGGAAAAAGATTTATTAATATACAATTTAATATTTTGTATTATATTAGCTAAATTACAATAATATCTCAGCTGATTTGTAGGCATTTGCTTATTTGATAAATTTTCAATCTCTTGTTTTACTTCTTCATCAGCTTTATTAAAAATTTTTTCTAAACTTTTTTTTCTTTTTTCTCTCATATTCTTAAGCATGATTGGTTTATTAATTTTAGTTTT
Source organism: Candidatus Gastranaerophilales bacterium (assembly GCA_905234915.1). Lineage (GTDB taxonomy): Bacteria > Cyanobacteriota > Vampirovibrionia > Gastranaerophilales > Gastranaerophilaceae > Avigastranaerophilus. The sequence goes on from CAJOJP010000001.1 coordinate 82,130, forward strand.
TAAAACCAATTCATTAAAATCAATTTCTTCAGCTACTTTAAGCAAATATTGATTTATTCTATTATAATTATTGCAGTTTAAAATTTCATTTTTAAAATAGTTTATTTCTTCATCGAGATTTTTACAATTATTGCATAGTTTTCTTGAACCTAATTTAGTTGGATTTGGAGAACACCAAAGACAATAATTTTCAATAGAATTATTAATTACTCTCATAAATTTATCGTGTGTACGTTTTATTTTTTGAAAACCTATACAATCAAATGTTTTTATAAGATTATGGATAAACTTACTATCATCTTTGTAACTTTCATCTTTATTATAATTAAAGTTCTTAGGTAAAATTATATCCAGTTTATCATTAATATATTTTTCTCGTTGTATAATAAGTGTTTGTCCATACTTTTCTTCTAAATCATATAATGTAGAGAATAGTTTGTATTCTCTTTTTTTATTAGTATGTTCTTCTCTGATTTCCATTTTAATAAGCAGATCATCCGAAAATGAATAATAATATTTGTTATCTTTATAGCAATCAATTATCATTCCAAATAATTTTGTAAGATCTTTATCCGTAAGAATATCAATTTTATTTAAAGATATATTATAATGTTTCTTAATTAAATCATTTATCTCATTTAAAAATTTTTTATCAGTAAATATTTTACTTTTATATGAATTATAACATTCAAATATTCCTTGTAAGTGGCAGAGTACAAGTTTTATATTTTTACGTTGCATTAAAATATATAATAACTGAGCTTTATATTTATAATGACTTGTAATCTTATTTTTCTTCATTTCCTTTTTTGAAGAAAAAAAGCTTAAAAAAGTTTTTAAATGTTCATCATCTATATATTCTAAAAACTCTAATATAAATTCTGAAAGTAAATATATTGTATCCTGCTTTTTTATCGGCTCATCAAATAAGATTTCTACATTTGATACTGAAAAATCATCAACAGAAGCATCATCACACATTATCTAAACTCCATTTTACTTTTGTATTATCTCCCAATAGCCGCCTTTATCAGCACCTATTCTTTTCAATTTATTTTCTTTTTTTAAATTACTTATTTGCTTTTCAATTCCTTTGACTGAAATATTGGTTTTCTCGGATATTTCTTTCATTGTTATTTTAGGGTTATTGGAAATTAATTTTAAAATTTTCTCCCTACTTTTCTCCCTACTTTTCTCCTCTTGGTAGGGAGAAAGTTCGGAGAAACCTTTATTAAAAGGAATGCTAAATCTTAAAAAGTGTTCCATAAAGATAAAATTCCCTTTGTTATATATAGTTAGAATTTTCCCCATGCCTGAACCTATATGTTCAACTAATTCTAAATCTTTAAAAATCCTCATAAGCTCACGATTTCTTGGCATAGAAACACCTGAGAAAAATTCTTCTCTGCTCAATCCTTCAACTAAACCGCCGTATGAAGTTATTTCAAGCCTGTCAGAATATATTTCAAACAATGGCGGTACTTCTCTTGTATAGTCGTTATGAACAATAAAGTTAATTACAGCTTCTTTTACGGCTTCTGTATTCCATAACGGGATTTCTTCTCTGCCTGTATATGTTACATTAGTACTTACAGCATTTTCAACATCGAGTTTTTCCAATACTGCTTTTGCTGCTTTTATAAGCGAACAATAGCCGTATTCTTTGTATTCTCTTAATTTTAACTTATCTGTTCCCCAATATTTTGCAACTTTGATTGATGTGCCATTCTTATCAGCTAAAAGATATGCAATATAATTATACTTACCGTCAGAAGTTAATAAATCAAGGTTTTTAGCAAAATTATCGTTTAAAGTTAATCCCTTTTCCTGATAATATATTTTCAGCTGCTCAAAAGTTAAATCCTGATGATGCGAAACTATATTTTTGAGTGTATTTCTTGTCCTTTTTGAATATAATTCAGCAATTTGATTTTCACTCATTTGCTGAACGGATGAACCTATACGGATAAAACATCCTTTAGGTGTCATTCCGTTAGATTGCATATAATACGGCTTTTCGTTTCCGCTTGAAATAATAATGTGCAGTATTGTTTTACCTTCTTTTTGTTCGGTTAAAACATCAAACAGACCTAAGACAGACGGCTGAATACTATCTCGTATCTTATTTATAATCTTTAGCTGCAATTCATCGGCATTTTCAATTCCACAAATACTGCCGCCATTATCAACTCCAACGTATATATGACCGCCCATAGAATAATTCAAAAAACCGATAACATCTTTCATAATTGTATCGGAATATTCTCTTTTATATTCTGCCGTATTGCTTTCAGTCTGATTAAACATGTAACTATTTTATCATGATATACACATATAGTATAAATTCTTTATATAACTATATATCTATCATTCAGAACCTATATATTATATAATGAGAAATGAGGGGTATAGAATGCAGACAATACAATAAGATGCTGTCTTGCTTGTTCGCAATAAACGGGTCTTTTGCCTGTATTGTCTTGTTCATCACAAGCCAAACAGGCAACGCCCTCTGCTCACTCGCGCTTTTTCAAGTGTTAGAATGGATGAAAATAATCCAAAATGGAATAATGCCGTTTCAAGGCAAACAGAGATATATAAAAAAGATTACGACTTACGTACGCCGTTTGAGCGGGATTCTTCATTCAAACGGATACAGAAGATTAAAGAATAAAACGCAGGTGTTCTTTGCTCCGCATAATGACCTTTTTTATTAGGCAGGCAGATTGGTGAGTTTTTAGCATGATTAATCTGTCTGTTTATGCACTCGAATAGAACATGTTACACACGTCAGTGCCGCTATTGAAACTATAGCAAAATTCATTAATCTTTCCCATTGTCATTAATAGGTATAAATAATTTATAAACTTCAATCTTTAGAGCTTGTGCTATTAATTCCATTCTTTTAAAACTTGGAGTCTTTTTTTCTCTTTCAATTTCTGATAAATAATCAGCACTAATTCCAGACATTTCACTCAATTTATCTTGTGTAATACCTAATTTATTTCTGTAAAATTTTAGATTAAATCTAAAAATATCAATCGTGCTATTTGTCATATATTAATTTTATTGTTACTCTTCTATTAATTTAAAATCATCGCCCAATTCATTTTCAAGAATTTTTATTACATCTGATAACTTCAACCCAAGTGCTTCGGATATACGCCATGCAGTAATTATAGAACAACCAACTTCACCATTCTCTATTTTGCTCAAATTTGCCCTATTTATACCATTTTCAAGTGCAAAAATATTTAAAGATTTAAAATTTTTTTCTTTTCTCAAATCTTTAAATATTTGTCCAAGACATCTCTTTATCTTCATCATCTTGCATAAATTAATATTAAATGTTATTGTATTTACAAGTGTTTCTAAAAACATCAAAAAAGGAGCGTTATGCACAAAAAAATAATATTGATTGATTTAGACGGAGTACTTAATACATATACAGGGAATTTTGATAAAGATATTATTCCTGATATAAAAGAAGGAGCATTTCAATTTGTAGAAAATTTAAGTAAAACTTATGAAGTTAAGTTGTTTACTACACGCAATAGATTATTAGCTGTAAAATGGCTTATAAACAACAAACTTGATAATTTTATAACTGATGTAACCAACGTAAAAGAACCTGCATCTTTATATATAGATGACCGAAGTATAACTTTTGACGGTAATTATCAAGAATTACAAAATAAAATAGATAATTTTTCAGTATGGTATAAAAAATAAATTTTAAATATTTTTACCCGTCCCATTCTGTCATACTTAACTCTTATAATAAGAGTATAAGCAATAGAGAAGGGATGAAAAATATGAATAATTTTGAAAAAAGACTTTTTTTAGATTACATGTACAAGCTGATAAATGAAATTGATATCAGGTGTTATTCGTTTGGGGAAGTTTTAGATTTCTTTTTAGAAGAATTTAATGTATCTAAAAAAATATTTAAAACGGATGAAGACGGCGAATTAATTCTTGATACAGTTTTTCATAGACGTGATTTTTTAAGGACATTAAAAGAAACTATAAAAAAACTTCAGGATAAAATTCCCGCAAGAAATACAACTCTTGAAAAACAGCTTATTCTCTTAAAAAACATTTATAAGCTTGAAGATGATGAATACGGGGTTATAACCTGCTGTATAGTTCAAGAAATAAATAATGTATTTAAAACTTTGTTTGACTGCATTAACCATGATAAATTTGCTAAATTCACTCAAACAGTCTTGGGTATCAGATACAATAGACGTTCAAGAATAACAGAAAGCTTGTATTTAAAGAACTTAACCGATACAAGAAGGGGGTCATCTATTGAAATAAACCCTGAAATATTGAAAATATTTGATAACCCTGACTGCAAAAGTTCTAATCAAATAATTCGTATGCTTTTAGGGAATAGTGAAAAATCCACATTAAAACTAAACGACTATAAACATATAGAAAACGAAAGAATAAAAGCAGTAAATATATTAAAAGCAGCCGCTGAACAAAAGAGAAAAGGTGTAAATATTCTTTTATATGGAACTGTAGGTGCTGGAAAAACCGAATTTGCAAAATTGATTGCTAATACCGCTAAAATTCCAATTTATGCAGTCAAAACAGAAAAGGAAAACTTTAAAGAAGCTGATAGAGAATATAGGCTTGTTGATTTATACTCAAAGCAGGATATTTTATCACGCTCTGGCAGTGCCTGCATACTTTTTGATGAAGCAGAAGATGTTATGAACAGGGGCTTTTCTATGTTCGGCAGTGCTTCAAAAGGCTATTTGAATAAATTGCTCGAAGAAACTTCAGTTCCTGTTATTTGGACAACAAACAATATATATGACGTTGATCCTGCATTCCTTCGCAGAATGACTTATGCAATAGAGTTTGAAAAGTTATCTGATGAAATAAGGCTGAATATTTGGAACAGAATTTTAAAGAAGAATAAATTTAAAGTTAAGCAGTCAAAAGTTCAGGAACTCAATAAGGCTTATGATATTTCACCCTCTATCATTTCAAATGCAGTTCAGACAGCTAAAATGACTGGCGGAAATGAAAATGATTTTGAAGGTTATATTGAAAATATAACGAAAGTTGTTTATAAAAGTAAAAATGTAAAAAATACGAAAAAAGAGTTTGACATTAAAAAGTACAATCCAAACCTTGTTAATGCAGATTTAGACGTTAATAACTTAACGGATAAAATAAAAACGTGCGGAAAGTTAAATTTTTCAATTTGTATGTATGGTGAACCAGGAACAGGAAAAAGTGAATACAGCCGATATTTGGCAAATAAACTCGGTATCGAAGTTATACAAAAAAGAGCAAGTGATTTAATTTCAAAGTGGGTAGGCGAAACCGAACAAAATATAGCAAGAGCATTTAATGAAGCGAAAGAAAAGAAAGCAATGCTGATTTTTGATGAAGCAGACAGCTTTTTACAGAATAGGAACGGGGCAAATCACAGCTGGGAAGTAAGTCAGGTAAACGAAATGCTTACATGGATGGAATCACACGAATATCCGTTTATCTGTACAACTAACCTTTTGGATACACTTGATGAAGCGAGTTTAAGGCGTTTCACTTTTAAAATCAAATTTGATTTTATGAATAATCATCAGGTAAATGAAGCTATGAAGCACTTTTTCAATATTGATAATGCGGATTTTAACATAAAAGGTTTAACAACGGGCGATTTCGCAACAGTAAAAAAGAAAGCGGACTTCCTTAATATAACCGACAAAACGGAACTTGAAAAAATGCTTCGTGATGAAGTTAAACTTAAACAGTCTAAAGAACTTAAAAATGCAATAGGGTTTTAATAAATCAAATATTTTTTATATTTAATGGGCGGAGAACCGCCCATTGTTTTTATATAACCATTGATTTACAAAAAGCTTTATAATCACAAAATGTGAAATTATCTTTATTGCACTTTTCTTTACATTCAAAAACTTTTCGTGTTTCAATATTTGAATTTTTTTCTGCAAATTGTTTTATTTTAAATATACATTCGGCATATTTATTTAAAACATTTTTGCAATTTATTAATCCATTCTCACCTTCCAGGTCATTAATTCTAAATTCTTTAGGATTTCGTTTGTTTTGTTTGTTATTTTTAGAATTTTTTTCTTCTTCATTTTCTTTCTTAAAAAGCTGCGGCTGAACAATTTTGATTTCCTTTATTTTCCCTTTATATTCATCTTGCTGTTCTAATATATATCGGTATATTGCCAGCTGATTATAATATTCTTCGTTTTTTTGATCAGGTGCAAAAGAAGAAGAAGTTTTTTCTTTACCTGTTTTATAATCAATGATATTATAAGTTCCATCATCATTTTTATCTAAACGGTCAATTTTACCGCTAAAATCTATTGTGAATGACTTTCCGTTATATTCAACAGAAATTGACATTTCAATATTTTTTTCAGCCTCAAATGTATCTTTTTTAGGGTTTTTAATCTGACTTTGCAGATATTCATAATATGCATTAAGTTTATCTTTTTCTTCTTGAATATTAATCAATTTTGCTGCTTCTTCTAAATCTTTTTGAAGTTCTTCCTGTATTTTTTTATCAAATTTTTCATATAAAAATTCTATATCAGGATATTGACCTGTTTTGTTTACTTCTCTAACCATTTGCTCTAATGCAAAATGTATTGCATTTCCAATTTCCATAGAATAATTTTTTTCTTTATCGCCTTTTTTCTTATAAGGTTTTAAATTCAAAATATAACGACACAAATATTTTTTAGGACATTCTATATATGTATTTAGTGATGTAGCCGAATATTTTTCCTGTAAATTTTGTTTAATATATTCAACAAATTCAGCAGCATAATCATAATCATATCTGAGTGTTTCATCTGGATTAATAGTAAAAACTAAATTTTCTTTTAAAGAATTAATTGTTTCGCAAACTTTGTTAAAATCTGATAAATGTTCTTTATCAATATAATCTTTAAATGTACTAAGTTTTGCAGCAGCCTCTTTTAATTTTGTTTCATAGCTTGAATCTTCTTTTATATTATCTATCTTTTCATCAAATTCTTCATTGATTTTAATTAAATCTTTTCCTGCTTTTTGCTCTAATTTTTCTATAAAATAACTTTCTTCACCTGCTTCAAAAGAAAGATAAAGCGAATGTTTTGCTCTTGTCATTCCGACATACAACAATTTCAGCGAGTTTAAAAATTTTATCTGCTTTTGTTTGTCTTCTATACTTCCCATATCATTAAATTCAGAAACAGGTGTAAATTCCTTTTTGGAGAACGGAACTATTTCTTTATAACTATTTGCTGATTCATATTTATTTTTTGTTAAATTAGGCATAAATACATATTCAAATTCCCTGCCTTTTGATGAATGCAAGGTAGATATTTGAACCGCATTTAATGGTTTATCTGTTTTATCTGTAAAAACTTCTGAATTAGAAGACAATAAAGCCTCAATATATTCAACAAATCCGTAAAAATCGGCATCAGGTACAGTTGATGAATATTCCTCAGCTAAACCAATAAATTTATTAATAGCATCTATATTTTCGGTTCTGTTTATTTTTAGACTTATATAACTTTGTAAAATGCCTGTTACACAAGCCATTTGATGAATTAAATTTTTGACTGATTCACATTGTCTATAGTTATCTAAAATTTTATAATCATTTAGCAGTTTTTGAAGTTTTTTCTTATCTTGTAAAATATACTTTTTATCTTTTTCATATTGTTCTTTTTTATTTTTTAGTTCTTCTTCTTTATTATTATTTTTGTTTTCCTCTTGTTTTAGTTCTTCTTCTAAAATAACTATATCTTTTCCTATCTGTTCTGTATTATCAGACAGTTTAATTGCATATTCTATTTGTTCTAAAAGATTTTTCTGGCTTTTTATTCTTTTGTCTTGAAGTATATTGTAGTCATTATTACTTATATGAAAAGGTTTTGCGAGAAGGAAATGATACAATTTATCAGAATTATATCCTGATAAATCATTAAAAAACTGCATATATGAAATAAGAAGTTTAACGGAATTAGCGTTAAAAATGTTTTTACCTCTGACAAGCTGAACTCTTATACCTTCTGATTTTAATAATGAGGCATATTCTTCTGCTTCGTCATTCGATTTAACTAAAACAGCAATTTCTGATAATTTTTTATCTTTAGTTTTTTTATCAATAGGGCATTTTGTTTCATCATTTATAATATCTTTAATTTGTTTTACTATATGAATTTTCTCATATTCAGCATTAGGATATCTGTTTATAATAACAGGGGTATTTTTATTTTTTAAATTATCATTTTCAGCATTTAATTCTTTAGACGCATCTTTAGGCAGAATGTCCTTAAGATTCTTTTCTTCTTTTTTAGAAAATAATCTTAAAGGAAATTGAATTTTTTCATAATCATCATCGTCATCCGCAAGAGCATATTTATTTTTTAGTTCTTTAAACCATTTGGTATCCGTTCCTCTTTTTTCTGTTTTTAACGCACCGCCGTTTATTTTTTCAACATAAAAATCAACATATCTATCCTGCAATTCTGCAATGATTTTAGAAACATCTAAAATTGTTTGTGTTGAACGCCTGTTCTCTTTTAAACAAAAAACTTTAGGTTTATCAGCTTTAAATTCTTTTAAAAATCCTTCAATTGTATCAAGGCTTGCACCTTGAAATGTATAAATAATCTGGTCATCGTCGCCGACAACTAATATATTTTTACAATATTTTGCCAACTTAAATACAATATCATTTTGCGATTTATTCGTATCTTGATATTCATCAACCATAATAAAATCAAATTGTTTGGCTGTTTTTTCCAAAAATTCGGGACTTTCATCAAATTTTTTAAGCACCATATCAATCATATCATCAAAATCGATAAAATTAGAAGATAACTCTTTATATTTTTGATATATATTCCATAATTCTTTTATCGTTTCAATTTCTTCATCTTCTTTTATTTTCCATTCAAGATTATCGGCAAGATTCTTGTCAAAATCTTCTTTTTCAATTCTATAATGTTTAAATGCCTCGATTGTTTCTACTATTTTATCAATCTTTGCATATAAGCTGCTATCGTTTCTATTGTATTTTATAGGCATTTGTTCAAGACATTCTTTAACAATAGCTTGTTTTTGAAAATTGGTAATAAGTTTTTTATTACCTATATCAAAAAGTTCAGGATTGTTTTTCATTAAATCAAAACAGAAACTATGGAAGGTATAAATGTTAATACTAGAGGAATTAGGAATCTTATTTTCTTCTAATTTTTTTCTCATTTCTTTTGCAGCAGCATCAGAAAAGGTTAAACATAAAATTCGTTCGGCTGATGTACCTTTTTCATTGTCGCTTAAAATAGCTTCTATTCTTTTTGAAATAGTAAAAGTCTTACCAGTTCCAGGTCCTGCTATAACAAGATATTTCCCGTCATGTTCATAAGATTTTATTGCATTTTGTTTATCTTCTTCAAAATTTTTTATTTCTTCTGCTAATTCCTCAGATATCATTTTTATTCCTTCTCTTTAAAAAACTTTTTAATTTCGTCTGCATTTTCTTTATCTATTTTATCAGATAAATTATCAAAAATATGTTTTATTGTATTTAATACTTGTTTTCTATCCTCGTCATTTTTTGATTTAGTTATGTCATCAATAATTTTATTTTTTTCTGTACTATCATTTTTCAGTTCTTTCAATATTGGTCTTATTGTGTGCAAACATTCAACAATATCTATTATATTTTCAAACTGATTTTTGACGGAACTAACAATATCTTTTAAATTCTCATTACTTACATCAACATAAATTCTGTTTATATAAATCTCTTTATTTGTTTTAACCATATCTAATTGATATTCTTTTTCATGCCTGATAAAAAATCCTTCCTTATCATTATTTATTTTTTTTGGATATATAAGTATAGAATTATCGGTATCATGCAAAAGGCAATATGTACACACCTGATATATATCTGAATTATCTAATGTACTTAATTTGTACTTTGTATCAAGAATTATTTTTTTGTTTTCCTTTTCTAAATATATATCAACATAAGTATTACCTTTGCTTCTGTTTGTATCAGGATTTTTAAGCAGTTTTTGGTTTTTTTGTGCTGTAGGCGTATATTTGGTACAGCCTTTTCTTAAGACCTCATAAACAAACTCTTCAAAAAGTTTATTCATATCCCATAAAAGAGTTATATTTTCAATTTTGTTTTGTGAAATATCAACAGAAATATTATTCAAAAACATTTTTGCAAATTTAAACGGATGTTCAAAAAGTTTTTGATTTCGTGTCAAAATAATCTTTTCAGCTTTATATCTATCTGTTTTAACCAATGGCAGGCCGCAAAAATAATTCATTATAAAAGATAAAATCTGTTTGTTCTTGCTATCTTTTGACACATTAAACAAACATTTTGAAACAAATAAAAATAAACGGTTAAGCTCATTGTTCTCTGAAAATTCATCATATTCGCAATAAAATTTTGCTTTGTTAGCACAGTTATAACGAATATTTTCGGTAAACTTCAACTTGCCTTTTAAATAGTTTAAATTATCTTCTTCTCTAACATAATTACGAGGTGTTAAACGCTTTAAACATTCAAATAATGATTGAGCGTAATCTCTTATAAGAACTTCTAAAAATGGATTTTTACAACAGTTTATATTAGCATGTTCACTATATTTAACATCTAATTTTTTCGTTAAAGAAAGCATGTAAATTAAGTTTTTTGTGATTTGTTCAACAACTTTGTTATCTGAAAGACTTTTACATTCACTTTCAGATAATTTTGATGTTTCTTCATTATCTTCTTCTGCTTCTGATTGCTGCGTGTTTGCTTTTTCCTCAAATTTGCCGAGCAGCTTGGGAAATATATCAAGCTGAAAATTTTTATATTTTATAACTCCGACATAACTGCTTGTTTTTATATAACCGTCATGAAAAGCAATAGCACCCGAAAGATTTTGCTTTATTAAATAGTTTTTAAACCGTTCTCTAAAGTTATCATCTTTAAGGCAGTATTGCTCTTCATTTTCTTTTGAAGTTTTATATTTTATTTCTTTATATTCAAGAGTTCTCACTTGGTATTTTCCTTTGCTTTTTATTTATTATTATCAGTCGGTGTTTTATCTTCGACTTTTGTGGATTTTGGAATAATACCGCTTTTAATAGTATCAAGAGCATTTTCAATATTTAATTCATTATCATTTTTAAATTTGTAGATTGTTTCGCAGTCATTTATATTAAAAAGAGGTTCTTGTTGTATTTTTTCGATAAATGATTTTTTTATTTTATCTTTTTTAGCTTCATCATTATCCTGTTGATTATGTTCAATAAGTATAGCCATTATTTTTTCCCAATCACCATAGAAGTATTCGTTTAATAACGGTAAAATTTCATATTTGAATACATCTTTTAAATCATCTTCAAGAATATAATCACGCTTATTGCCATTTTCATCTTCAAAAAGTTTCATAAAATAACTGTGTCCGATTTGGTGGTCGGGGTCAGCCAAAATAGATATGCGTTCATTGAGAGTTTGAAGTAATAATTGCAAATTAATTTGATATACTGGTTTTTTATCCTCTTTTGATAATTTAACATCCCATAAACTTACAGGCTCTATTTCTCCTTCTTTTATTTCATGTTTTTTTTCATTTTCTTTTCTCAACAATTCTGGTTTCGGCATCATTTCTATAAATCTGAAACGTCTTCTAAGTGCAATATCGACTGAAGCAATACTTCTATCTGCTGTATTCATTGTACCTATTATGTATAGGTTTGATGGTACACCGAACGGCTGTTGAGAATAAGGCAATTTGACTTTTAATTCATGTTCAGCACCAATTCTCTTATCAGGTTCAATCAACGTAATAAGCTCGCCAAAGATTTTTGAAATGTTACCTCGGTTTATTTCGTCTATGATGAGAACATAAGGCTGATTTGGTTCTTTTTTGTCTGTAATTTTATAATCACAATGTTGTTCCATATATTCTATAATAGGTTTTGCATAATATTTCCAATCAGATTGATTATGCAATTTATCTTTTATCAAAGAACCCTGCTGCGTAAAATTAGCTCCTGTATATAAATTCAAATTTCCGTTAGTGTTTAATGATATACCAAATTTTTTACTGTTTTTAGTTTGTAATTCTAAAAATTCTTTTGAATTATTTTCACAATTTTCTTGTATTTTTTCAATTAATTTACTATATGCTTCATCAAAATTATCAGTCTGTGTTGCTTTTGCATTTTCACAAATTTGTTTGAAAATTCCTTTTGATTCTACATATTTTAAATCAGTTGATTGTAAATCAGGTTTAATTCCTTCAACAAATTCTTCATAAGAATAAGATTGATGAAAAGTTACAAATTCAATTCGATGTTCTTTAGCTTTTAAACGGTCAAATTCTTTTTTTAAATCTTCGTATGTACATTTTTCAGTTTTATTTTCTTCATTATTTTGTTCTTCTTCCGTTAATTTTAACCATTCATTATATTGATTATATTTGTTATATAATTCTTTATTTAAAATTCTTATAGCCTCAATAACTGTATTATAAGTTTTACCTGTTCCAGGCGGGCCGTATAATATTTGGTTTTTTGCAGGTTGTGTATTTACTTCGGTCATGTCATTATCCTTTTTATTTACTGCTTCATCCTCTTTATTTTTTTCTTGTTGATTTGTATCTCTTGCAATTAAATCTAATATTCTATAGTTCTTAATTCCAAGTTCATTTTTTATTTTATCAAAATTTTTACATATAAATATGTAATCTTTCAGTTCATTACAGCTTGTTTTTATTAAATCTTTACCAAACCATTTCTGGTATTCCTTTTTATTTGCCCCATTAATTACAGGAAAAATATCGGGTCTTAAACAATGTAATATTTGTGACAAACCTTCACAACTTTTTAGAAATCTTTCCGCAGTTAGATTGTTCTTTATATAAGAATCTACAATATTATATATTTTATCTGTATCATTTTCTTTGTAAATTTCAATACACATTAAAATAAATTGTTTTGAGGCTTCTGGTGTTAATCTTGAATTTGGTGTGGGATTTAAACTTTCACTCGCTCGTGCGAACAACCCAATTTCTTTATTATCATATAACTTTTCTATATATGATTTTACAATACCTTTATTGCTTAAGTGTATTGGCTCATATTCTCCAACTTTTTGACCTTTTTCTATAGTTTGTCCTTTTTTCTTTTTACTATCAACATATGACTTATCTATGCAAGATTTTTTCGTTTCTTTATTTTCTATCATTGGTATATGAAATAAAAAATTTAAATCTGCAATTCCCCAAGATGCAGAATTATCTTTTTCCTTTTCATATTCAGCTATAACTTTTTGCATAAGTTCATAGCAAGGACAATTTAAGGATTCGTCATTTGATTTTTCACTTGCTTTTTGTTTTAATTCATTTATATCCATACTTTCCTCATTTCCGTTACTTCCTTCCCCATTTTTTTCCCCCCGACTAGATTTGTCAATCATTACGGCAGTATCAGGGCTTTTATTATTCTAATATATCAGTTTTCTTCCATATCTTCTTTTTGTAAAATTATCGTTACATGTCATCAAAGTTCACATATTTGCTTATAAATTCAAAATCTTTTTTGAAGGGTTTAAAGTCTTTTATTTCATGCCCGTATTCTGTTATTTCAAACAAATGTGCCAGATGTTTCCAATAGTTAATCGACTTACTGCTATCTAAAACTTCATCGTTTTTCCCTATAATTACAAGTCTTAGAGTCGTTCTATTTCTTACCTCAGAATAACTGTTTATCAGTTCATCCGTTATAAGCTCAGGGGCATCTTTTTGAAATTTCTTTAAAACTTCTTTGGGATTTGATACAGGGTTAAATAATGCACAATGAATAGAAAGTTCTGATGCTATAGCATTTGCATAGAATCCACCCATACTTGAACCCATTAATACACAATCACCTTTTGCTTTTTCATCTTTCATGAATTTGAAAAGCTTATCATAATTTTCTTGAAACGGCTTTTGACAATCCCATTTCAAAATGGTAATTTCTTCACTAATCACTTCTTTTAACCGTTTTACTGTTGTTTCGCCTGTTGCACCCCATCCATGAATGTAAAAATATTTCATTGTAATTTCCTTTTTTAACTCTTACTTTTACATTATAAAAAAATACCCTGTCAGTTTCGGACAGAGTATTTTAACTTATTTTTTCTTTTGATGTTTCATTGTGTTTTCGAGAAGTTCTATATATTGTTTTTTCAAACTTGTCGGAGCTAAGACTTTAACATCACATCCCCACCTGAATAAGTGCCACATTATTTCATATTCCCCCGATGCTTTAAATTTTACGGTTACTGTTCCATCTTCATTTTGTTTCATCTTTTGTGTTGAATGGAAATAATAATTTAAAACATCATCTTTTGCCGAGGCTGCAAACAAAAGTTTTACGTCTATTTTTTTTGAAAATTTATCAAGGTTAAAATCACCCTTATCAAAGGTTTCGTTTATAAGTTTAATTTCAGAAAATTTATGCAAAAGGTAGCAATAAGGCTCTGTTCCCTTATCTTCTTCAACCCCTATTAAATACACCTTAGAGCCGTATATTAAACCGTATGGTGCAAGCACTTTATCTTTGCCGTTATATTTTGCCTTTATTTTTTTATTTTCTTTCATCGCATTGCGTACTGTTTCAAGCAAATCCGTATCTATTTTGTGTTTAGGCATTTGTTTAACGGCAAAACCTTCCGTCTGCATTAAAATTTCAAGTGCATTATCAAGTTTAGGCAGTTTTTTCCTAGATAATGCTCTTATTTTATTGATTGTTTGGTCTAAAAGTTTTTCTTTATCTTCAAAACCTTGTTCTTTTTGGTATTCTTTTAATTTTTCAAGATTGGCGAGTTCTTCAGGTGTAAAACTTATAATCTCTCTCATATAACTATTAGGAAATCCCCAGTATTTTTCCCTCGTTTTAAAGTTTTCGATTTTCTGTATTTGAGGAACGGCAAGCATTAAACTATCCCTCATTCTTTCTGCTGTTCGGCGGGAAACACTAAATTCTTTCATAATATCATTCAATGTAACACCCTGAACCCTTGATTGCATAAGTATCATTAAAGATAATATATCTGCTGCCCTTGAATATCTCGGTTTATCTTCCATTTGCATAACCTCATTATATAAAATTCATACGTCTATTTTGGACATACAAATAATATCAATTACTATAAATTTTGACAACTATTATTTTTATTGAATATATTTTAAAATTGTGCTAAAATAGGAATTATGAATACCGAAAACAAATCAAATTTAAAATATCTTTTATCGAATTTTCCAAGAAATACTATTTTAACATCAAAATATTTAACACAAAAAGGGTTTTCGCATGACTTGCAAAAAAGTTATGAGCATAACGGCTGGCTGAAAAGAATTTTTCAAGGAGCATATACAATATTAGAGGATAAAGCTGATTTAAACGGTGCAATATATGCCTTGCAGGAACAATTAAATTTAAGCGTTCATATTGGAGGTATAACTGCATTAAATGAGTATCATAACATAATGCACAATATACCGTTTGAAAGAAAACAGCAGTTATTTGGGATTAGAGGCGAGAAACTTCCTAAATGGTTTAATACCTTGTATGGTAAGGATATAGAGTTAAATATTTCTTCTTTTCTGCCTAAAAATATAAGTATGACGGAGCAAAATCATGGTAATTTTAAAACTAAAGTATCATCTTTAGAGCGTGCCATATTGGAAATGCTTTATCAAACACCTGATAAAATAACCTTAAATGAAGCCTATCAAATATTTGAACTTCTAATAACGGTTAAACCTAAAGAATTTCAGATATTATTAGAACAATGTACATCAATAAAAGTTAATAGATTATTTCTGTATTTATCTGAAACGGTTAATCATAACTGGTTTAAAAGGCTTGATTTAAGTAAAATAGATTTAGGTAAAGGTGCAAGAGAAATAACAAAAGGCGGCAAGCATAATAAAAAGTACAATATTATAATCGGAGATGTTACGGAAATATAATGGATGAAAAGTATTTAAATCAGGTAAACCTGCTTGTCAAAGTATTAAATTACACAGCAAAAGAAGAATGTTTTGCACTAAAAGGCGGAACTGCAATTAATCTTTTCTATAATAATCTTCCCCGTCTTTCTGTTGATATAGATTTGACTTATGTAGGATTTGAAGAACGAGAGAAAGCAGTTGATAATATTAATTCTGCACTGGGAAGAATTGCAAAAACTCTTAAATCAAACGGATATACTGCTGTATTACAGGGAAATAAATCCGAAAAGAAAATTATATGTTCAAATAAAGAGGCTTCGATTAAAATAGAGCCTAATTACATAATAAGAGGTTATGTCAATAAGCCTAAAATTATGAGTGTTTGTGAAGCTGTTGAAAATCAATTTTCTTATGCTGAAATACAGATTGTTTCTAAATCTGAACTTTACGGCGGGAAGATTTGTGCCGCACTTGATAGACAGCATCCGAGAGATTTATTTGATATAAAAGAATATTTTGAAAATAACAGCTTTGATGATGAATTAATAAAAGGCTTTATTGTAATGCTTTTAAGCCATGAT
This sequence comes from Candidatus Gastranaerophilales bacterium, assembly GCA_905234915.1. Lineage (GTDB taxonomy): Bacteria > Cyanobacteriota > Vampirovibrionia > Gastranaerophilales > Gastranaerophilaceae > Avigastranaerophilus. The sequence goes on from CAJOJP010000001.1 coordinate 98,727, forward strand.
AAACCTTTACATGAAACCATAAACCCTAATATTAAAAATCAAAAAGAAATTTTTGAAAAACAGTTTAAAGGAATGACGGATAAAAAATTTTCTTATGAAAATCATATTGAAACTCTGCAAAATCTTATTAAAATGGTAAAAGAATATATACAGCCATATAAGCAGTTATTATTAGATTTCGTTTCACTTAAAGCTGATTTATCTGATTTTCAGATAGAAAATATCGAAAAACTTCCAGCTATAAAATGGAAATTTAGAAACCTTTATTATTTAAAAGAAAATAACCTCGATAAATTTAAAGAACAATATGATAAGTTAAAAGATTGTTTAGGGGATTAAAAGAATGAAAATAAACATAGTGTTATTTATATTGTTTATAACTGCCTCAGCTGCATTCGCTTCTGAAAATTGGCAGAAAATAGGCGATAATTTTTATGTTGATGTAAATTCTATAGATAAACAGTATGGCGGCTATGTTACAGGCTATTTCAAACAGACAAATCCAAATGAAGTTGTAAAAAAGAAACAAGTGTCATACACAAAAATTTGGACGGGTGCTTTTTGTGATATTGAAATGCAAGACGGTATAAGAAAGCTAGAATATCCTATCTATTGGTATTACGATAAAAATAACAAATTGATTATCGAAGATAATATACATAAATATTGGATAAAACACTACCCTGGTGGACATCTCGGTATAATGCATCCAGAAGATGACGACTGGGGCGAACTTTATTTTAATACACTATGTAAGTTTTAAATATACCCGTATTTGACATACTAACATTTTATACTTTTATTGTCAGGAGGTATAAAATGAATAAAATTAATGCGGAAGAATTTTTAAAAAATACGGAAGAAAATGTATTTTCAACGGGATTTAGTGAAATTGATGAATTGCTGCCTAATGTTGATAAGGGAAGTATTATAACTATCGGAGCAAGACCAGCTATGGGGAAAACCTCTTTCGCTTTATCGATTGTTAGTCATTTGCTTGCCGATAACAAAAAAGTATTTTATTTCTCCCCATCAGCAACTGTAAAAAGAATTACCAAGCGACTGATTTCAAATAAATTAAAAATACACAGTTATGAGTTTGAAAAAGAATTACAGACAAATGAGAACTCCATCAAAGAAGCTCTTAAGTATTATTCCGATAAAAATTTATATATCAATGACAAAACAAATATAACGGTTGAAGATATAGAAACAGAGGTTAAGGAAAATATACCTGATTTTGTTTTTATTGATTACATTCAGCTTTTAAAAATGCCTAAAGCTCCTAATTTTACCGATAGCATTAATATTGCGGTGCAGGAAATAAAACGTATTGCAAATGAAACTGGTGTTATTTTTGTTATAATTTCTCAGCTTTCAAGAGCTGTTGAAGAACGTCTTGATAAAAGACCGTTGTTATCGGATATTAGAAATTCAAGTTTACTTGAAGAACTTTCCGATATCGTTTTAATGATTTATCGAGACGGATACTATAATTTAGAGGACGAAACTTTGCTGAAATTATCTTTCGTAAAAATGAGTTCGGACCGTTGTTTAGTGTATGTTTAAGATTTAGCAGCGGAATATTTTGTCCTAATTTAAAATCTTGCGAATTTTAGGAGAAATCTTTAATGCAGAAAATTTATTTAGGGTTTAACTTGTTTTATGATGTATATAAACGAGGTAAAAGAACGATTTATGCTCCGTCAAAAGAGTTAAAGGACTTGCAGCGGCAGATTTTAAACTTTATAAAAACAAAGTATAAGATTAAATTCAATATTAAAGATACGGCAAAGGTGCATTGCAATCAAAAATATATTTTAAAATTAGATATAAGAAAATTTTATGAATCGGTTTCTAAAGAACAGATAAAAGGTGTTATTTCAGATATCCATAAAAATATTGAATTCCCTGAACAATATACGAAAAAGTTGCTTTATCAATTAATGACGGTTGAAGATAAACTGCCAACAGGTGCTGCTACCTCTTGCCACATAGCAAACCTTGCCTTTACAAAAACAAAAATTGATGAAAAACTAAAAGAATTTTGTGAACAAAATGAACTTAAATACTCTCGTTATATGGATGATATGTTTTTTTCGGGTGCGAATAAAATAAATCTGAAAAAGGCAGAAAAATACGCAATTGGCTTGTTAAAAGAAGCTGGATTTAATATCAACCACGAGAAAACTCAATATATATCGGATAACAAACGGCAGGAAATTTTAGGGCTTGTTGTAAATAATGAAGAAAATGCCGTCATTGCTTATGATAAGAAATATCAATATCGTTCAATGTTCTTTAATTATTTAAAAGCAGTGTATTTAGAAGAACGGCTCGGAATAAATGCTCTTTTTAAAAAGAAAATCGGATACAGAGAAGTAACAGGACACCTATCTTACATAAAAAGTTCAGATATGAAATTTTACGAAACAATGAAAAAGTATATAAAATCTAAAATAAATAAATTCGGTATCTATAATAATGATGAAATTAAAAGGTTAAGAAAGGTTATTAATAAAGGATAACATATAATTTATGCTATAATTGGCTTGAGATAGATTATGGAAAAAGAGTTAAACAAAGGCGAAATAGTTATATATACTGCAAAAGACGGCAGTATAAGCGTAAATGCCAGATTGGAAGATGAAACCATTTGGCTCACGCAAGATATGATTGTGAAATTGTTCAATAGCAGTAAAGCTAATGTTTCAGAACACATTAAGCATATTTTTGAAGAAGATGAATTGGATAAAGATTCAACCGTTCGGAAATTCCGAACAGTTCAAAAAGAAGGCACAAGAACAGTTTCAAGAAATATTGAATACTATAGCCTCGATATGATACTTTCTGTCGGTTATAGAATAAAATCCAAAACCGCAACGCAATTTCGTAAATGGGCGACATCTGTTTTAAAAGACTATATTACAAAAGGCTATGCAATTAATGAAAAGCGATTAAAAGAACAGCAGAGCCAAATTTCTGTTCTTAAAAATTCTATTGCATTAATGGAGAGAAGTTTAATTGAACAGATTGAAAACCTTGACACAGCAAGAGATGTGTCAAAAATTCTAAATAACTTTGCTCTCGGGTTAAACTTGCTCGATGATTACGACCATAAACAGCTTGATAAAAACGGAATAAATAAAAAAGAAGCGAAGCGGATTTCAAAAGAAGAATTTTTAAAAGTAATAAATGATATGAAATCCGAATTTAGTTCTGACGTTTTTGCTGTTCCTAAAGATAACAGTTTTGACAGCTCAATCAATCAGATTTACCAAACTTTTGACAGAGTTGAATTATATCCTGCACTTGAAGATAAAGCTGCAACGCTTTTATACTTAATTGTCAAAAACCACAGTTTTACTGACGGAAATAAAAGAATCGGAGCAAGCTGTTTTCTTTATTTCTTGGATAGAAATAATATGCTGTTTAGAGAAGATAAACCAATAATAGATAATGCAACGCTATTTTCGCTGACTTTATTAATAGCAGTATCAAAACCCGAAGAAATGGAAACAGTTAAACAGATTATTATAAGTGTTTTAAACAGGGGATAAAAGAATGAAACCGTCCATAAAGAACGGTTTCGCACTTAACATCATTTAACAAATGTCCCGATAAATATATTATAACATTTTATTTCAGTTATCGCACTAAAAAAAGTGAAAATTTAAGAAATGAAAAAGTTTTTCCTAAAAGATTTTAATACGCCCGTAAATGTCATATGGGAAAATTATAATAAAATATATAAAAGAAAATATAGGTAATAAAAATGATATATTTAAAAGAATTCAAATTTGCCAATTTAGAGCAGGAAAATGATTTTAGGTTTAATTTACATAGAACCTGCTATACTTCAATATATCCTTTTGAAATTTTAACTAAACACTTTATAGAAAAAATCGAGTTTGAACCAACAACAATTTTTTATGGAGGAAATGGCAGCGGTAAATCAACTGCTCTTAATATTATTTCCGAAAAATTAAAACTGGAAAGAGATACTTTATATAATAAAAGTAATTTTTTTGGTGATTATCTATTGTATTGTAAATATGATGCGTATAATATTCCCGAACAAAGCCGTATCATAACAAGCGATGATGTTTTTGATTTT
>CAJOJP010000002.1:0-9495 GCA_905234915.1 Candidatus Gastranaerophilales bacterium
TAGTATAACGTTTTCTAAATAACTAAGCTAATTAAAATAAAAGTATATAAATTGAAAGACCATTGACGAGGTTATTTAAAAATTGTTAATGAAACAGCAGAAAAGAGTCGCACTGTCTGAGCGTAGCGAGTTTGCGACTCTTGGGTTGAATTTACAATTTTAATAACTGAGGAACCTGCGTCTTTCAATTTATATACTTTTATTATTTTTAAAAGACAAGTTATTTAGTGGACGTTATACTAGTAGAACGTCCTGCAATTAACTGAACTTTTTATTTCAGAAATTATAAAGTACTGCAAAAAAGAAAACACTTTTCGGAGCTGTTACACCCGCTTATTTCTTAAGCCGCACCAGCTATTTTTTTTATTATTGATAAAGAATAAATTAATGTAGCAAGGTGCTTGCTAAAGAAATGCGCGTGCTCAATGCTCCTTAAAGTATTTTCTTTTTTTCGTTTTTTATTTTAAAAAGTCCAATTATTTAAGAAACGTTCTACTAGATTATTTAAAATTTTAATAGTTAATCTTCCAGTTAACAGGGGATAAGCCGTTTTTTTGAAGAAAATCGTTACACTTTGAAAAATGAGAACATCCTATAAAAGCACTTACTTTGCCGTCCATAATAGGAGTTTTATTGGCACTGCCCATATTAGAAGGATGTGACGAACGTAAAATTAATATATTTTTGGCTAAATATTCATTATCTTTTTCAAGCGGAAATTGTTTCAGCATATTTGCCGAATTTCCCCATAACATAATAACCAGAGGTTTTTTGCGGTTTATAAGTTTATCAATAATATCATCAATAACCTCCTCCCAAAAATTAAACCGTTTTTTCAGGCTGTTTTTTTCACTGAAAGTTAAAGCCGTATTTAAAAGAAGAACTCCATTTTCTGCCCACGCTTTAAGATTTCCGTTATTATTATCAATGCCTGTATCACGTTTAATTTCTGCAAATATATTTTTAAGCGAAGCGGGAATTTTACCTGTTTTATTTGAAAAAGCAAGACCATGTGCATTATTAATATTAGGATAAGGATCTTGACCAAAGATTATAACTTTTACACTGTTAAACGGCGTAATTTTTAATGAGAATAAGACTCCGGAATTTTCAGCTTCAACAGGCAGAATTTGGTATTCATGACGTAACTTTTCAACCAGCTGCATTTTATTTTCAAGATTTTTTATTATGCCCCAGTCTTTTTCAATATCTTCAACGCTAATCATAAATGTTCCTTTTCATTTTCAATTATGTTTAAACCGTTGAAAATAGCTTTAATATTGGCAATAAAAGTATTTTCATCACAGCCGCGGGAGATTATTGTCTTTCCATTCGGTGCTTTAAAATACATAATTGTCATCCCCACAGCGTCAGAACCCATATTTAAGGCTTTTTGCTCATAATTTATAAATTCCGCATTAAAACCTGATTTTTGAATAGCCTTTATACATTGGTCAATAGGTCCGTTACCCTTTGATATAACATTAAATTCTTTACTGTTATAATTAAATTTAAGCCGGATTTGTTCATCAGGCAGTTTTTCAATATCAATAAATTTAAAAGCACCTTTAATATTAAGAACATTCTGATAATAAATATCAATAATATTACGGGTTGAAAGTTCTCCGATTTTTTCCGCCGCTTCTTTAGCAAAAGGAGTAATTCTCTGGGCTTCACCAAGCGTAATAGGATAACCTGCTTCCGTAATAATTTCAAATATTGCAGTTTTCCCTGATTGAGAAGTAAAAGCAAATTTTTCATCATCTTTTCTTCCGATTAAAGAAGGATGAATGGGTCTATAAGCACCTTTTTCCATATCTTTTGTTTTTATTGCGCCGTCCTGATGAATACCGCTTCTGTGAGCAAGTGCCTCAGGTCCGATTAACGGAGCCTTTTCATATATTTTAACATTGGACATATCAGAAATTACAAGTGCAGTTTCATATATTTTAGACAGGTTTAGAGGAACATCAATACCTGCATTATGCAGAGCAACGGCAACTTCATACATATTAGTATTTCCGGCTCTTTCGCCAAGCCCGTTAAGAGCGCATTCCAATTGAACAGCCCCTTTAAAATAGCTTTCAACCGTTGTAGCGGTAGCCATTCCAAGGTCATTATGGTTATGAACGGATATTGTAATATCTTTAGGAAGCGCATTATATACTTTTTCAACCATTTGAACAAAAATTGAAGGTCTTGTTCTTTCAACCGTATTAGGCAGATTTATAATTGACGCGCCTGCTTTTACAATTTCCTTAAGTGACTCTATAACAAAATCAATATTTTCATTGCAGTCACCGAAATGTTCAACTGAAAATTGAACTTCACCACCGCTGCCAATAAGATTTTTTGCGAAGCTGACAGCTTCTATTGCCTGTTTTCTTATCTCCTGCGGACTTTTATTTAAAACATATTCCATATTAAAAGGACTCATTGCTATAAAAGTATGTATTCTGCGTTTTTTAGCGGATTTAACAGCTTCCGCCGCTTTTTCGATGTCGTTTTTAACACATCTTGCAAGAGCTGAAATAACTATATTATCGGGCGCAATTTGACTTAAACGGCTGCAGGCTTCAAAATCCATTTCGGAAGCAGCAGCAAACCCCGCTTCAACCCCCTGTACCCCGAGTTCAGCCAGATGATTAAAAATTATCTCTTTTTCTATAGTATTCCATGGCTTTTTAAGCGATTGATTGCCGTCACGAAGTGTAATATCATAGAAAAACGGCAGCCTTTTTATTATCTCACTCATATATCAATCCTTGTGGCAACTACTCTATTATTGTAAAATAAAAAAAGACCATGTACAAATTTCCGGATAAATCAAAAATTTATAAGCAATTTATATCAATAAGGTTAGAAAATTTAAGCAGTACATTTAATTGTCTTATAGAATAATTTTTAATCTTCAATTGTAATTTTTCCGTAATTATATCTTTATTCTCAGGATAATCAAATTCAAATAATGCAGCAACTTCAATATTAAAAATTTCGGCAAGTTTTTCAATTGTCTTTAATGATGATACCGAAATAAATTATACTTGCACAAGCGATACATGTTTCAAAAATGCTTTAAGATATTACAGTGACAGTCCAGGTAGTAGGTGTGCCACACGTTTTTGTCCAGACCATGGGGGAATGCACTTTATCATTGACAATCCTGACAGTATTGACTGTTGGCGGCAGTGAAGATTTTTCATAGCATAAATAATTTTAAAATTTTATTATACGTAGCAAACGCGGAATTTATTGTAATTCCGCTTTTTTTAATAAAAATTTCTTAAACTTTAATAGTACTTTTTAATTGTTTAACTATTTCCTCAGTAGGATTTATTTTAGCAAGTTCTTTTGCTTTTTCGCACATTTCTTTTAGTTTTTTATCATCAATTTCGTTGATTTTATTAAGCAGATTTTCATCTGTACATTCGCTATCTTCAAGATACAAGGCAACACCTTTAGCGCACATTTCTTTTGCATTTTTTCGCTGATGATCTTGTGCCGCATAAGGATAGGGGATTAGAATTGAAGCCGTATGACATTGAATAATCTCCGTTAAGCTTAATGAGCCGGCTCTTGCTATAACTATATCAGCAGCTTTTAAAGGATAGACCATTTCATTAAAATAAGGACAAATTAATAAATTTTTATTTATTTTATAATCAGGATAGTTTTTATTAAGTTCTTCAATAACTTCATCAAATTTATTTTTACCTGTCTGCAATATAACAAAAGCATTATTTTTTTCGGTAAGAGTTTTTAATATACTGGACATTGCAGTATTTATGGTTTTTGCTCCCTGAGAACCGCCCATTGCGAAAATAACTTTTTTATTCTGAGGTATATTTAGTTTTTCACGTGCCTCTTTTTTAGTAACCGTAAAAAATGCTTTTCGCACGGGATTTCCGTTATAAATTATATTATTTGATTTTAAAACATTTTTAGAACTTTCAAATGCAACAGAAACAATCTTTGCATAAGGAGCGGCAAATCTTGATACAAGCCCAGGAACAGAATCGCAATCGTGTATCATATAAGGTTTATGAAGAAATCTTGCTGCAAAAACTATTGGAGCTGAAACATATCCGCCTGTAGTAAATATTGCATCAGGTTTATATTTTTTTATGTAACTTATAGCTTTAAGCCAGGCAAAAAAGAATTTTACAGCCCATAAAGGCATTGAAAGACTTAATTTTCTCGGCATTCCGGAAACCTCAACTCCTAAAAAAGTTATCTGCGGATATTGTTTAGCTATTTCATATTCAAGATTTTTAGGATTACCTATAAAATAAATTTTACAATTTTCCTCAAGCAATTTATCTGCTACGGTAAAAGCGGGATAAATATGACCTCCCGTACCGCCTCCGGATATAAAATAAACATTATCTGACATTTGAAATCCTTCTTATTCTTTTTTTAGATATATTAAGCAAAACACCAACCATACACATCGTAATAAATAAAGATGTTCCGCCGTAACTTATAAAGGGCATCGGAACCCCTGTTGCAGGAAGCATTGAACTTGCAACCGACATATTTATAAATGCCTGAATACAAATGGAAATAGTAATTCCTGCAGCTAAAAGCTTTCCGAAAATATCTTCACATTTATTTGAAATCAAAAGACCTCTTTGCAAAAATGCGAGAAATAAACCAATAACAAGCAGACAGCCTATAAACCCAAATTCTTCGGCAAATACTGCAAAAATAAAATCAGTATGTCCTTCAGGCAGCCAACCGAGCTTTTGAATTGAATTTCCGTAACCTTCACCAAAAATACCGCCTGCAACAAATGCCATCATTGCCTGAATAATATTATAACCCGCCCCGTAAGGGTCTGTTTCGGGATGAAGCCAAATTTCTATTCTCTGCCTTTGGAAAGAATGAAGCAGCAGATTAAGTGATAAAAAACCGGCTGTAATTGTAGATATTATAAGCTTTATACTTCCGCCTGCCGCAAAATACATAAACATTGAGGAGATTAATAAAATCAGCACCATACTTAAATTAGGCTGTTTAAATATAAATAAAATCATTATTAATATAGGAATAAAATACTTATAATTCCTAAAATTTAAAAGACTGACATCTTTTGAAAATGCACTTGCAAGAAGCATTATAACAGCAAGTTTAGAGGCTTCTGACGGCTGAAATTGAATAATTCCGAGTGTAAGCCATCTTTGAGCCCCGTTAACAGTTGTTCCCATAAAATGTACAGCCGCTAAAAGCAGAATAATAATCAATGCAAAAGGTATAGAAAGTTTTTCTAAAGCTCTGTAATTCATTTTACTGATTATAAACATTGCAATAAAGCCAAGAATAAACCATATAAATTGTCTTGCAACAAAATAAGTTGAAGTTGAACCTTGTATATTGCATTTTGGCGCACCTGCCGAAAATATTGCAAGAAAGCCGGTAATTATTAAAAATAAGACAATAAAAACAAGTTTACTATCGTGATAAGATAATATTACTTCGCTATTATGATTTTCAAGATGATTATGCTTTTGTCTTGACATAATTTTTAAACACTTCTCCTCTATGTTCATAATTATTAAACATATCGTAACTTGAACAAGCAGGCGATAATAATACTATTTCATTATCTAAAGTCAAAGAAATATCGATGGCATTTTCGAGAGAGTCAGCCAATATTATATTATTGAAGCCGTTATTTTCCATATTGGTTTTAAATCTTTCCGCTGCTTCACCGATTAGTATAACAGTATTAACATACCTGTTAATATAATCTTTGCAGAATTCTGTTAAATCGGTATTTTTATCCCGTCCGCCGGCTATAAGAGTAAGTTTTTTACCTTCAAAGGATTTTATTGCAACAAAAGAAGCCTCAGGATTTGTTGCTTTTGAATCGTTATAAAAAGTCTTACCGTTAATTACTCCTGCAAATTCTATTCTGTGTTCAACAGGTTCAAAAGACATTATTCTTTCTCTTATATGTTCATTGGAAATGCCTGTTAATTTAGCAATAATAACAGCACACATTATATTTTGATAATTATGCTCGCCTATAAGTTTTATTTCATCGAGTTTGATAATTTCTTCTTCAGCCTTTGTACGCTTAAAATAAATAGCATTATTTTTAATATAACAGCAGTTTTGATCTAATTCTTTTGCATAAATAAATTTAGCACCTGTATAATTTTTAGAAAACTCGTAAATTTTTTTATCAACTCCTGAAAATATGGCATATAAAGGCTGTTTATAATCTTTGAACAAACTTGTTTTTGCTTTAAAATAATTATCAATTCCGTCATGCCAATCGGTATGATCGGGAGTAAAAGTCAGAAAGCAGGCTATCTGAGGTTTAAAGGCAGGGGCAAAAGCAAGCTGGAATGAACTAACCTCACACACATAGAAATCAGGTCTTTCCTCGAGTAAAGAAGTCGGCGGAATACCTATATTGCCGCAAACAGGAGCATTATATTCACTGCTTAGTATATGAGAAGCAAGCATTGTTGTTGTTGTTTTTCCGTTGGTACCTGTTATGGCAATAAAAGGAGTACTTGTTTCAAGATAAGCAAGTTCTACTTCACCTATAACAGGTATTTTTTGTTCCTTTAACCTTGAAAATATTTCACTTTTAGGCGGAACCCCCGGACTTGTTACAGCCAAATAGGCATCTTTAATAAATTCATCACTATGAGTGCCTGTTTCAACGTGAATTCCTTCATTTTGGAGTTCCTGAACCAGTTCCTCATCTTCATCTTTTAAAGGTTTAAATTCGGTAATAAAACAATCAGCTCCTTTATTTGAAAGATATCTGGCAGCGGATATACCGCTTTTTGACAAACCGATAATTAAAACTTTTTTATCTGTCCATTTTCTTCTCATAAATACCCTATCCCGATTAAGTTTTTTTTTATTATATCAAAAAAACATAAAATCTTAAAAATGTAACAGTCAGGATAGGTATTAATAAACTAATGAAATTGAAAATAAAAAAATATGAAAGCATATACGGAACGCCGTTAAATTGCATACTGAAACAACTGTAAAAAGTGCGTCCCTTAGCACTTTTAGGGTTGAAGTTTGCAATTTAGGCGAGTAGTATCCGCTTGAATGTTTTTTTATTTTTAATTCAAAACCATTACTTAATTAATACTCACCGGTCATAGCATTTTTTTTAAGGAAGAAAAGAGGCCGGGCAAAAGCCTTAAGCCTCTTTTTAAATGCAGCCTTGAGTGAATTAAAATTTTATTGTGAATTACAACCAAAGGCAATTGTAACTTTTTCTTTCGGGTTAACCGAAGAAACTCTCATACCGTTAGGATCAACGAGATAAGAAATTTCATCACCCGTATATTGGAATAATCCCATAGTACCTGATAAAACAGTTCTTGTAGCGTCAACAGGAGCAGTTACTATTGCTTTACCAACATCAACATAGCTTCTGCCTGCAGCCCTGAATTCGCCCTGGAATATTTCACCCGTACCTACACCTATACCTGATACGGTCTGTTCAACAGCATTACTTGCACTTACAATTGCTCCGCCGACAGTTCTGCCTACATTGCCTAACAAACCGCCTGTCCAGGTGAAGGGAAATTCAACAAGTCTTGCAAAACCGTTAGGTTTTTTAATTTTATTTACTTGAGCCGTTAATATCTGGTTAGGTAATTGTGCTTTACACTTACCGTTTTTAATTTCATTAAACGATAATTTTATAGCACCCTGACAATTTTTTGTCGGTCTTACAACTTCAACTACTTTACCGAATACATTTGAACCGGCAGGGAATCTTTGACCGGCAATGGTAACTTCATCAAGAGTTTTTGCCATAAATCTGTCGCCTATATGAGCTGATTTAGCACTGATTTCATCGGAAAAAGTTAATTGAAGCGTAGGAATTTTAACTATTTCTTCATTTTGGAAATAAGCTTGTTTCGGAGCGCATGCACAATCATTATCTGCCATTTTTTCACTGCTGTAGCCTAAAGAAATTCTTACATTTTCCAGCATAGATGCAACTTCTGCACGGCTTGCATCACGATTTGGAGCAATATGGTTAGGTGAAGGGAAATCTGTCATACCGCCTGATTCCAATACTTTTGCAACCGGAATTTTAGCCCATGAAGGAACAGTATTACCATCGGAATACTGACTTAAAATATTTTCCGCTTTACATTCATCCATAGGACAATTAATACCTTTTGCCATTATAGCAAATGCTTCTGCACGTGATAATGTTTGATCAGGTTTAAAAGTATTATTCGGATAACCAGTCATTAAGCCGTTTTCAACTGCCTGAGCTATGGTTCTGTTTGCCCAGTGATTAGACGGTACATCCTTAAACATTGTAGATGCATTTCGGCAGGTATCTGATAAATTTAAGCCTTTAACTGCCATAGTAGCCATTTCTGCTCTTGTAACAGGTATATTCGGTTTAAATGTTCTGTCGGGATAACCGTCTAAAATACTGTTTGCAGTTAAAGTATTAATATCACAGCTTGCCCAGTAGCCTTCCGGAACATCCGGATAATAACTTCCGATAGGAGCTGCTCCGCCTGTTACAGACCCTGAAGGAGTGTACATAAACGGTTCAATTGTTCTTTTTACCGCATCTAAACTTGTATTTGTATGTATTTGGACAGGACATCCGGCACCGTCTAAATTGGAAGGATTTCTGTCAACAGGAATACCAAAAGAATTAGGAATATCATTTAAACAGGGTAAAGGAGCAGCAGCACCTGTCATGCTTCCATCTTCACATCCGCAAGTAGCTGCCATAGGCACTTCGGCAACAGGCACGCCTCTAAATGCATTATCGGAATCATCACCTAAGAATAATCCGTTATTTCTTTCTCCTACAACCTGATTGTGACCATAAATTGCATTAGGATAAGCATAAACCTGTTGTTCAAATTTTTTGCCGTCATTTAGTCCTGCACAGCTTGCACATGTAGGTGTTGAAGGTACGGGACATTGTGCTAAAGGCGGGCATTGATTGCAATCACTTGTAATCGGGGCGCACTTATTGCAATCCGATTTTTTATGCTTAGTGCAATTATTGTCATGTTTTTTACATCCGGACAGAGGGCAGGCTGCCAATAATTCGCCGGAATTATCGTTTACGGTTGTTTCTTGCGAAAAGCCGGCATTTGTACTTGCTAATAAGCCTATTGTTAACAAGGCTGCAAGTGTCATTTTGTTTATTTTCATTTTTCCTCCTTGTTTAAAGAAATGTTTTTGCATTTCTTTTATATGTTCTTTCTCTATCTCTCATGTTTGGACTTTTTAAAGCCTTTTCTATTTTTGAATTATGATACTTATTAGCCTCTATATTCATTACCGTTTACTACAAATAAAAAGTATTATTTGCAAATTCGCAAAATTTGAATTGAAATTTTTTTTGTATATTTAGTCCAATAAGTTATGAACTAGTATAACGTTCTGTAATTAACTGGACTTTTTATTTCCGAAATTTTAGAATACTGCAAAAAGAAAACACTTTTCGGAGCTGTTACACCCGCTTAT
>CAJOJP010000002.1:9530-54501 GCA_905234915.1 Candidatus Gastranaerophilales bacterium
CTAAAGAAATGCGCGTGCTCAATGCTCCTCAAAGTATTTTCTTTTTTTCGTTTTTTATTTCAAAAAGTCCAATTATTTAAGGAACGCTCTACTAGCACAACTACTTGACTTTTAAAAAAACTACAGCTAATATAGTTATATGAGTTAATGGGACGTCGCCAAGCGGTAAGGCACCTGGTTTTGGTCCAGGCATCTCGGAGGTTCGAATCCTTCCGTCCCAGCTTTCTAAAAAAAAGATGTTTTAAACATCTTTTTTTGTATTTATAAACTTTTTTGATTTTACAAGAAAATTCTAAATAGAATTACAGCTATACTTCCAAATATTAAGCTTACAAGAGAAAAAACAGTTACTATTTTATTTTCACTCCAATTACATAGTTCAAAATGGTGGTGGATTGGACTCATTTTGAAAACTCTTTTTCCTGTCAGTTTAAAACTTATAACCTGTATTATAACAGATAATGTTTCCAAACAAAAAACAATCCCTATTAATAATACCCATAATTCAAATTTTCCTATAATTGCAAAAACTCCAAGCAGTCCGCCAAGTGCAAGAGAACCTGTATCCCCCATAAAAACTTTTGCAGGATGTCTGTTATAATATAAAAACGCTATGCATGCGCCCGTTGCAGCAGCGGAAATTATTGCTAAATCGGTTTGTTTTGTTATTATACAAATTAAAGTAACTGCCAATGATGCAACAGCATAATTTGATGAAGCTAAACCGTCTAATCCGTCTGTCAAATTTACTGCATTTGATATTCCCGTTATTAATAAAACTGCAAAAAACGGATATAAATATCCTAAATCAATATTAAATTGCCCTGCGTTCAAATATGTCTGCCCTTGTAAAGTCATATATAATGCCGGTAAAATTGAAATTACAATTTGTAAAAACAGTTTATTTTTCGCGCTAAGCCCTGCTTTATTTTTTTTATTTTTTATTTTTCCCATATCATCGGTCAAACCTTCAAACATGAAAAATAAAAACACCGCTAATACTATCAAAGCATTATGAGTTAACGATTTATTCATTGTTAATACTGCAATAGCCGAAATAATTACTGGTAAAACAATAAATACACCTCCTGTAGTAGGAGTTCCCGCTTTTTTTGCATGATTTTCAGGAGCATCCTCTAAAACATACTGTGTAAACATTTTTTTCTTTAAAAAATCAATATACACAACACCTGACAACAACGTTAAAACAAATGCAACAAGCAATGATACAAATATTAATATATTAAATTCCACTATTTTTTCAGCTCCTCTATAATTTCTTCAAATTTCATATATCGTGAGGCTTTTAACAATATATTTTCACCTTTTGGTAAATTCTTCTTTATATATTCAACCAGTTCATTTTTTGTTTCAAAATGGATTGTTTTTATATTTTTAGGCTGAATATATTTTGCTAAATTTCCAAATGTTAAAACATAATCGCAATTAAATTGTTCTAAATAATTTCCTATTTGAATATGATAATTTTCTTCATTAAGCCCCAGTTCTCCCATATCGCCAAGAATGACGGTTTTACCTGCTTTTGTTAAATCAAGAAAAGTTTTTAATGCTGCTTTTACAGAGTCAGGATTTGAATTATAGCAATCATTAATAATATTAAACCCTTTTATTGTTTGAATTTCCCATCGTTTTTCAATCGGAGAAAATTCTGCTAACCCTTTAGCTATAATTTCTGGAGTAAGCCCCATAAATATACCTGCTTCAATAACAGCCAAAGCATTTTGAATATTATGTTCCCCGGCAATATTCAGTTTGTATTCATTCCCTTTATAATTAAATATGGAATGAAACTCTGTCATTTCATTAATTTTTACATCTTTTAAATTAAAAAATATTGTTTTATGTTTATTATCATTAATCTGTTTTATTAATTCGTTCTCATGCGAAATTAAAACACCATTATTTTTAATATATTTAGTTATTTCAAATTTGGCTTTTGCAATATTTAATAAAGAGCCCAATCTGCCAATATGGGCACTTCCTATATTAACAATAACTCCGATATCAGGTTCTGCATATTTTGATAATATTTCAATTTCGCCCTGACCTCTCATTCCCATTTCAACAACCAGATATTTTGTTGTTTTTTCAATCGCAGAAAGTGTTTGGCATAAACCTATTTCATTATTATGATTTAATTCTGATTTAACGGTTTCTCCCGCATTTTTTAAAACAGAATACATCATTTCTTTAACGGTAGTTTTTCCGCTGCTGCCTGTTACAGCAATTGTATAAGGATTAAATTTTCGCTTATAAAAATTAGCCAGCTGTAAATAAGCTTCCTGTGTATCATGCACAAAAAATACAATATCAGCTTTGTTAACTATATTATTTTTATCGGTTGTAAAATACCCGATAGCACCTAAATTACAAGCATTTTGGATAAAGCTTTCGCCGTCAAAATTTTTACCTTTTATAGGAATATAAATATCACCGTTTTTAATTGTTCTTGTATCCGTTGAAAAGTCAAAAACATTAATGTTTTTATTAATTACATTTTTATTTTCAAATATAATTTCAGCATTTGTTGCTCTTATAATTTCCGATAAATTTAACTTCATAATATATCCGTTTCTATAAATAATTAATTTAATGCATGTTTACAATTAGGGCAGCATACTTCCGTAACTTTAACTTTTGAATTGCAATAAGGGCATATTTTAAATACTTCACCCATTTGAGGATTATAATTACTTTTTTGATTATCTTTTGCCGTTTTAATTAACAAATAAATTTGTTTTCCCCAATAAAAAACTATTAATATTAATGCAATACCGACAATTAACCACCATAATTCCTTTAATAAATAAAGTGATATTATTGTTATTATAATAAAAGCTAAACATCCTAAAGAACCGGAACTAAAGTACATTTATTTTCTCCTTTGGTTTTGAAATGGAAGGTTTTTGTAAGTATAAAGGTTTAACCTTTGCCCAATTATAATCATCAATTGATTGTTTTAGTCTGTTTTGAACAATAGAATTTAAATAAAGAGCGAAATTTTCATTGCTTAATTCATATTGCAGACTCTTTATTCCATTTTCACTTAAGAAATTATATAATGAATTATCTGAAATTACGGTTGAATTTTTTTTAATACAAGATAACAATTCGTCTTTTTCTTTTAAACATGGGGCAGTTATTTCAATACCGCTTTCATATTCTCCAAAATAAACTTTATTTTTACGTGCATCAGAAATAACCGTAGTATGAGTTTTTTCTTTATTTAAATAAGAAAGAATTTCAAGAGAAGATATACCCAGAAGTTTTATATTAAACTGCTGGCAAAAAACTCTTGCAATAGTTACACCGGCACGAACTCCCGTAAAGCTTCCCGGTCCCGTATTTATTCCTATAGCTTCTAAATCTTTAATAAATAAATTGCAATCAGCCAAAATATTTCTTATTTCCGAAATTAAATATGCACTGTGATAATTTCTATCATCACTTTCAATAATTTTAGACTTAAGAATTTTTTCATTCTGACTCAAAACTATATATGATTTATTGAAGCAAGTATCAAAACAAAGTATGTTCATTGTTTAATAAGCCTTTTTAATGTTTCTTCACTTTTAGTTCCAAAGGCATCAAAAATAAATTCCCGTTTAGTTTCACCGAGGTAATTTATTTTTAATTCAATTCTGTCAAAAGGCAGAGTATTTTCAGAAAATTGCGCCCATTCGGCAAAGGTGAGAATTTTTCCTTCGCTATATTCGTCCAATTCATTAATAATTGTAGAAATTCCTTCTTTTTCAAGTCTGTACAAATCAAAATGATAGACCGGAATTTTACCCGATTTATATTCATTAATAATAACAAAACTGGGACTTGTAACTTTTTCAGCCACATCAAGGTATTTACAAACAAATCTTACAAATGCGGTTTTTCCTGCTCCGATATCTCCGAACATTGAAACAAATGCTCCCTTATCAAATACAGAGTCTGCAAATTTTTTTGCTAAATTTTCCGTATCATACAGATTTTCACAAATAACGGAATAAGTCATCAGAATACATCTCCGACACCAAAGGAGAAGGCTCCTCTTTTATTTCCGCTTCCGACATTAGTAAACGGAATACCATAATCAATGGATAACGGGCCTACACCCGGAATAAACAATTTAATTCCAAGACCGCCTGCGATACCGTATTCGGGTCTGTTATATATTTTGTTGGAGATTGTTCCGTTATACAAATGACCTGCATCTACAAACAGTGAAAATTTTATATTATCCAAAAATTCAGCTTTTTTTATTCGGTCAAGGAAGAAGAAAGGAGTTGTTAATTCTGCACTGCCGACCATAAATCCTTCACCGGTACCGATTGAGCTCATTCTATACCCTCTTACGGTATATGGACCGCCTACACTATATGACATAACTTCCGGAACATGTCCGTGTATTTTTCCGCCCGCTCTTGCTAAGAGAGAAAATGAAGATTTGGACATAATCGGAAAATATTTTTTAATACCGGCAGTAAGAGTACCATTAGTATATTTAAAATCGGTAAAATTCAGATTTTCATTAAATCTTAAAGTTGCAAGCACTCCGTTTCTCGGATACAAAGCACTATCACGTGTATCATATACAAGAGCAGGACCTAAAGTTAAATATGTACCGCCTTGTAGTTGCTTAGAACGTTCGGAAATAGGGATATTATGCTGTCTGTAGAGTCTTGCAATTTGGCTTGAATCGCCTTCTTTAACCTTAATGTATTCAGTTCCTATTTTAAACGACCCAATTAGATTTTTATAATTTTTTATAGGTCTTGAAAGAACTATTTCACCGCCTAATCTTTGTTCTATAGCCAGAGGAACCTGATAGCTGCCTAAATCACGTCCGAAGGCTTTAACAAGCAGAGAGTTATCGCTTCCTCTTAACCGTGGTTCAAAAAAACTTACTTCCGCCTGTAGATTAGCGTGGTCTAAAGTTGAGCTGTCAGACATAATTACCCCGGTACCTGCCATAAAATTAAGGCTTACTCTTTGACCGTTGCCAAGAAAGTTATTTTCAACGAAGCCTGCCTGCCCGAATAAACCTGTCGCGGTATCAAGACCGCCGCCTAAAGAAATTGTACCTGTTCTTTGTTCTTCAAGTTCAATTGTAATATCATAGGTATCAGGATTTTCATCATTTTTTTCTATTGTTCTGTTTACTTCTTTAAATGCCTGAGTTGAATATAATCGCATTAAATCGTTTTTGAGCGTATTTTCATTATATACGTCGCCAGGGGCTGAAATTATATTTCTTTCGATAACGAAATCTTTTGTTTTTTTGTTTCCTTCAAAAGCAATGGTATTAATAGTTCCTTCTTTAATATCAATATTGACGCAGCCGTCAGGATCGTCGGTAACAGCAGCAATTCTGGCTAATACATATCCTTTTGAAGAATATAAATCTTCAATTCTGACTATTGCTTCATTCAATGCCTGTAAATTTTGCGGCTGACCCTCCAACGGACGAAGTATATTTAATATTTCTCCCGTATTTACAACAGTATTGCCGGTAATTGCAAAACCTGTTACGGGGATATTTTCTTCAAGATATATTTTTAAAGTCAAAGATTCAGGGTCGGTAGGAATAGGGATAGCTTTCATTTTTTCGGAAAAATATCCTGTAGAATAAATTGCTTTTAAATTTTTTTGAACAAGTTCTTTGCTGTAGATATCACCTGAGCGCATATCCATAACTTTACGAATATCCGAAGAAGGTACAAGATGATTTCCTTCAAATTCTATTTTCGTTATTTTAGAATTTTCAGATATTTCTGCTGTAATATCTTCTCCCTGATTACAAAAAACCACTGCCTGATTAAATAAAAACAAGCTTACAAAAGATATGCATGCTATTAATTTTTTATTAAATATATTCATTACATATTCCAAAATTACACTACAAAATTATAACATACATAAATTTAATTACAAAATTCCATGTCAAATTTCGCAGGTTCGGAACATGAGTGATATAGGATTAATAGTTTTTGTTAATCATATATTCTTTTGCACCGAAAAATACATTATGGTGAAAAAGACTAAAAAATGTTTGTATTAAAGCATTAGTGGCTTTTTAGGGGGATATATTAATTTAAGTAAAAAACAAATAAAAAACAAAAAATAGCGTCCTGCTGCTACGCACAGATAACATCAATCTCAGCCGTGGCTTCGTAACTCGCGCTGACGCGCTCAAACATACTCAGCCTTGCTGTTCCTTCGATAAGATGTTTAACTGTGCTTCGCAATGGACTTTATTTTTTGTTTTTTATATATTTTTTCGTTTTTTGAAAAGTGTAAAATAAATTTAAATAAATACTGCATATACGTAATACCGTAATTTTGCTTACAAAACAGACAGCAAAGGCGGTGTCTGTCTGAGCGAAGCGAGTTACACCGCCTCGGGTTGCAGTTAGCAAAATAGGTATGCAGTATCCGCAGTATGTTTTAAATTTATTTTACACGGGTAAAGACGATTATACACCATAATGTATTTTTCGGTACAGAATTGTATATAATTACCTGATTTTTTTCTTGTAAAACATTTTATTTAACACTATAATAATTTTATGAAGGATAAAGATTTATTATTAAAAGAATTAATAGGCAAAGATGAGTCAAAAGCGCAAAATGCGGCTGATTATCTTATAAATAATACAGATTTAGAACTTTACAAAATGCTCATTGATAAATCTGATTATCTTTTTCCTTTTGTACTTAAAAATGTTTCAGCACGAATTGAAAATTCTGTAACAAGTTCAAATTTTTTGAATATTATTAAATTTTTTACCGTATATTCAGGATATTATGATGATTTGTTAGTTTCTATTTTGGCAAAACATGCAAATGAAAATTTAACTGATGAAATTTTTGATTTGCTTGAAAATGGTACTATTGACCAAAAAACTTATGCGGCAAAGTATTTTGCATATATCCCCGATACGGTTGCACTTGAAACTTTATGTAAATATGCTTTTGAAAATGATGAAAATTTAAGTTCAAATTCTGCGGAATCACTCGGACAAATGCAGGATGATATTTCCTTTGATATAGCATTAGATAACCTTAAATCAAATGATGATTTTGATAAATTAAAAGCAGTAAAATTTTTCTGTGCCTATGGAAGAAATTTCCCTTTTAATGAAATTTTTGAAGCAATGAAAACCTCTAAAATGCCTGAAAATATAGCAGGACAAATCCCTTATATGGAAAGCCTGTTAACGCTTTTAGAATCCAAATATAAGGAAAGCTCAACAGATTGTATATATTATATAATTCAAGGTTTGGGTGAAATTTTACCTTTATCTGATTTATTCCAGTTTGAAATGAGTGAAGTTTTAGAAAAACTTATATTTTTAAATAAAAATAATTATTCCCCTAAAATTGCAGTTATTTTATTAAGTGCATTATCAAAATTTAGTATGTTTTGCGAAAATGAAGAATATATTTATGACGAAAATAAGGATACAAAAGCTGAAATAAAATCAATTTTAGCTTTGTTAAAAAACGAAAACGAAAAATTTTGGTCTTTACAAAAACAATATGCGCTTGAACTTTTAAAAGGAAATGATAAAGAAATTATAGCAGTATTGCCGATTATTTCCGATTTTAATATAAAAGAGGCAATCGGAGAATTAAAAACTCTGGTTCAATCAAGTAATGAAATAGTTGTCTGTGAAGTTTTAAGCACTTTAAAATCATTAAACGCACTTGAAAACTCGGACATAAATTCTGTTGTTAAAAGAATACAAAATTCCAATATAAAGGCATTAATTGAAAATTTAAATATTTAAAATATTATAAGGTTAAAACTTAAAAAGCAATTTATTAAAAGTATTTGTTTTTATATTAATAGATTTAAGTAAGGTAACTGTTACCGGAAATTTGGTATAGTCATAAATTTTTGTGTATCGGTGTATGAATTTATACAATTAAAATGTCAAATAATGAGAATATACAAAATTTTAATAATATTTTTGCAGTATTTCCAAAATATGAATTTAATCATTTAAAGGGAAACTATAAGGAAATTGCGCCTTTTATCGCTGCATCTCCTTATACTTCAAAAGATACATTTCAAAACGAGGAAAAGAACGGGATAAAAAAGAAAACAGTTGCATCTTCCGTTTTAACTGCGGGTATTTTGGCTTTATTGCTGGCAAAAGGATTTCATGGCAGTTTAATACAAAAACTCGGTAATGAAACAATGTACTATGCAAAAAAAGGTACGGACAGAACATTTAATGTATTGCAGGCTGCTTCTAATTTCACGGCCGTAAAAGATTTATTATTTGATAAAATATTCAGAAAAAATAATATTACTGCAAAATATGCTCAAAATGCCCGTAATTTCGCTAAAAAAGTTGTGGATGGAACTTTAAGCAAACAATATGATAAAGCCGGAGTAAAAATAAACGATATAACTTCTCTTGTGCAAAAATATAATATTAAAAATATTGATGAAATATTAAAAACTCAAAATCCTTCAATAACAATAAAAGGAGTAACTAAAAATCTCGCTGAATGGCGGGAGGATTTAATAAAACATTCCTCAGAGCTTCAGGAATGTTTTAATGAGGGTTTTAGTCTTGGCGCAAGACAGGCAAGAAGCGATTTAAGAGATAATCTTTTAAAAGGT
The DNA here is from genome assembly GCA_905234915.1 of Candidatus Gastranaerophilales bacterium. Taxonomy (GTDB): domain Bacteria; phylum Cyanobacteriota; class Vampirovibrionia; order Gastranaerophilales; family Gastranaerophilaceae; genus Avigastranaerophilus. The sequence goes on from CAJOJP010000002.1 coordinate 18,181, forward strand.
CTTGCCGAAAAAATTTATAGAAAATTATTTAAACAGGGGAAATGGAAAAATCCTGATACTTATAAAGCATATATAACCGAAGTTGAAACAAGAGATGTCCAGAAGATATTGAAAGATAATGTTACTAAAGTAAGAAAAAATGTCACTAATAATATAGACAGCATTCACGATAATATTAAATCTGAACTTTCAAAATTAAAATTTTCAATAAACCCAAAAGATAAAACAAGTATTGAAATTTATAATGCCGTAAAGAAAAATCTTGATGAATTTAAAAACTGTTCCGGTATAAATGAAACAGAAGCAAGAAAAATTATATCTGATAAAATGATTGTAGATATAGATAAAATCATATCGAAAATTTCAAAAGGCAATATGTATTCTAATCACGAGAAAGAAGAACTTATTTTAACTGCCGAAAAAATTAAATTACAATTACAAACAGCTGATAAAAAAGGGGCATTGGAAAATCTAATGACTGTTTTAAAAGGCTTAAATTCAAAAGAAGCCGAATTTAACGGAAAAAAAGTTATTTCTGATTTTCAATTCCGCAAGTTTGATAATTTATCAAAACAAATTTCATCGACTTTAAATCAGGCAGCAGATAAGGAGTCAGGTGTATATTTCTTAAAACAAGCGGAAATGGAAGTTGGTTCAGCTGCAACAGATATATTTTCAATATTATTCCCGATAGGTGTCGGAGCTTATGCTGTAGGAAAATGTAATAATAATGATGAGAGAATTTCTGCAACACTAAAAACATGTATTCCTCTCATTGGTATGTTTTCTACATTTATATATGGTACAACCAAAATGCTCGCAGGGGCTAAAAACTTGATATTTTCATCAATTTCTGCATTTATACTTAATAAATTCGGAGCTTATATTGATGAATTATATAAAAATTACAAAATATCAGGTTCTGTAGTAAATGTTGCAAAAAGCGAATATACACATGTCTGGTCTGATTTATCCGTCGGTATAAACGGAAAAAACAGATAAATATTATTCTTTAATTAGTCCTCTCTCAACAAGTATTTTATGCTTTTCCTGTCCTGCTATTTTTTGAAATCCTGGAATTGCAGTGGCACATTCTAAGTAGTAACCTGCGAGTACGGCTTTTTCATAATCATTTGCGGTACCTTCTTTTAAATGATGAATGCATGAACCTATAAGAGGATTCTTTTGAGCAATTTTAGACATTGTTTCCGTTATTTCGGGATGTCTTGTATATCCTTCACTGGCTGCCTGCCTGTATTCATCGGATTGCAATTTTAAATTTCTTTTTGCAATTACTTCGGGAGTTTGCAATACTGTACTTGCGTGTAATCTTGCTCTTTCTTTTTGTTCAGGTTTGGACATGAAATTTCTGGTATTTTCAGCCCTTTTAGCTTTTGATTCAGGTCTTGCCATAGACTCTTTCAGAGCATTTCTTGATTCGGTTGTCTGAAGATAAGTTGAAGCACTATTACGTGCTATTTCACGTCTTGTTCCGTCATCATTATCCCACATTTCCTGAGTTATTTCACTTTGTTTTTGCTTATATTCGGGATTTGAAAAATTGCAATTACGTATGTATTCGGTATCAGGTTTTGGAATATTCAGAGTTTTAAACATATTATATACGGTTAATTGTTTAATATTAAAATAATTTTCACTGTTTCTTGGAGATTTTAATTCGCCGTACTGTCTTTTTAAAAGCTCAAGAGATACATTTTCAAGCGATAAATTTTCAATTTTTCCTTTTTCTATTCTTCTAAAAACGCTGCCTTTCTCAAGCTCATCTATATTAAGTTCTTTAGCATCTTTTACCTGTTCAAATTCGGGGTATTTTTCTTTTGCTTCCTCTAATGTTTTACAATCAAGCAAATCTTTATAATATTCCATGTGAATTTCATAAAGCGGTCTTTCTTTTTCTGCTTCAAATCTATCTGCAATTCTCTGAGAGGGGAAATTTTCCCTGCCTATTTTTTCAATTATCTCGCTGTGCGGTAATTGCTTACTTCTTCCGAAGGACAATTGATTTAAATAATAGCAATCAGGATATGAAGCAAAATTGTATTGATTTTCATTTGTCCTTGAAGTTATAAGCTTATTATCAGCCGTAATATTGTGTTGTTGTAATTTATTGCAAGCAAAAAAACTGCTGTACGATAATGCATTTACATTCATATATCAACCTTTCTTAATTTCCGATTATAGAAAAAACGAAAAAAAATTTTTTTTGCTATTACAAAATACAAATTTTTTAATCAGTACTTATTTCATCCGGATTTACATATTCTACGGTCATTTCATATCTGCCGATTTTTTCATTATATACGGCAGGCTCTGTAACTTTAAATTGAGTATTTCTCGGGAATAAACATTCTTTCTGAAATCCGGTCGGATTGTATGAAACTTTTGAGCCTTTTGGTACTTTTATTTTCATAAATACACCTGTTTTGCTATCAGGATCTCCGACATTACTGTAATGGCTTGCTACACGTTCACTAAAACTTCCGTAAGAATAACCTAAATCTGCTTCGGTAAGTTCTCCTTCTTTCAAATTTATTAACGAATTAACATATTCATCATCGAAACCTTTCATTCCGCTTACTCCGCGAAAAACAGTCATATCATCTTCTGTTGGCGGTAATTGTTGGAACATTAAATCTGTAATATCTGCCAATTCGTGTTCTTCTCCATCTCTTAATTTGGAATTTATTGCCATAACAGAAGCATGGGTATTCACAATAACAGAATTTCCTCTTATTTCGGGGTCTAAAAATGTTGATAAATTTTCACGTCCCGGGATTTGACGGGTTTGGACACCATTAATTGATTTTCCGTCTTGTATTTTTAAAAGTGTATTTATATTTTCTTCACTCAAATCTAAATTATATTTTTCTTTATATATTTTAACCAATTCTTCTCTGTTTAATTTTTGATGTTCATTATTATTTATAGACATGTTTACGAAAGCTCTATTTTGACTGTCCATAATATTAAGGCAATCTGCTTCCGTATTTTGTTTTTTAGTATTATTTTCGGTAATTGGTTCAGAAATAACCTCCTTTTTGATATTGTTTATATCGCTATAATTACCTTTAAAATTACTTACATTAGCAATAGAATTTACAAACATTCAAATACTCCTTTTATAAAACACACAATATATTTAAAACTTTTATTTTTATAAAATTGCTTTCAATATACAAACTTGTTACATAAGAAAAATTAAGTGCTATAATAGACTTGCGTTCAAAAAAGGGGATAGATATGAAAAAAGAACTTATATTCGTAGGACCGCCCGGCAGCGGAAAAGGTACGCAGACAAAAATGCTTTCAAAGGAACTTAATTTACCGCATATAGATACGGGAGCTCTTTTAAGAGAAACTATTGCTTCCGGTAGTGAACAAGGTAAGCTTGCTGCAAGTTTTATGGATAAAGGTCAGCTTGTTCCTATTAATCTGGTGTCTGAAATAATAAAAAACAGGCTTATGAAAGAGGATTGCAAAAACGGTTTTATATTGGACGGTTACCCCAGAAGCAGCGAGCAGGCTTATGCATTGGATGAAATTTTAAAAGAAATTGATATAAAAGAAAAAGTTACACCGCAGGTTTTATATTTTGAAGTTTCAAAAGATAAACTTATTGAACGGCTTGTAAACAGACGTTCATGTTCAAAATGCGGTGCTATTTTTAATTTAAAAACCATGCATTTAAAAGATAATACAAAATGTGAAAAATGCTCCGGAGAATTAATAAGACGTGCTGATGATACGGAAGAAGTCGCAAATAAAAGATTTACAACTTATTTTGAAGAAACAGCTCCTTTAATTGACATGTATAAAAAACGCGGCTGGCTTACTTCCATTGATGCAAGTCTTGATATAGATACAATATACAAAAATTTAAAAGGAGCCGTAAAATAAAATGTCAATACACAGAAAATCAAAACACGAAATAAATCTTATGAAACAGGCAGGTAATATTGTTGCATTAGTGCATGCTGCAATGAAAGATGCTGTTAAAGAAGGTGTTACAACAAAAGAGCTTGATGAACTTGCTTATAAAATAATCAAGGCTAATAAAGCAGATCCTACTTTTCTCGGCTATAACGGTTTTCCCGCAACAATATGCACATCTGTCAATGAACAAGTTGTTCATGGAATACCGTCAAATGAGGTTGTTTTAAAGAATGGAGATATAATCAGTATAGATGTCGGAGCAACATTTAAAGGCTTTGTAGGTGACAGTGCGTGGACATATCCTGTAGGTGAAATATCGGAGGAAAAAAAATTACTTCTAAAAGCTACGGAAGAAGCATTATTTGCCGGCTTAGAACACATGAAATCAAACGATAAACTTGAAAATGCAGCAGGAGCAATAGAAGATGTTGCAAAAAAATATAATTTGGGAATAGTAAGACAGTATGGCGGTCACGGTGTAGGCAGAGTTATGCACGAAGATCCGTTCGTATTCAATTACAGGACAAATAATCCGCTTGTATTAATGCACGGTATGACAATAGCCATTGAACCGATGTTGAATCTCGGCGGTGATGATGTTATTGTATTGAATGATAATTGGACAGTAGTAACCAAAGATAAAAAAGCCTCGGGTCATTTTGAACATACTGTTCATGTTACCGATGAAGGACCTGAAATATTGACAAAACTTTTATAAGGATAATTCTATGATAGAAATGCGAGTAATGGGTATAGCTATAGATACCGCAACAGGGTCACCGATAATAGTTTTAAATGATTTAGATAACAGAAAAGCACTTCCTATATGGATTGGCAGTGCAGAAGCAGGTGCTATTATAAGAAAAATCGAAAATATTAAAATGGCTCGCCCTATGACTCACGATTTAATTATAGATGTGATAAATAAAACAGGTTACAGAGTTGACAGAATTGAAATTAATGACGTTGAAAATGATACCTACTATTCTTCAATTTGGCTGATTAATGATGAAGGAATTGAACAGGAGATAGATTCACGTCCTTCTGACGCCATTGCAGTAGCAATCAGAGCTAATGCTCCTATTTATGTTTCCGCAAAAGTCCTTGCTGACGGCAGTGTTTCTTGTGATGCTCAAAAAGATGAAGAAGAATCGGAAGAATTTAGAAACTTTATACAGAGTATAAAACCTTCTGATTTTGAACGGCTCCTTAAAGACGACAAACAATCCGACCAGTAAAAAATAACAAAAATTATAATGTACGGGTTTTCATGTATATGAATGGAATGATATATGAAAATTCAGTCTTTAAATTTTAATTCCGGGCAATTTTACGTACAAAACAGCAGCAGCTGTAAAGCTAATGATATTTTATCAGGTAGTTTTCAACAAAATAATAAATATTTTATGGTGCTGCCTTATAATTGCTATTTATCGTATCTTCCTAATTTTAATTCCGGAACTCCGAGAATATGTTCAAGTATTAATGCTGAATTGCAAGAAAAATCAGGAGATTTTAAGCTTACTCAATTTAATGATATTCCATGTCCCTCCTGCGGTAAAAAAATGATGACTTCTGCTAAATTCGCTGAAATTACAGAGGAATTGACTAAAGCCGGAAATGATAATTATTTGGAAATTTTAAATAAATACAGAGAATATATGCGTCCTGTTGAAGAAAGTGCTTTTAACGAAATATATGAATTATCCAAACAAAAAGGAGCCTCTAAGGATATAAGAACTCTGGTTGTCAGCCTTAGAGATAAAAAATTACCCGTATTACAATGTGCTCAAATGAAACTGGTAAAAAAAATGACAGCTCTTGCAAAAACTTTACCGCCTGATGAAAGGATTATTTTACAGCGTAAAATTAAAAAATTAAAATATCACATTAAAAAAACTAACTCGGAAGCTCCTTTTCGCAGAAAAATTCTCATCTCAAGAATAAGTAAAATGAAAATAAGAAATCCCAAACAATATAAAAAACTTAAAAATATAGCAGAAAGTTTTCCCGCTTCTTACGATATGAATTCTGCCTGGATAGTTAAATATTCGGGTAAGCACAGGCAGAATGAGGAATGGACTTCTTTTGAAATATCGCAAAGATTTTTATCTTCTTCCGTTTCAAATACCGATCATATATTAGCTTATAATATTGAAAATAATCACGATGATATATCAAATTATATTGCAATGCATAATGCATGTAATTCTCAAAAAGGCAATAAACCTTTTATGCAGTGGTTACACGAAGATAAAAATAATCGGATAAAATTTTTACAGGATTATTTTTATAAATCAGGTCTTATTATAAAAGAGCATATTCATGATGACAAATATCAGGACTATGTTTCTCTTGCCGTGAATACAATAAAAAATATTTCAAACGGAAGGATTAAACAAAATTTAATCATATAAATTATTAAATTAAGCTGCTCCCCTATTAAAACTTTTCAGCCAATCGAAAAAATTAAATATAGCTTTTCCTGCAGAAGCAATAGTATTTTTTATTTTTTCTAATGTATTTTCTTTGGGGGCTTCTTCTATTACTTTTTTATTACCTTTAGATAAATAATATTGCCAGATAGCATTAGCATCCATATCGGTTCTTTCAAGTCCGTCGAGCTCTTTAGGAAAAGTTGTCCTTTCATTTTGCGGATTTGGCTTATAGTTATTTGCATAATCAAACATTGGATTTGGTTTCCCGCGTTTTATGGTAATTCTATCTATTTTACTGCTTTTTTGTTCGTTATTACGGTTGGAACACCTTGGCAAACTGCCATTGATTTTATCAGAACACATATTAAATCCACAATCTTTTTATAATTTGTGTATAATCTTTCTATTCTTTATATAATAAAAAATATTTATCAAAAATATTGCTAATTTTGATGTAAAAATTAATCGGGGTAAAAGAATTATCATATAAATTGATTTTTGATATTTTTAATTAAAAAAGAGAGAACATTTTATAGATATGTTCCCTCTTTTTTAATTATTAAGTTATATTATTTTGATTCTCTTATATTTAATTTTGAAATTAAAGTTCTGTATTCCTCGAGGTTTCTTTCTTTCAAGTATGAAAGAAGTCTTTTTCTTCTTCCTACCATCATTAATAAACCGCGCCTGCCTTGAAAATCTTTTTTGTTCAATTTCAAATGTTCGGTTAATTCAGATATTTTAGCGGTTAATAAAGCGATTTGAGTTTCGACGCTTCCGGTATCTTTTTCGTTTTTACCGTATTTTTTAACGATTTCAAGTTTGTTTTTTAAGTTAATTGACATTTTTTTTCCTTTTCTTTTTTGTGACTAAATCCGTATAACCTGTGCTGTAATGACAACCTGTAAATTTAAGAGTTTCTTCTTCTTCAGTTTCCTGCTCTTTATTTGTCACAAAGGCATCGCACTTGTTAACGTCAAAGTCATGTTAACATTTCAAAAATTAAAATCAATATGTTCTACTAGCACATTATGTTGATTTTAATTTAATACTCATATAATATAAGTATGGATGTGGAATAAGGAAATAGCAGTGTTAACATTAGGAACAGTAAAAGATGCGGCAAATGTCCTTCAGGGAGCTGCAAGGAAAACAGATTTAATACTATCTAAAACATTATTAGAAGGTCATAATATATATTTGAAATCTGAAAATCTGCAATTGACAGGTTCTTTTAAGCTTAGAGGGGCATATTATAAAATATCAAAACTTACCGAAGCACAAAAAGCAAAAGGAATTATAGCATGTTCAGCCGGTAATCACGCTCAGGGGGTTGCTCTTTCGGCACAAAAAAACGGAATTAAAGCAGCTATTTTTATTCCTGCAACTGCTCCTATTTCAAAAGTTGAAGCGACCAGAAAATATGGCGCAGATATTATGTTGATTGACGGTATATACGATGATGCATATAAAGCGGCATGTGAATACCAAAAACAGACAAACGGCGAATTTATTCACCCGTTTAATGATGAGGATGTTATAGCAGGGCAAGGTACTATAGGTTTGGAAATTTTGGAACAATTGAGCGATGTTGATGCCGTAATTGTTCCGATAGGTGGCGGCGGGCTTATTTCCGGAGTTGCTTTTGCCATAAAACAAATAAAACCGGATTGTAAAATATACGGTGTTCAGGCTCAAGGTGCCGGCAGCATGTATCAATCGTTTTTTAATAAAAAAATATTGGAGCTGCCTCACGTAAATACTTTTGCCGACGGTACCGCCGTAAAAAGACCGGGCGATTTAACTTTTGATTTATGTATGAAATATGTTGACGATATTGTTACCGTTACCGATGATGAAATAGCTTCCGCCATTCTTGCTTTAATGGAAAGACAAAAACTTGTAGCGGAAGGAGCAGGAGCTTTAAGTGTTGCAGCTGCAATGTTCGGAAAACTTCCTATCGGTAATATGAAAACCGTTTGTATTGTTTCAGGCGGAAATATTGATGTTAATATATTATCACGCGTTATTAACAGAGGCTTATTGAAGTCGGGCAGATTATGCCATTTGACAATTGAATTACTTGATAAACCCGGTCAATTAAAAGATGTTTCTGCTATTATTGCGGATTTGGGTGCTAATGTAATAAGGGTAAGACATAATCAGGGCGGACAAAATACTGATATAAACGATTGTTTTCTTAAAATTTCAATGGAAACAAGAAATGCAGCTCATTTTGAACAGATTAAAAATGCCCTCACTGCAAAAGGCTACAGGATTACCGCTAACGAACAGTAATCCCGTAAAACTTTTTTAATCCCCAAATACTACAAATGGTATATCTCGCTCAAGTGCGTATTGACGTAAAAATTGCGTACGCTCTTTTACTCCTTGAAATGGTGCTTCCCACTCACTAAGTAATTCCTTTTCTTGAAACGTCATTTCTGTTCTCTGTAAAAAGTCCAAAGGATTATCAACAGGCACTTTTTCATCTAAACTGTATGCAAATACTGCCATAGGCGGTTTTGGATTTGATATATACATTTCATTATATGAACGATTTCCGTTTCTTGTGGTTGATTCAATTTTTGCAAATGCTTCTATCAGTTTTTTTCTATCTTCTTCAGGTTCTATTTCAAACATTGTACAATTTTTATATTTGTCAATAAATGCTTTATATTCTTCATCATTCATATTTAAAGTCGTTTTTATTAAATCCGATATATATTTCCTCTCTTTTTCTTTATCCCCGCCAAAAATGTAATCCTTTTTAAAATCACTTATAAATTTACCGTAACCGCTTCCAAAATCTTTTTTACCGCCTCCATGTACATATTTTGTATCACAGTCAAGTAAAATTCCCTGTGGTCTAAAAAATCTGGATTTACTTTCAGGACGCTCCGCATAACTTACTGACAATAATACATCTGAATTTACCAGAGAAAATGCGTCAAATTTTGATAACTGATTTTTATAATCTAATCCGTGAGCAAAAAATTTAATATTACCTGTATCAATATTTTTGCCATGTTTTGTTTGTGTTTTTATTCCTTTTACTTTACTTCCTATCGGAAATCCGATTTTTTCCAAATCGTCATTCTCTAATTCATTATATTTGATAACAATCAGTCCGTCTTTATCTTTATATACTCCCGATATGCCTTCGGCTTTACCATTTTCATCAAATGTTACAGATTTTTCTATTTCGCTTGCTTTTGGTATTTGAGTTACCGGTAATAGAGGCTGAGAAGTTTTAAGCTCCTCAATAAATTCTTTTATTTTTTCTGCATGAAAATCAGCTGCTTCACCGTAGCTTCTCATTTCACCATCAACCTTTGATATTCTGTCTTCATTTTTTAAATCGTGATATTTATCGTTTACTCCTTTTAAATCGGCATGAGTAAACATTAATACCATATCAAATAAATTATCGTGCCTTAAATCATAAGCTATGGATTGTTGTCTTTTTATCTGTTCTTTTTCATCTTTTGCACTATTTACGTCTTTGAGCCACTCATGATTTTTTATTAAAGTAAACAGCTTAATTTCTTCTTCTTGATTTAATTTGAATTTCTTTGCAATAAGATAGGCATCAAAACTCGACATATTTGGGTGGTTTTCATCTATTTCGCCTTCTTCTTTTGTTATATCGTGCAATAATGATGCCAGTAACATTATTCTTTTATCCGAGTCATTTAATTCTTGGTATTTCGGGTCTTTAACAATCCCCTGCATTACTTTTAAAGAATGTTTAAATACATCATAATCATGTCCGTATTCTTCCCCGTTTCCGTGCTGTTTTAAGCCTATAGTCGCTCTTAATTCAGGCAATGCTTTTATAATTTCATTTAATTCATTTTCCAATTTCGGATAAGAACATCTTATTCGATTATCTTTAGTAAATTTTTTAACCGTATCTTCTAATTTTTTAATTACTTCTTTTGTTTGAGAATTTGTAATATTATTTATCTTATCGTTTTTGTTTAAATATACCGGATATCCTTTAAGTGTGTAACCTGATTCTGTTTTATCCGTTTCTTCTAATTCAAAGCCAAAGTAGTCATATACTTTTTGTTTTTCTTCCTGCGGTAAATCTTTTAGTTCATTTAATGTATCTTTGATAAAATTTTCGCGGGAATATTCCTGAGTTATTTCACCAAGTCTTTTAAACCCTTTGTCTGACATATTTGCTAATGTATCGCCTAAATCATTTAATTTTTTATTGAAATCTTTTACTGTTTGCACCGGAGTTTTAATATCAAGAGATTCTACACATTTAGACAGCACAATTCCATATTCATCGGGATTTTTAGGAATGAGCGGAAACATTTTTTTCATTTCGTCTGAAATTTCAAACAAGTATTCACCGGAGGATACAAGTCCGTTTAAAATTTGTTTTCTCGCTTGTCTTGGTATCTCATTTAAGTTATCTTTTTTATATGAAGCTACAAATTGAGTTGCAATTTTTGTTTCTTCATTTGATAATTTCTCTGCATTTTCTCTGCCGATTGTTTTATTTAATTTTAGTAATTCTTCTAAACTTATTTGATTAGGATAATCCATTAACATAAAAACTTGATTGTTTATTAATCCTTCATTTAATAAATTTAAAACTTTTTCTGTCTGTTCATCAGTAAATGAACGATTTACTACTTCACCTGCACTTTTCATGAAATCTTCATTATTATAAAATCTTTCATCATTTAAAATTTTATTTGCGGTTTCTATATTATTCTTTGCAAATCCTATATTACCGATGACTTTACCGACATAAGCAAACATTTCCTCAAAACCGTAAGTTTTTGTATTGTTAATTATATCGGGTGAATATTTCATAAAGGTTTCATTTGTATAAAGTTTATCATCGGATAATATTTTATTTATTACATCCATTTTATTTTTATAACTTTCATAATACATGGGACTTTTTGCATTTTCTTTATCAAACAAAATGTTTACAATACTTTTAGTGAATATTTTTTTATTTTTAATATCATTATTTTCTGCTATTGTTTGTAATAATTCTTTTTGCTCATCATCAAGCCATTTAACTGTTCCTGTATAAAGTTGTGCAAAATTTGTTTCAGTAAATAATCTTTCATCCGATAAAATTTTATTGGAAAAATTTTCTATTTCTTCTTCATTCTTAAGTTTTTCTTCTATTTGTTCAAAAGTATAGCCTTCTGCCAGTAAACTTTCTGCCATAACACCATTGATAAAAGGTTTCATAATTTGCTGTGCTACTTCAGGAATAACTGAATTTTTGTCAAATTGGGATTTGTCAAAATTAGAATCTTTGACAAATATATTAAAATCAAGGTAGTTGTCAATACTGGAGTTTAATATTTCAAATTCTTTATCGCTTAATTTTTCCTGATGCTTTTGATTACCTTTAAACGACATATTTACTTTTGGCATTTTATAGCTTGCCAGTGCCGTTTGTGCATCTACCATTTGTTTTTTCGGCATTTCATCTGTTTTTTCCATTTCTAAATTAGGATTTGTAACCGAATTATTTTCTTTATTATTTTTCAATACAGAAAAATTCTGAACACTGTTCACGCCATTAATATTCATTTTGTATTTCCCCGCACATATATATCTATATGTATAAAAAAATTTACACATATTAAAATTGATAAAAAAAGAGAAAATACTTAATATGTGTTAAGAAAATTTATATATCCCACTTTTCGCTTAATTTAGCGAATTTGAAATCTTTATAAAAATAATTTAAAATTTGATATGCATTAAAGCCTTGAGAGGCAAGATTATTTGCCCCATGCTGGCTCATACCTACTCCATGCCCGTTCTTTTTTACATTACCGTCAACAGAAGGAACGGATTGCAAAAAAGAACTTCCGGAATCCCATACTTTTGTCTGCCCGCCTGAACTTGCGTGGTAATATGTCGGCAGAACTCCTCTTTCATCCTGTACTAATACTATTCCTCTTGTATCTTCAACAGCTTTTGTAGTTGTTTCTTTTTCCGCACTGGCTCCGCCATAAGCCTGATCAGCAGTAGTATCAACCAAATCAAAACCTTTAGACGAATGTTTACCGGCATTCTTAGTTGCAACCGCATAACTTCTTGCAGCTATTGCCTGAGCCTTTAGTGCTTCCGTATTCCACTTTGACGGCATTTCGGCAGGAACAACTCCTTTAAGATATTCCTCCAGCGGAAGATTATTAATTAAGGTAATACCGGCATTTCCCCAATTTTGCAATATAAATTCGCCTCTATACCAGGCTTTTTTTGAACACAGATACCCTGCTGTTTTAGTTCTAATCAGTACCATATTTGTACCGAGTCTGTATTCTTTTTTATCTGAATTAATAACTGAAATTTCATTACCCTCTGATTTAAATTTATAAATACTCATCGGACGTATTTCATATAACAGCTGTCTTTTATTCATATCATATATTTCGGCTGCAACAGATGCCGCAATTTTAAGCTCTTTTGCCTGAGTCTGCAGCCCTACTTTTATTGCTTCAGCACGTATCGAACAAAATATAAAAATACTTACAAATAAAAGTAATATCTTTTTCAATTTCACACTATCCCTATCGGTATTAACCGGACTTTAACATAATATCACGTTTTTTTTGTTTTTTCTACAAAACCTTGTTCATAAATAAATTGACCGATTGTTTTTATAAATTGAATATTATAAACTAATATCTATGAAAAAAGAAATCAATATAAAAGAAATTACTGTTTGTACCGTTATCGTATTAGTTATATTTATTCTTGCCGATATATTTTTAGTTCCCTATATTAATTTTAAAAATAATATACTGACCAGAAAACTTCAAAAATTGAGTAATTTACAAAAAATTTCTCCTCAAAGATTATATATAAATGTTTGGAGAATGGCAGGAAATATATATGTAGAAAGCTCTATGAACAAACAGAATTGGAACAGGTGGAGAAATAAGTATTCAAAATATATAAAAACTGTTGAAGATGCTGATGTTGCAATAAATTCAATGCTTTTAAGCCTTAATGATAACTATACCAAATTTTTACGCTCTGATTTATTTTCAAAACACAAACTCATTTTAGATTCTAAAGTAACCGGCATAGGAATTTTATTTAGTACAATAGGAAATGATGTGATTATTAAACAAGTATTAGATGATTCACCGGCAAAAGATGCACAAATTCTACCCGGGGATACAATTGTAAGTATAAACGGGAAAAAAATTAATTCTAAAAAAATTGAAATTTTAATCAATAATATGGAAGATTCAAGAAAAAATACTATTGAACTTATCGTTTTAAGAAATAACGTACTTATAAAGAAAAAATTAAAGAAAAAAGAAATTCCCATTAAAACAATGGATTATAAAATTACGGAAGATAACATTGGTATTGTTACAATTGCTAATATTATGGGAGAAAAAGCCGTAACGGACTTTAAAAATATTTTGGAAAAAACAAATAATACGAAAGCATTAATTATTGATTTACGTGATAATTACGGCGGTATTCTTGCTAATGCAATTATTATGGTTAATTATATGCTTGATGTTGATGAAATTGTACGTATTGAATCAAGAATAAACTCAAAATATCAAATATATTCGGCAGGAGAAAGAATATTTAAATCAAAACCTGTTATAGTATTAATAAATAATAAAACGGCAAGTGCCTCGGAAGTTATTGCAGGAGCTTTAAAAGTTCATGCCGATGCTATTTTACTTGGAGAAAACAGTTTTGGCAAAAATTCAATTCAGCAGGTAATTCCTATACATAATGGAGCCGGTTTAATAATCACAACCGATAAATATATTTTGCCTGATGGCAGTGATATAAACAAAATAGGATTAAAACCCGATATTTATATAAAACAATCCTCAAATTTTGAGGATATACAAAAAAATTCTGCTCTTAAAATACTTCGTAAAGTTACTGATATTCAAGAATCATAGTAGTCTGCAAAAGGAATAAGAAATATACTAATATAATTTAGATGTTTCTATAACTTTTTACAACAGAAAATATTTAACTGTGATTTGCAAGGGACTTTATTTTTTGTTTTTTACTGTTTTTTTAATTTGCATAAAATGTAAAGTTTTATTACAAAAATCATTTTAAATTCTAAAGTTTATTGTCTGTTCTGCCGATATAATTAATACAAACAATACAAGGAGCATAAAAAATGGGTTTGGCAGCATCACAAGGTCGATTACTGGCACTAACAGCAAGAAATCATGATTTGGTTTATGAAGCACAGCAGATTTCTCAGCAAAGATTATTTCTTTCTGAAGCAAGCCGTGTAGCAGCAGATAAATATACCAAAGCAATGAATAATACTGTTATGCAGGCTAATATCAACGGAGAAAGTCAACAATTAACTTATGATGTTTTAACAAGTCAGGATCCTTTTTCCGGATTGTGCATGAGGTTGGTGGATTCAAACGGTAACGTTGTTATACCGGGTGAAAGTCTTGAAGTTCAAGAAACAGTCACTGATGAAGAAACACAGGCAACTTCTAAAAAAACAATAGGAAGATTTAGTTCTGCTTCCGACTTTATAAATGCCCGTATGAAAAATTTAACGGAGGAGGAAAAAACACAGCTGTCATCTTATTCGTTAGCAGATATTTATTCATATTACAACAACAATTATGCTGATAAAGATGAAAATATAACAGTTGTTCACAGGACAAAAAGCACCTCGGATATTGTGAAACCCGGTGAAACTGTTTTATACGATGCAAATGTTTATGATACTAAATATTTACAGCAAATGCTCCTGACAGGTGAGTTTAAAATACAACAGGCGCAGCCTGACGGTTCATTTGAAGACCTTGTATGGCAAGGTTCTACAATGATTAGTGAAGTATTTGATACATCTGATGATGCAGCTGCAGAAGCTGAATATGAAGCCGCAATGATTGATTTTCAAAAACAGGATAAAATCCTTGAATTACGGCTTGAACAAGTTGAAACTCAACAAAAAGCCGTTTCAACCGAAATTGATTCGGTAAAAAGTGTTATAAAAGCAAATGTTGAAGATTCATTTAAAACAATGGCATAAATTATAAAGAGGATTTTATTTACAAAAGACTAAAACAAGATTTAATTTCTCCTACTAATTCGTAGTCAAGATTTCTAATCTCCCCCCTATTTATATTATTTATTCGGACAGAACTTTCATCTGTCCATTTTTCTTGTTTTAACGCTTCAAATGCTGTTATTGCACGTGCTTCCATATTTGAATCCGCTATTTTGATAACTATTGCCTGTTCTTTCTCCAAATTAACAATAACACAGAGTCCGCAAGCTCCTACTTTTGCAATTACATTTTTTGTATTTTGTATTATTTGAGTGTCAAGTCTTCCTTCTCCCCCAATTAATATGGGATTATTCAAAAATGCATTTATTATTTTTTTATATTTTAGATTTGTAAAAAGATTTAAAAAACCCTTTCCTAATTGTTCCGTTGTTGTTGCTATTACGGGCAGTCCGCATCCGTCTTTACTTACAGTTACTTCTGTTCTTTTTACTTCGCATAAATTGCATACATGTTGAATAATAAATTCGGAAAGCGGATGATTTAAATCCTTATAATTTTCTTTTGAATATCCTTTTTCTTTACATATAGCAAGCATTGCACTATGTTTGCCGGAACAATTATTATGAATTTTTTGAGGCATAAGACGGTTAATAATAATATCATCAAGTTCTTTTCTGCTTAAAGGTTCATGCGGGGGGCATAAAAGGTCATTTTCACTGAAGCCTGTTTTTTTTAGAATTGATTTAATGTATTGTTGGTGAATTTTATCTCCTGTATGCGAGGCACAGCAAAGAGCTATTTCTTCCTCGGTAAGATTATATTTTTTATCAATTTCAAGGTCTATAATTACAGATGCCTGTAAAGGTTTCATGCAAGAACGATGATAAAACTTATAATTATTATCATCTCCGATTTTTTTTATAATTCCTTTCTTATCCATTAAGAGAACTAAGCCGAAATGAACTTGTTCAACAAGACCGTTTCTTTCATATTCTACAAGTTTTACATATTCCGGTTCACTTTTATTGTTCATAGCAAAAATTTATTAAACTTCATTTAATGCCTCGGCTAAACGTTTTATTCCTGTTTTAATTGTAGTTGAATCGGCATTTGTATAATTCAATCTCAAAGTATTAACCGTTTTAGGATTAATATAAAACGGATGTCCGGGAACAAAAGCAACCTTTTTTGCTATCGCTTTATCAAACAATTGCAATACATCTTTTCCTTCCTCTAAAGTTACCCATGTAAACATACCGCCTTTTGGTTTTGTAAATTTAATATTTTGGGGGAAATATTCTTCCATCGCGCTGACCATTGCACCTGCTTGTTCTTTATAAAGCTGTTTAATTTTTTCTATATGTGTATCTAAATCATTATTAGATAAATAATCAGAAATTAAATACTGACCAAAAATATTTGAATGTAAATCTGATGCTTGTTTTGCAGTTTCAAGCATTTTAATTATTTCCTTATTTGCAATAATGTATCCTAAACGCATTCCGGGAGTAACAATTTTAGAAAATGAACCTAAATAAAGATTTTTTTCCGTTTGATTTAATCCAATATAGGGTATTCTGATATTATCTTCAAATCTCAATTCACCGTAAGGGTCATCCTGAATTAAAAGCATATCCTCATCTTTTAGAGCATCAAAAACTTTTTCTCTGTTTTCTTTTGTATAGGTCAAGCCCGTAGGGTTTTGAAAATTCGGTATTAAATATGCAGCTTTCGGTTTATATGTTTTCAGAGTATTTTTTAAATCATTAATATCAAGTCCGTCGTCATTTAATTTTGTAGTAACAAAATTAGCGCGGTACAGGCAAAAAACTTGCAGCAAGCCTAAATATGAAGGCTTTTCAACCATGACATTATCACCTTCATTTATAAATACTTTTCCTATTAAATCCAAAGCTTGCTGGGAACCTGTAGTTATAATAACGTTATCAATTGTTATATCCATATTCCAAAGATTTTTATAACGATTGACAATATGTTCCCGAAGGCTGTCAAGCCCGCAGGTTGTTGAATACTGGTATATTTTAGCACCGTATTTGTCTGCAATACGATTCATAGATACTTTTAAAGCTTCTTGAGGAAAAGAAATCGGATTTGGAAGTCCGCCTGCAAATGAAATAATATCGGAATTCTGAGTAACTTTTAAAATCTCTCTTATAAACGAGGAGGGGGTATTCTTTATTCTTTCAGAGTAAAATTTTTCAAACATATTTCTTTATCCGCTTTTGACAACAATTTTAACAGTCTGATTTTAACACATTAAAAATTAACAGGCAAATAGTACCGTCAAGCGCATTTGTACAGTTCTTTACATTATCGTTAAAAACCGGATAATATGTGCCTTTTTTCTTATTTTTATATCTTTTGGAAAACATAAATATACTCGTGTTTAAAAATATAAAATCCGCCGTTTAACGCTCTATATCGCCACAAATTAGCATTTTTGCCTTTTGCTCTTTCATTACCCTCCATATTTTTAACAATAACAGCCTTCATTTTAAAACCTGATTGTCGCATTCTCATTGCACACTCAAAACCAAGCGGAACTATTTCTCCTTCCGAATACTTATCACCTATTATAAGAGCTGCAAATCTGCCTTTTTCAAGCATATCATATCCGTTTTGAGCAGCTTGAGTAAATAATTCATAAAATTTTTCGGTATTTTCACAGTTTGATAAATCTTCTTTTAAATCGGAAAATTTAATAATATCATCATAAGGCGGATGAAGTACCAGAAATTGAGCCTTATCGCTTCTCATAACATCAAGACGAGCCTGTATTTTCTCTTTTACGCTTATATCCGCACTGTCGGCGCATATTAAATTAACCTCTGTTACAAGTTCTTTAGAACTGAATTTATTTTTTACCGTTTCAATTTGCTGCTGTTTAAGTTCAACACCAATGCATCTTCTTCCCATGTTTAATGCTTCAATTGCACTTGTGCCTGACCCTAAAAACATATCAAGAATTATGTCACCTTTTTTGGTAAATCTTTCATACAATTGCTGTGCAATTTGGGGAATATAATTTCCGTGATACTCGTTAGAATGTCCGTTACTTTTATCACGGGAAGCAAATTCCCACCAGGTATCCGTTTTTATATGAGAATATTCTTTCCAATTATTAAGGTCTATATCGTTATATGGCTTTGTTTTTACAGGCTTTACAACCTCTAAATCCGGCCTTATTTCTTGAACTTTCCGTTTTGTATTTAATAATTTCACTATATTCCCCTAACATCTATCATACATACTTGTTTAGTATATTAAAATATTTGAATTTACGTATCGTATAAATTAATGATTTTTACACGGGAATTTCAAACGCAAAAAATTTTATGTTCATATTTAATATGACTAAAAATCAACATTTAAAATAAGAGGGAGCCGAATGAAAATTTTTAGCGATTTAAATTCTAAAATATTATATACGCAAGGTTTTAAAAGTGAGAGAACCGATAAAAATACTGTTTTACAGCTTAAAAGCGGAGAAAATCCGATATCGGAAAATAATAAGATTAATATTCAAACAGCCTTAATTAACTTGAGTGCTGTTCCAAAACGCGAAAATATAGAATTTTTACTTGATATCGCTGATAATCTTACATTTGGAGAATTTGGAAATGCAAAGTTCAAATCAGAACTTGATAAAGATGGGATTACTCCTCAAAACAGAGAAAATACGGATTGGAATAAATTATTAAAAGATACAATAGAACGTGCAATATCATTATCAAAAGACAGCACAGATGAGCTTGAAATTGAATTTAAAAAAACTTTTGCTCCAAAAACTGAATTAACACCGGAACAAACAAAAATTTTAGAACTCCGTAAAAAGTTGACAGAAGCAGTAACAGATAAAAAATTACTTCAAACACAAGAAAATATTGAAATGGCGGCAGAGATAAGAAAAAATCTTGACTACTTTGCTGCCTCCTCTGAAATTCCTGCAGGTCAAAAGATTGAATGCCTAAAAAAACTCATATTTTTTATGAGCGATGATTATAAAATAAATCCTCAGTTAGAAGATAAAAAATTACAGGTTACGAATGAAATTCTTAATGACCTTATAATTAAAACACCAGGCACTAAAGAACTTACCATTAAAAGTGTAGATCAGAGAGTAACGGGAATTTGCGCCGCAATTTCCGTATGCAGAAAAGCTATGGCTTATGAAAATAAAACCGGCTTCATAGATGTTATAATGGAAGAATTAAAAGACTCTCCCGTTATGTCGGTTTATGATATCACGGAACTTGGAAGCGGAAAAAAAGTTGAAATACCAAAAACCGATATTAAATATGCAGATGCTTTAAATAAAGGATATCGTATTATAGATGCTTCTGCTCATATTTGGATGGATAATGCCCACGCCGGCGGTGACGGAACTATTCAAACAGAACATTATATACCCTTTGATGATGATACTTATGGTATTTATGATGATTCCAGCTGGTATAAAGGATTGAATGACGAAATTTCCGAGAAAAAAATTTTATTAGGTGCTTTAATAAAAGAAAAAGAATATTTAAAGTCTGTTTACTCTACAAAATCCGCAATGACTGCCGCACAAAATAATATTGCGGGAATAAAATCCGCCGCATTTATTCAATATAAAAGAGCAAACGGAACTTTAAACAAAGAAATCAGCGGGATTTTCCCAGATAAAACGCAAAGAGAAATTAACGAAATAATTAGAAAATTAATTGATTTTTATACTAAAAAAAGTGATGAAAATGAAGTTTTTATTTCCGATAAAATGTCTGATGCTCAAAAACAAAATTCTGTTGCGGAATTTTTGCAAAAACAAGAAGAAAATTTAACTGATAAACAAAAAGATATTATTAATGCAAAATCAAAAACAATAAATCAAGCTATGACTGATTATGTTGAAGCTGATGAAAAAATAAATAAGTTACATCGTTTTAATTCCTTAAAAAGTAAATTTTCATATAAAAGAAAATTGTATAAAGCAGCTGCAGCGCACAGATTAGCAATTGAAGCCGATGTTAATCTTTCTGACGGTGCTTTAAGGTTTGAAAAATCATTGAAACTTCCCCCGAGAAACAAACAAATAGTAAATTATCTTAATTCTATAGGTGAAAAAACAGGAAATAAAGGTATAATTGCCGACTCTTTCAAAATAGGAAGTATTATTCCCGAAGAACTGGATAAAACAATAAAAAAGTTAACGGGTAATTCTATGGCTGATATATTAGGTCAAATGTTAACAGTAAAAGATAAAAATAAAACGGGTCAAAAAACTGAAAAACTTGCGGAAAAAACAGCTTTGAAACCCTCAAAAGAAGAATTTTTTGAAGTTATAAGACAAATGGGATATGAAAATGAATTTGATTTTGCATTCTCTGTTGTTAATTCATATACCAATTCTTTAAAATCAGGTATTTCCGAACAAGAATATAAAAGACTGTCAAATGTTTTTGGCGGTAAAGATAATATTAAAACCGGCATAAATAATTCGGAACAAAAAATTATAAATTTAGCAAATGAATATGCTGAAATCATTGACAAATGGAAGGTTCCGTCATCAAGAGAATTGATAATCGATAAAATGGAACAGCAAAATTATATATTAAGCCGAAAAAATTTAAATACGCTGAAAAAACATTTCTTAGAAATAGAAAATCAACAGGCAAATAATGAAAAAATCCCAAATATGAAAGAACGCGAAAAAGCAAATAACAAATTATATACTTTTAGCAGTTCAGAAGAAGATATATTAAAAAAAATAGAAAAAAATTTATCTTTAATGAAGAAATACAGTAATATTCAATATAATAATTTAAACAAAATTCTGTTTAATAATTTGGAAGAACAATATTCCGCAATCGGCATGCTAAATGGTCAATTTTGGGTTTTAGAAGAAGGTTCCTCAGGTTTAATGGCAAATGAAAAATTAAGAATAATGGAACAGATGACAGGTAAACCTTATCATATAGAAAAAGATGTAAAAGAAGCAGTAAAGCAAATAAAAAAAGGGGAAGGCAGCGGAGTAATTGCAATGAGCGTAGATGACAGCGATTATGCATTTCATGCAATGTATCTGCCGGCCGTAACAGAAGAAGTATTAAGAAACGAAGAAGGACAAGAAGAAAAAAAAGATATACTATGGGCTGATAATTCATGGGGATTAGCGGAAAAAGAACATTTTTGGCATGGTTCCGGCGGTTTTAGATATACCGATTACAATAGAGGCTTCGGCTGGAAAAACGGATTTATATTAAAAGATAATTTAACTATCGGTTTACCTGTAGATGATATGTTTGGAGCAAAAGGTATTTCTAAAGAAGATAAAGAGGAATTTGGACTGTTTAGAGATATTATATTGCCCGGTACTCCAATAAATACACATCAAAAACTTTTAAAGATGTTCGGATATATTTTTAATATAAATGAAGGTGAAGAACAGTTAAACAAACTTGAAGATATAATAAAAAACGGTTCTAAAATTGATATTGATTTTTTAACCCGAATTGATGAACTTGCAGAGGCAAAACATGAGGTTCTTTCAAAAAGAATAAAAAATGAAATTAAAACAAAAGAGAATTTTAATAAATTAGATGATAATGACCCGATTAAATTTGAATTTGAAAAACTTGCATTATACCTTTCTTCGGATAATCCTAACTCTTCGGAAGAAATATTCGGTGTAACGGATAGAAAAGAACTTGAAGAAGTAAAAGAGTCGATTTTAGATGAACATGTTAATACAATCGGAATGATAATAGCAAAATCCGAAGATTGCATAGATAAAGTTGCACAAGTCAGTATGCCTCAGCTGGAGGAAATTTTAAATAATCTTAAAGACAATTATAATATTTCATTTGATGAAAATGAAAAAGCCGAGTTTTTACAGGATATTTATATGAATGACAGCGGACTATTAAAACTTGACGGCAGTATAGATACCTTAGAAAACTATTTATTAAATCAAATAAAAGAAAGTTCTTCAAAACATATAAAAAACGAGGAAGCAAAAAAATATTTTGATGAAAAAGCAAAAGAAGTTATAGAAAATTCTTTTGAAAATGAAATAAGAATAACCTCATTAGAGTCAAATGCAATAACAAGTAATCCGTTAAGCAATGAATTAATAGCCGCAATTGATAAACATTTTAATCCTGCCTCCGATGAAGAATTATTAAAAATATTGCAGGATTTACAGAACTCAACTTTTGAAGAGGCCGATAAATTTATAGAAAAACTGAGTGAGGAAGATTTAGGACTAAAAATAAAAGAACCTTATGAATATTTGCAGCTGTATCTTGCAGATAATGCCGAAGTAACAAAAGCTTTTACGGAACTTGTTGAAACGGAAGAAATATATCGTCATCTTAGCGATAATGATGATGAAACAAAAAGTACTCCCGAGGAATTATACAGAAGTCTTCATGTTAAACTTGCGGAAATGGATGTTCAAAAATATATAAAAGCATTTAAAGACGAAGCTTTTCAGAAATACAAAGTAAGACAGGCTTTTCCGCAGCCTGTTGTTATAAAAGATGAAGAAATTGAAAAAATGGTTGTTGATATATTACAATTAGTCAGAAATTATTCTGATAATATAGAAAACAATAAGTCTGCAATGAAACTTTTAGATACTTACAATAAATTGAATGAAGATTATATACAAAATGAAGCTGTTAAACCCTTGTTAAACGGAACAAATGCCGATAAAACACAAATTGAAGAAGCATTTCTGAAAGGTTTTATACAAACTGTCAATGATTTATATAACTTAACAAAAGATGAAGACGGCATTTCATATATGACAGAACCTTTATATAAATTGAAAAAAGAATTATGCTCCAATAGAAGTATTATAGACGGGGAAAAAACCTCGGAATATATAAAGCAAATATCTTCTAATTTTAAGGAGTTTGAACTTTCCGATATTACCTCGCAAAAATTTAAAGAAGCGAACAGAATAAATGTAAGAGAAATGAGAAATATTATAAAGGCTTTGGTTAATTCAAACGTAGAACCAAAATACAGAGATAATGCCGTTAATATAATAAAGGATATTTTAAAACTTTATCGGGAAGCTAATAATGAACAAGAAATTGCAAATCAAGAAGAAAAATTAATATCATTAATTAAAGAAAAGCATATAGTAAAAAATCCGACAGGATTATTAAAAGAATATATAAAACTTGTTCAGTCGGGCAAAGAAGAATCAGGAACAGCTCAAGGATTACGTTCATATTTAACGGCAGCATTAAATGTAGCGCAGCAAACAAAAATCCAATATAAACTTGTACAAAATCAACACGAAGCAATAAGTTCAAAAACTAAAGATATGCTTCCATTATTCTATGTTACGATGGAGGATGGTACAAAACAGCCTATGTCAGGTGATATTGGAATGTTATATTTAATATCACAACTTCAAAATTATAATGATAATAATGTTATTTTGAAATTATTTTTGGCTCAGACAGGTATGTCAAAACCTGCAGTTAAAGCATTAATTAATAATACGGATATAAATATTCTGCTTGATGATTTAAAAAATCAATTTAATAAAGTAAAAAAGGATATTAAAGATACCGATAAAATAGTTGAAGAAGCTGATAAATTTTTAAATCAGAGTAAAATTAAATATAAATCGCCGGAGGATTGTATTAAACAGTTTATACATTATATGCAGAATAAATTAAAAAGCGATAATAGTGAAAGTATTTATAAAAAGTATATTGATTACATTAGCAGTATTGATTCTTCCGGATATTTAAAAAGCTCAAATACTGATGTATGTAATGCCTTGCTCAACAAATTGTATGGAGCATCATTGGAATATATTGCTGATGATATTAATTCTCAAATAGATAATATTAACGAATACATAAAAAATGTTTCAAATAAACTTGAATTAATAAATTCAATTGAAATTCCACAAAATAGCGAAGAATATAATATAAGAGAAAAATTTAACGAGCAATTTAATCAGATATATAAACTTTCAGAAATAGAGGAAATACTAATAAAAAAAGCTCTGGCGCAATGTCCTGTTTTTGATTCGGAAGAAACAGATATATAAGGAAAATAAATTGGAAGAATTAAATATAAAAAATTATGCACATATAGGTGACGCTGTATATGAAGTTTTTATAAGAGAGCATACAATTTTAATGACTTCAAATTTAAAAAAGCTGCATAAATTGACGGTTAGTTTTGTTAATGCTGCATTTCAAACGGAACTATTGGAAAAAATTATGCCTTATTTAACTGAACAAGAAAAGGAACTTGCGCGCAGGGCAAGAAATATCCCCACCTCGGCTGCAAGAAAAATAAACAGGGCATTGCATTCAAGTGCTACTTCCTTAGAAGTTATTGCAGGATATAATTACGTACACGATAAAAATCGTTTTAAGGAACTTTGTTCAATAATGGAACAAATTATTGATTTTAATTCCGGAACTTGATACTATCTATGTACCTAATGAAAGAGATTATACATATATGTTGTTTAATTCAATATCTTATATTTTTTGTTTTTTGCCGATTACGGTTTTGGTTTATTTTATTTTGTTAAAAAAACATCTGGTATTTGCTTCAAAAATTTGGCTGGTTATAGCTTCCATTGCTTTCTATAGTTGGTGGGATCCGAAATATACAACTCTTTTACTTGCGTCTATGCTTGTTAATTTTGCTTTCGGAACTTCTTTTTCTTCAAAGATTTTTGAAGATTCAAAAAACAGAAAAATTCTTTTAATTGTTTCGGTTTGTTTTAATCTTATTGTTCTCGGATATTTTAAATATATGAATTTCTTTATTGATAATGTAAATTGGCTTTTGCACTCACACATAGAAATTTCAAAAATTATTTTACCTTTAGGTATAAGCTTTTTCACTTTTACTCAAATTGCATATCTGGTTGATGCATATAAAAAAGAGGCTAAAGAGTATGATTTTTTAAGCTATATGCTTTTTGTAACATTTTTTCCTCATTTAATTGCGGGACCTATTTTGCACCATAAAGAAATGATGCCTCAATTTAACGAACTTAAGCGAAAAGTTTTGAGATACAAAAATATAATTTTAGGTCTTTTCCTTTTTACAATAGGCTTTTTTAAGAAAGTTTATCTTGCTGATAATTTTGCTTCTTATGCCTCCTCAGGCTTTAATTCCGAAGCTGAATTATCAATGCTGCACGGTATAATTTCAATGCTTAGTTATACATTTCAAATATATTTTGATTTTTCGGGCTATACGGATATGGCACTTGGCAGTGCAAAAATGCTTAATATAGATTTACCCGTTAATTTTAATTCTCCGTATAAAGCAATATCAATTCAAGATTTTTGGAGAAGATGGCATATTACTCTTTCTCGTTTTCTTCGTGATTATATTTATATACCTTTAGGCGGAAACAGAAAAGGTGAAATAAGAACATATACCAATATCCTTATAACTATGTTGGGGGGAGGAATTTGGCATGGTGCAAACTGGACTTTTGTAGTCTGGGGGGCTTTGCATGGCATTGCTCAATGTATTCATAAATTGTATCTGAATACCAAAATTCAAATTCCCAAGTTTTTGGCTGTTTTAATAACATTTACTTTTATAAATTTTTCCTGGGTCGTTTTTAGGGCTGAAAATTTTGATATAGCTATGAAAATATATAAAGCCGTTTTTAATGTTCATAATTTTGTTATTCCGAAAATCCATAATTTAAATTTATTTTTCGAGTCAAAAGATATAGTTTTTGAAAATTTTTTGATTATATTTCCGCTCGGTTTTATTTTGGTTTTCTGCTGCCCTAATTCACAAGAAATTATTTCTAAAATAAAAATAAAAAATAACTTGACAGCTGTAATTTTTGCAGTTATTTTTGCGGTGATTTTTATTTTTTGTCTGGAGCAACAGCTTGTTACAAAATATACAGAGTTTATTTATTTCAATTTTTAAGGATTAAAAATGCAAAAGTATTCTAAAAAAAGTTTAATAGTATTTTTAATAATTACATTTATTGCAATCAGTTATACGTTAATAGCTTTTTATATTCATGATCCTTTGCAAATTTGGCATAAACCTTTTTATAGAAATATTACCTATTCAAAGAACATTAGAGAATCTGCAAGAGCTATGATTCGGGATTACGACTTTGATTCTTTTATAATAGGTAACTCTCTCGCCGAAAATACTTCTTCTAAAGAAGCAGAAAATTTACTTTCCGGAAAGTTTATAAATTTATCAATGTCAGGTTCCTCTGTTTACGAGAAAAAAATTATTCTTGATTATATTTTTAAACGTAAAAATATTAAACAGGTTGTTTATTATCTTGATACGGGTTATGTTTCAGGAACAAAATCCACAAAAACGTATCCTTTGGAATCTTATGAGTTTCTTTATAATGATAATCCTTTTGATGATTTAAAAATTTATTTTGCCGATAAGTATTTTGAATGTAATCTGTTATTTAAAAATAAAGAAAAATGTATAGGTTTACCTAGGAATATGGATAGACCCTATGAATGGTGGAATGAAGAAATATTTCAAAAACGCTTTGGCGGTTTTGATAAATGGATTGAAAATAAAGAACAGGAGCAAATTAAAGATGTATTAAAAAGAATATCGGATACACCGTTAGATGTTAAGAATTATGTAAAGAATGAAAAATATATAATCGATATGCAAAATTATCTGGATAAATATTTTTTTTCTATAATAGAAAGAAATCCAAATACTAAGTTTTACATAATATTTCCGCCTACTTCCGATTTGTCATTGGCAATATTAATAAGAGATAACAAATATACCGGTTATAAACTTCGTGAAGGATTAAAATATGTTGTTCAAAAATCTGCTGTTTATAAAAATACTGAGGTATATGCTTTTAACGATATGCCGAATATAGGATATATTGAACAATACAAAGATTTATCACACTTTTTACCGGAAATTAATACATTTATTTTAAAATCAATAGCACAAAAAGAACATTTATTAACTCCTGATAATGTTGATATATATATTGATAAAGTTAATACTAAAGCTTTAAAAACAGATTTTGAATATTACTATAATCGTGTAAAACAATTGGAATAGGAATATTTTAAACAATAGTTTTTATTGTGTTCAATTAAAATTAAGGTTTTCGCCAAGAACTTCCATAATTCTTTTTGTTAAATAATTTGTTTTTTCTTCATCAATATATGCAAGTTTTGCCCATGGCATAACTTGCTTTATAATTGCAGACTTTTCTTGTAATGGTAATTTCATTTTTTCTATAGAATCTAAAATTTCACTAAAGACAATAAATGCATCATTTCTGTATTTCTCGCTATCAGGACTTATTGAGCTTACGGAAGAAGGATATCTTCTCCAGCTATAATAAGACCCCGGAACTGTAATTACTTTATTTGCTCTATATACTGCATTTATCACAAATATATTATCTTCATGCATAACACCTTCAGAAAAACGAATATCAACATTTTCTTTTACCATTTTCGTTCTGTATATTTTATCCCAGACTGTATTCCAGCGCAGATAAGAAAATATCTTACTCGGTAAATATTCTATCGAAAAAGGAAATTCTGCTTTATTAAATACTCTTTTCGTTAAGTCATTTATAAGCAGAGTACATCCTATTGCAATATCAGCATCACATATTTGTGCATAATCATATAATCTTTCATAAAAATCATAATCCATATAATCATCACTGTCACAAAAACCAATATAATCTTTAGACGCATATTCTATTGCTATATTTCGATTATACCCTTGAGAGCATCCGTCTTTAGGTTTTAGTATAACGGTATTTTGTTTGTTTTTGACCGCATTTTCAACTATTTGTTCCGAACTGTCAGTTGAATTTTTATCTATAATAAAAATGTACTCAAGATTTTTTCTAAAAGTTTGTGCAAAAAGTGCATCAATACATTCTTTTATATATTTTTCCGCGTTGTAAACCGGAATTATAATACTAATACCTTTATTTTCTTTATACATTTTGTTGATTCCATTTTCCAAGTATAATATCAGGTCGCCCTCTATCATTATGTACATCTAAATCAATAGGCAAAAATATTTCTTTATCAATTATGTATTTTTTTAGTGTAATTTACTATAATCCTAATAATGTATTTATTTTTTTGATAAAATTATATTATGAAAAAAGTATTAATCGTTATATCCGAAAATAATAAAGGGAAGTTCATATCAAAAGGTTTTTCTGCCGCTTTTAGAAACTTATCTTATTTTGTTTATGATATGAAAATATATGATTTAAACAGTGATTTAATAAATCAATTAAAACCTGATATTGTATTTATATTTTGGTCGGATATTACGGATAAACTTCTTGTTGAAAAAACTTTTCAAAAAATCAATGTAAATCCTGATTTTATACATTGTGCGGAATATAGGGAAGATATTCCCGAAATATTTCAAAAACAAAAATCAGGTAATATATTTTATTCGGAAGCAGAAAAAAAGAAAAATAAATACGTGCAGCCTGTTTCTGCTATTGATTACAAAACTTCTTTTGAAGGATATAAATATAATATAACATTTGCGGGTAATCCTTCCTATCAAAACAGAGAAATTATATTATCGGAACTGATTAAAAATTTTGGAATAATAAATATATTTTCACGCTCCTATGACTTTTACAAAAGTCTTGAGGATATTACAAACAAAAATTTATTAAATGAGTATGAAACAGAGTTATACAAAAAATCATATAAAGGTTATGTTGATTCATCAAAAGAACTTGCGGATATTTACGTTTCTTCAAAAATAAATATTGATATGCAAAATCAAAAAATAAAAGAATTTAACTACAGGCTGCTTGAAATAACAGCTTCGGGAGCATTTATTATTGCACCTTATTCAAATAGTGTAATTAAACAATATGACGACGGAAAAGAAATAGAAACTTATAAAGATATATATGAACTTGTTGATAAAACGGAATTTTATTTAAAAAATGCAGGTCTGGCACAATTAATAGCCCTAAACGGCAAAAAAAATACTTTAAGTAATTTTTCTTATGAGGATAAATTGAAAAACATGTTAAAGGTGGTATATGGCAAAGATTTTAGTAGTAGATGATGACAGTGCAATAAATGAACTGATAAAAGTAAATTTAGAACTGGCATATTACAAGGTAATAACCGCTCAAGACGGAAATAGAGGTTATGCACTGGCTAAACAGGAAATACCCGATCTTGTTATTCTTGATGTTATGATGCCGGAGGCTGACGGTTTTACCGTTGCAAAAAGAATCAGAGAAAATATTACAACAAAGGATATTCCGATATTAATGCTTACAGCACTTAATATGCTTCAGGATAAAGTTCAAGGATTTAATATCGGGGTTGATGATTACCTTGTTAAACCGTTTGAAATGGAAGAACTTCTGTTAAGGGTTAAAGCTCTGTTGAAACGTTCAAATACAATTCCAAAATCAGCAGCGGTCAAAGAAGTTCTTACTCAAGGTGATATTACTCTTATTCCCGAAACATATTCCGTTGAGATAAAAGGTAAACAAGCTAAAGTTACACCTATTGAATTTGATATAATAAATCTTTTAATGCAAAATTACGGCAATATGGTTTCAAGTACAAAAATATTACAGGAGGTCTGGGGATATTCCGCCGATGATGCTGTTGAAACAATTAGAGTTCACATGCGACATATAAGGGCTAAAATAGATAAAATATCAGAAGGGAAGAAATATATAGAAACTATATATGGCGGCGGCTACAGACTTATTCCCGAGGGAGTTTCAGTTAAAAATACTAACGATAATTATGTCTGATATGTTTGAATAGTTCAGCAACTTTAGATGTTACTACGGTAAATTTTGACTTCTGTTCCATACCCAGTTATCATAGTGGCATGCGCTAGCATACATATTATTAGTACATATATGCATTTCATCCTGTTCTAAATAGCAAGTCTGCCCTGTACCATACCATGCTACACCTGTACTTCCACTGCAAAAACGAAAACTGGAAAAATCAATTCTGCTGCTTGAATAAGCCCAACGTTCAATTTCAAAGTCACCATCTAAACCAAGTTCTTCAATCTGAGCGCAAGCCTCACTGCAATGCTCAACACTGCCTTTTTCTGCCGCTCTAAACATAATTTACGTCAATATGACAAATTGAATGAATAATAAAGATGTAATAAAATATTAAAATGACGTAATTTAGGTGAAATATGACGGAAGAATTAAAGCGATTTACATTAAGGATAAATTCGGAAATATTTAAAGAACTTGAAAAAAGGGCAAAAGAAAACAGGCGTTCAATAACAAAAGAAATCGAAAATATAATAGCAGCGGCGTTAAATAACAAAGCTGACTAAAATTTTATTTTTACACTTGTACATCTAAGCTCTTTATTATTTTTTTGAAATTATTATTTTTTTTCATATAAAATTGGTTTAGTTCTTGCATAGAGGGCATTTTTACAGGTTCATCAGCAGAGTGTCTGTCGCATACTTCTTTTATTTCTTTTAAATTATTAAAATCCAAAGCTTCCGGTAAAAGTTTTTTATAACCCAATTCTTCTATAGTTGCAAAAGTTTTACTTTTTTTATTGTTATCTAATGATTTTTTTCTTTGATTCAAGTACAAATCAAAAGTATAATTATCAAAAGCTTCTTTTATTTTTGGTGTTTTATAAAATAAATTAAAATATTTTTTAAAGATTACATATTTTTTTAACGGCGGATTTTTATTATCTTTTAATTTATAACAAAGATCTTCAATATCTTTTAAGGACTCAATATTTGCATCTATAATTTGAATTTCGCCTTGAAATCCGTTAAATTTATTTCTTTCTTTTTTGTTTTTACCTTTTGCATTTATAAGTTCATCATGGGTTAAATCCAAATTTATATGTATAGCCATATATCCTGATGTAGATTTTTTTTGTTTATATTGTGAATTTGTTCGTTCCGCAAGTGATTTAATCGGAGTTTCCGAGGTATATTCATAATAAGCCAAATCTTTTTTGCTTAATTCGGGAACAATATTTTCAATTGAAGTTATATTTAAGTCACCATTGGCTGATGCCTTCTTTAATGCCCCAATTACTTTTAATACTGTATTTTTTGAAGAATCATTTAATACAATTCTTGCACCTACGGCATCATTAACATAATGTCTTATTCCTTCAATTGTTTGTGTATCGATATATGATCCTTTATCATCACAATGGTCATTTTTTGTTATACTCTGTAGATGTGACAAAATTTCCCGCATTGCTTCTTTTTTTGGCATATCCGAGTTATATGTAATCAATTTTTTATTTTCTTCTAATTCTTTTACTATTGTATTTAAGAAAAAGGCTTCATTACTATAAGGCGGTACTTTGCCGTTATTCATCAATTCATTCATTTTTACTCTTGCACGAACTATAGCCTTTTCCTCGGTAAATTTTTTTTTCGGCTTAAAATATTGAAAAATTTGTTTTATTGTTTCTTCATAAAATTTATCTGTTTCTTGTCTTGCATTTTTACTGTATTTTGATACTACTTTTTCCTGAATACTTAACGGTTCTTTTCTTCTCACTTTTATTGTTATGAGTTCTTTTCCGGGTTTTGTTCCTTTATTTATTTCGTCGAGATATCTATGAAGCTTTTTTTGTAAGTAATCAGCTGCATTTTCCGTATCTTCATAAACTTCTTCACATTTACTCATTGAAGGTGCAAATTTCATATTCGCTCCTTCAAGTTTTCCGCCCTTAAATGAAAAATCCACCGTATCTTTTGATAAAGTTATTAAATTACTTTCTTTTAAATGTAATTCTTCACTATATTTTTTCTGCTGTAAATTAAATACAGGATTAAATAAAGACTGTATATTAAATGTATTTACTCTCATAACAATTGTTGCAAAAACTCTAAAAAAATTTTTTGCTTAATTTTACAAAAATATTAAGTTATTTTACTATTTTTGAAAGTCCAATCGGATTATCAATATTTCTTTTCAATAATACGGCGGATTCAAGTGCTAAAAGCTGCAATATTACAAGCGAGGAGAAAAGAAAATTAATCTCGCTTTTTGTTTCTATTTGAATAAAATTTTTTCTGTCCATTTCTTTAATCGGTAAAGCAGATAAAATAATTAGTGTATCTGTTTTAAAATCATTATTTATTCTCATTAGAACATCTATTGTAAAATGTATATTTTGGTTGTTAACAAGAACAATTAAGGCGCATTTTTTATTCAATATTGCAATATGTCCGTGTAGAAATTCGCCTGTCGGATATGCTGTTGTATTAATATATGAAGTTTCTTTTATTTTTAAAGCACCTTCCTTTGCAAGCGGATAAAAAAGTCCTGAAGCAAGTATTGCGGCATTATCATAATTTATTAAAGTTTTTGCATACCTTTTGACAATATCACGGTTAGAAATAGCATTTTTTATATACTCGGGAACATTTAATAATTCATCAATATATTTCATTGAAGGAAGTTCTTTATTTTTCATTATTTTTACAGCAAGCAAAAAAAGACAGAATAATTGAGCTGTCATTGTTTTAGTTGAAGATACTGCTTCTTCATTGCCTGCACAAGTTAAAATTTTGTATTTTGAATTATTCCATAATTTTGAATTTTTTACATTTGTTATTGCAAGAGTTTTATCCGTAACTTGTTTTACTTTTTGCAAAGCATTATTTGTATCGGAGGTTTCTCCCGATTGAGATATAAATATATATAGTGTTTCCTCCTCTATATAAAAACCTTCAGCGAGTTCAACTTCACTGGAATAATATGACTGAGTATTTAT
This sequence comes from Candidatus Gastranaerophilales bacterium, assembly GCA_905234915.1. GTDB lineage: Bacteria > Cyanobacteriota > Vampirovibrionia > Gastranaerophilales > Gastranaerophilaceae > Avigastranaerophilus. Next base: position 51,396 of record CAJOJP010000002.1, read on the forward strand.
ATGTACTTTATTTCTTAAAAAATCAGCTGCAATAGCGGCACTGTGGTATGAAGAACCGCTTGCTATAAGAGCAATTCGTTTAATACTGTCGGGTATATCGATATTTATTGAATAATCTTTATTTACATATTTTTTTACCAATTCAAAAATTATATCCGGCTGCTCATATATTTCCGCTTCCATTTTTGTTTTTTTCTTCATTAAGAATTTATTAATTGCTCTTTTTATTAAGTTCATAATTTTAATACCTTGTTTTATAATCTTTTAAAACGTTTAAAGGACTTATTACTCCTGTATCAAATAATAATTTTGTCTGTGCTTTATTATATTCTATCATATTTTTTATTAAATTTAAGTTTGATTTTACTTTCAAATTTTGCGATGCTATTACATCTAAAAATGTTGCGTCGCCGGCTTTCATATTTTCAAGAGATAAATCAAGACTTACGTCTGCCGCTTCAACTTCTACTTTTGCTGCTTCTATTTTTTTCAAGGCATTTGAAGAATCGTAATATGAATTTAAAATATCTTCTTTTATTCTGCGTTTTAAATTTTCCAATTCTAATTTTTTTTGCTTTACGGCTATACTATCGGCTTTTATTTTTGTAATTGTTCCTGCCAGGATATTTTTTCCTAAAGGTGCTCTTATATCAAGCGTAATAGTATTACTCGGGGATAAACCTATATTCTTTGTTCCTACATGTCCATTCTGATATGCAATATTTATCGAAGGAATTATATCGGTATAATTCATGCTTCTGTTTGCTCTATATACGTTTATTTCTGCAATTTTAGCTTTTAAATCCTCTCTTGACTCTAATGCCTGTTTATATAATCTATCCAAATCGAAATCATCATTTACAAGTTTTCTTTCATCAACTTCAATTTCATAAGGATATAGCGGTATAAAAATATCTATACCTATTACATTTGCAAGTTTTGCCTGTTCTAACCTGAAAGTATTAATAGTTGTTGTATATTCCTGCTGCGCTCCTGCTACTTCTGCCTGAGCGCGCTTTACATCATATAATGTACCAATTCCGGCTTCAAATCTGCCCTCCGTATATTTAAGCTGTTCTACTCTGTCATATAAATTTATTTTTTGCACTTCAATCTGCATTTTACTGCTGAGTAAATCATAATAAGCATTTACCGTATTTAATACAGTTTCATCTTTTGTATATTCAAGGTTATATCTTGCTGCTTTTAAAATATTTTTTGCAGCTGCAGCATAAAAAAAGTATTTTCCTTGATTTATCGTTGACCATTCCATAAAAAAGAAACTCTGAATAGGAACTTCGTGTTCAGATGCGGCAAGAATACCGCCGATTAAATATTTACCCGTTAAATTACTTATATTGTAGTTGTAAAATAATTCGGGTAAAATCTGTACAAGAGCGTTTTTATGAAGCCAGAAAGCATTTAAAACTGCAGCATCATTTATTTTTATATCATAATTTCCTTCTAATGCAAGTTTAATACATTCGTGTAAATCTATATAAACAAATTTTATGCCGAGTTCCTCCTCTAGTTCATAATCCAAAATTTCGTATTTTTGTACATCAGAAAGTGTCTTTCTGCCTTTTAACCCGTCTGATATAAATTTATAGCTCTGATTATCAAAATACATGGCATAAGATTCAATATATTCTTTTACTCCTGCCTGAATGGGAAGTTGAAACAAAATTAAAATAATTATTACAATTATAATTTTCATAAAAAAATTATCTGACAATTCAGCATTAATTTATCTTAGCCTATTGTACAATTTTTAATATAACAATAAATATCCCGATTCATAACATATTTTATTGACATAATTAAAAGTAAATAGTAATTTTGTATATAAAAAACTAAAGGGCGGAATAATGAGCGAAAAATCAGATAAAGCAATGGAATTATTTAAAAAAGGATATAATTGTTCTCAGTCAGTTTTAGGTGTTTTTTGTGAAGAATTAGGTTTGAATTTTGATACGGCAATGAAAATTTCCTCCTCCTTCGGCGGCGGAATGGGCAGAATGCGCGAAGTCTGCGGAGCAGTCAGCGGAATGTTTATGGCGGCAGGGCTCGCTTATTCAACACCTGTTAATAATAAAACAGAACAATATAAAATTGTTCAAGAACTTGCAAAAAGATTTAAGGAAAAAAATGGAAGCATTATATGCCGTGAACTTTTAGAGGGTATAGAAACTTCAACATCTCCAATTCCTGAAGAACGAAATGAAAATTATTATAAAAAAAGACCCTGCATAGATTTGGTTTGCAGTTCCGTTGAACTGTTAGAAGAATATATGAAGGAAGTAAAGGTCAAAATAATTAATTAATTAATTTAAAAGGTTGTCCGGAAATTTTCAGACAACCTTTTAAATATATAAAGCTTATTGAGCTGATGCTGTTTGCTCTATTTCAGAATTTTCGGCTTCTGCAGGTATTTCTACGGCAGTTTCCTCCACTTGTTCTATTACCTGCTCATCATTATTTTGCGGTTCTGCTGCTTGTTTTGTTCCACAGCCTGATAAAATAGTTATCATTGATAACAAAAGTACCGGTATTAATAATTTCTTCATAAAATGCTCCTTTTCAAAGTGTACGGAGTCAATATAACATAATAAAAAGAATTAAATATTGTACAAACGGGTAATTTTAAACGAATTTTATTACTTTTTAACAGTCCGCTTCTTTAGCTGAACCACAGCATTTTGCATTGATACATTCATCATATAAGTCCAAAATACTTTACTATTTGTTTTATTTTCATTTTCCGTACCATTAATCTGTTGAATTGGAGCAGCATTACAATAAATCTCTTTACTGCCCGCATCAACATTAATAGTATGAGAAGCCCTATCCTTATCGGAATAATATACTCCCGGATAAGATGAAAAATTATTATTCATTTTAATCCTTTTCTTTTCTCTTTTTATATACAAGACAAATAGTTAATTTTACCGCAGAACATTACTGCAAAATAGCTGCTATATACAGAAATGTCTTAATTTTTATTATATTGTTTGTAATTTTTTCACTTGCCGCTTTTTATATTTTGGCTTTTTATTTAATTTGTTTAATGTTTTATTTTTTTTGTATATAAGCTTCAACTTATGAA
>CAJOJP010000003.1:0-48817 GCA_905234915.1 Candidatus Gastranaerophilales bacterium
TCAAAGATATAATTATTAGTTTTACAAGTTTTATACACCAAAATATACTTTCTGATGTATATTAACTTTAATAGTCTAATATGTATTTGAACTATGACATGTACTTGTATTTTTTTATATTTATGTGTAGAATAAATATGCAATTGCATGTTTATTTTTAAATAATCAGGTAGAGTATTTTTTCTAATCAACATTGCATAAAAAGTGAGCAGACATTATCCGGAAAACGGGAGAGTATATTATTTACTTATAAGTAAAAAGGACATTTCTAATGTATATAAATAAGTGTATAAAGTGCGGAAAAGAGTTTGAAACCAAAAATCCAAAAAGGGTTATTTGCCCCGACTGTTTATATTCTGATAAAAAATATACCGAGGAGCTTTCTAATGAAGCTGCAAAGGCGGCTCCCTCTCAAAACAGTCAGTTGCAAAGAAATTCTTATTCATTTGGTGATGACAGAAATGAAAGACCGTATAAATCTTATGACAGAAACGAAAGAGGCGATAGACCTTCATTTCAAAGAAACAATAGCAGAGGTTTCGCGCCGGGAAATAATCGTAATCGTCAAGCCGGTCAAGGCGGTTTTCAGAGAAATTTTTCAAATAATAACCGCTTCACAGATAACAGAAATAATCAAAGACCTCAAAGACAGGGGGGATTTAGCAATCGACCGGGCAGTTTTGGCAACAGACAGGGAGGATTTAATAATCGTCCGCAAAGAGGTGCTGTTCCAAAACCTAAACGTCAGAAACAGCTCCTTGTTAGTAAAGAGCAGTTAGAACAAATTGAAATTCTATACAAAAAAGCACTTCCCTTGCCTAATCCTGATGTCCATGAAGTTATCGGACAGGCTATTGGGCTTGAACCAAGAAAAGTCTTTTTTGGTATTAATTTAATAAGACAAAAATTAATGCTTCCAAAACTTCCGTTTCCTAAACGTAAGCTTGCTGTATCTGCCGACCAGTTATTTGCAATTAAAAATTTATATGAACCGCTTCTTCCGCTTCCTCCTATCGGATGCCATAAAATTATTGCAGTTCAGTTAAAAATGGATGAATGGAGAGTTCACGTCGGTATCGGTTTAATTAGAAAACAAATGGGGCTTGACAGATGGAATCAGGAACGCGAGGATGCTCCCGCCGAATATAAAAAGACAAAAGAGTCATGAACGACGACTTAGTTTCTGTATCTAAAATTTTAAATTTTTACGGAATTAAAGGAGAAGCAAAACTCGGTTTTTCAAGAGGTGCTGAAAAACGTATTCAAAATTTAAAAAGGGTTTTTGTTCTTTATAATGGTAATTTTAAAGAATTGAATGTTACTTCGGTTCGTTTTCATAAGCATTTTGCTATTGTTAAATTTAAAGAATTTTCTACCGTAAATGATGTTGAGATTTATAAAGGCTGTGATTTATATTTACCGAAATCTGAGATTGAAGATAATCTTGATGATGATGAATATTTAATTTCAGACTTAATAGGTATGGAGGTTTTTGATGAGGATGGTGCTTGTTTAGGCGAAGTCAGTGCCGTAGGAGAAAATATTGCCAATGATATTATTGAAGTAACAGACAGCAACGGTAAAAAGCATTTAGTTCCTTTTGTTAAGGCTATAGTTCCGGTTGTTGATTTAAAAAACAAACAAATAGTAATAAATAATATAGAAGGGCTTATAAATTGAGGTTTGATGTGATTTCTTTGTTCCCTGATATGATAACGGAAGCCTGTAATTTCAGCATAATAAAACGTGCATTAAAAGAAAATTTGATTGAAATAAATGCTGTAAATCCCCGTGATTATACACTGGACAAGCATAAAAAAACAGATGATACGCCTTATGGGGGCGGAGCAGGAATGCTTTTATCATGCCAGCCTTATATTGATGCATTAGAAAATATTCAAAAAACAGAAAATAGTAAAACTATAATTATGACACCTCAAGGAAAATGTTTTAATCAGTCCATGGCTAAAGAATTTTCCCAAAAAGACCAGTTAATAATAATATGCGGACATTATGAAGGTTTTGATGAAAGAATTATTGAACTATCGAAAGCGGAAGAAGTTTCCATAGGAGATTTTGTTCTTACAGGAGGAGAACTTCCGGCTTTATGCATAATAGATAGTGTAATAAGGCTGTTAAAAGGAGTACTTGGCGATATGGAGTCGGCAGAGTATGATTCACACAGCGACGGACTTTTAGAACATCCTCATTATACTAAGCCCAGAAAATATAAAGGCCTTGAAGTACCTGAAATACTTTTGAGCGGAAATCACGAAAAAATAAAAGAATGGCGCAGATTGCAGCAATTTATTGTTACCCAAAAAAAAAGACCTGACTTATTTGAAAAATTTTTAAATTCTAAATTATCTGATTTTGATAAAATTATCCTAAAAAAATTCAAAATTATTTAATAAATTTTTTTGATAATTTTTAATACTTTTGTATAATAAATATATGAACAATAAAATTTTGATAGTTGATGATACAAAATCTTGGTTAGTTTTTCACAAAAAGCTGATAGAACAGTTATACGGAAATATTTTTGACATAACGACAGCTTCGTCAGCAAAAGAAGCTTTAAGTAAATTAAAAGCCAACAGGGAAAATCCATTCTCGTTAATTATTACTGATTTGCAGATGGAGCTTGATTTTGACCCGATGACAGCAGGTGAATGGCTTGTTATCAATATAAAAAAATTAAAAGAATATTCTTCTGCAAATATTGTTATAATTTCTTCAATGCATAATATAGAAACAATAGCTAAAAGAAATAATGTAAATTGCGTATCAAAAAGCATGCTTTCTGCTAATAAATTGTTAATGAGATACATGCTTGAAAAACTTATGCCCTTCCTTGATAAAATTTAAAACGGCGCGAATTAATTTTTTTGATATTTTGAAGCTGATTTAACCATATCAAAAAATTCATTTAATTCGTTTTCAAACTTAGATGGAAAATATGCAGGCGATCTTGTTAATGATGCGGCAGCAATTTTTACATTATTTTCATATAAAGCACTTATAAAAAGTTCAAATTCATTTTTTATATCTGATGACGAAATATCAGCATTATTAATAGCTCCGATTGTATCATGTCCGGAATTGCAAAAAGAATCGGCATCTATACTCAGTGCTATTTCTTTATTTTTCAATACTGAAATTTTATCAAAAGGAACAATATAAAGAGATACGGGAACAAAGCCTTCTTCCTCTGAAGTTATTAACGGTAAATTAAATTTTTTATTTTTTTCATTAATAAAATTAATTTTTTTTACAGTAATAAACTCTGCTGTTTCTTTATTTAGAAGAAAATTTTCTTTAAGAACATCATTAAGGCTGCCGAAAGCCCTCATTGCACCTTGCTGAAAAGTTTCCTGCTGAAGCTTATCATTAGTTTCAAATATTCTTTTAAATTTTGGATTTTGAATAATATAATGCGGAATAATCCAATAATATTCAATAACGCCGAGTTTAGCACAACAAAAATTTACCCAATTTGCGATATTAACACTAATTTGTTTAGAATTTAAATAAACATCACTATGTGTATCATAATTTACCATTACAGGAATGTTACGAGAATGAATATTACAAAAATTTTCAAAAGCAATTACAGCCTCGTCATGATTTTTATTCACCTCTGTATAAGAATTACGGAATAATTCCGTTATTTTTTCTGTATATTTCATTTTTTTCCTCTTGTATTAATATTATATGTTATAATTTATACTATGTTAACAGATTTTTTGAAGAAAAAAACAAAAATAAATATAGCTTTACCTAATTTCCATAATCAGGTATTTTTAAATTTATGCTTTATTACCTTGCAGGAGAACAATAAGACAGTATTTAAAGATAATTTTGAAATTACTTTAGCAGAGGGCTGTTTTACTTATTCTATATGGTCAACTGAACGTGACAGACGATATATAACAAAGCATGACATGGAAACAACAATTAATCTTTATTCAAAACACAATATTCACATAAATTATATTTTTGATAATAACTATATTTCCAAGCAGGATTTAAATGATAAATTTTCAAATATCATGCTTGAGATTGCCCATAGAGATGGAAACGGTATATATTTAAAGTCTGATATATTATTTGAATATATTAAAAACAAATATCCTATGTATAAACTTATTAAAATAGCGGATAAGAATGATTTTGATAAAAAAAATATTCTTATCTCAGACAAATATAATAATTCATTAAGAAAAAATGATATTAAATTTAAAGAAAATGCATATATTACATTAAATCCGTTATGTCCCTCAGATTGCAGACATTACGATAATCACAGAAAATATTTAGAGCAGGAGCAAATAAATTATTACGGGCTTTCCAATGTATATATTTGTCCTTTAAAAAGAGAGTTTAATTTTTATGATTTAAAAAATAATAAAAATTTTATTTCGGAGGAAAAATTAAAAGATTACATAAAAGCCGGATTTCATAATTTTAGAATAGATTTTCCTTCAATAGAAAAATGTACGGATATTAATTACGGAATTTATGATACTATTGAAAGTTATATATATTATTTAATAAAACCTGAGTATAAAAATGAAATAAGACATTTAATAATTAAGAAATTTGCGGGGAAGAAAAATGGATAAATATAATCTTATTATAGATAATAATCGTTTTGATATGGGATTAATTTGGAATATTTTGGATATAAGAAGAGAAATGCCTCAAGCTTTTTATGAGAGAATGCAAAAAATTTCGGTATATTTTATGTTCCCTTACAGTATTTGGTCTAAATCCAGAACTGAAAGAAGTTTTATTCCTTTTGAAAATATAGAATCCGATATAAACAGATATGAAGATAACGGCTGCGGAATGTATTTTGAATTTGAAAATGTTGATGTAAAATCTGAAAATTTTCAAGACAGGTACTCAAATCTTGTTTTAGATACAGTAAAAGATAAAAATGCTTTTGCTGTTGTATTTAATAATGATTTAGCCGCATATATAAAAGAAAAATATCCGCAAATAAGGCTTGTTCAATCTGAAATTAAAAGGACGCCATATCTTGAAGCCCCTTTTGAAATGGGAGTTATTGACTATATTTCTTATAAAAACAATAAGAATAAATTCCAAAATAAGGCTTCTTATATACTTGAAGTAAATTCTTTCTGTAAAAATTTATACAGATGTTCAAATATATTAAGTAACAGCAAATTAAATTACAGCATTGAAAGACCTGTTAATTGTTCGGATAAAATAAGAACTTTTGAAGATATGAAAAAAAGTGAATTATTTATATCTATAGATGAAATAAATAAAATTAATGATGAAGGTGTAGAAAATTTCCTTGTTAAAACAAATTGTGAGGAAAGATTTGAAGTACTTGAGGCATTACTTTATTATCTTATAAAACCGGAATATATTGACAGAATAAGATTAAGGCTTATAAAAGCGGCAGTCGGAAACAGATAGTTTTTTGAGTTATGAAATTTTTATTATTTACCATTTTTTATCTGTTAACATTAATTTTGCCTGTTCGGGCATATTATGATTTAACAATTCCGGTTGACGGAAATACAATTGCTGATGATAAACTTCAATTTCTTGTAATAAAGGATTTATATAAAATATATGCAAAAGAATATCCGTCTTGCAGTGATTATTCAATAAAAAATACACAGATAATCCATTATCCTTATGATGTAAAAAAGCGTAAAAATAAGTATATATCAGGTTATTGGAAGGAAATGTGGACTGTTAGTGTTTGCGATAGACCTAATCAGATACCAATAACGTTCTATATAAATTCAAGAGGAGCTTCTTTCTACATCGATAAATCTTTTTTAAAATTTTAAATAAAAAATTGAGAAAAGAATTTTAATTATATTTTCAATCAAAATCCAATAAAGTTTTAGAAGATATATTATTGATAAAAAAAGATGCAAAACATTTAATCAAAAAAAATCAGAATTTTTAAAAACCGATAAATTATTTGAACTTGTAAAAAGAAATATAACAGGCTGGCTTGAACAGGAATACTGGTGCTGGAACGGGTTTGAAATGCAGTATAAAAATATAGAACCTAAAATATTGATTGAACAATTTATGTCAGATGATTTTAATTCTGCACCTGTAACATTAAATGTTTATTGTAGTTAAATTTCAACAAGATAATACAATTTTTGTTTGTGATGAAAATTTAAAACCCGTAAATAGGTAAAATTATTAATTTAGTAGGATAAAAAGATATGAATTTTGACGCTATAGCAGAGTTAAGTGAAGATGAGATTTTTCGTTTATATGAAGATATTATTATAAAAGACAGAATTTCCAATTGTGCATGTGATGAATCATCAAGATGGACAGACCCTGATTCTTTCTGGAGTGGTAACGGTTGCGAAGAAATGGCACGTATTTTAAATGGTGAAGCATATTGTAATGACTATTGTTTAAGCAGATACGACAGAGTTTCTGTTTGGACTTATACATATTGTAAAAACGATAAATGTCCGAATGGTACATATGGATGGACATACGAACAAATTGTTGAAAGATGTTTGTAAGATTAATTATTCTTAATTTGACTGTTATTTTTGAAACCTTTAGAAAATGTTATTATAAAGAAAGGTATTGTTGAAAAAATAAATTTTTAATATAGAATGTATTTACATGGAGAGGTGTCCGAGCGGTTTAAGGTGCAAATCTCGAAAATTTGTGCAGGGGCAACTCTGCCGAGGGTTCGAATCCCTCCCTCTCCGTTTGTTGTTTGAATTATCCTTTTTTGTAATCGGTATTTTAACAATAAATTATATATTTTTACAGGACATTTTGTTGAGGCTTTTTTGTGGTGGGTTTCGGGGAAACCGGCATGGTGTTTGAATTTTCAAGGTCGGAAGTAGTTTGATATTCCTATTTTAAAAAGTCCGATATGCGGAATTTGTGTCCAATTTTGTCCTGTACGATGACAAAATAATTTTCAAAAATGGCAATAAACCAAGCAACCAGCGAGAACAGAAAGAGGACAAATAATACAACTTAATATTATTCTTTATCTAAATTTTTAATTGCATATTCACAACATTGTTGAACCAAATTATTTAATGAAACTCTTTGATTTTTGGCAATCATTTGCAATTCTTGCACTAATTTTAAAGGCAATCTGAAAGTTTTACTAATCATTTCCGTTTTTTCAATTTTAAACATTATATATACTCCGTGTTTATAATTTATGATTATTTGAAGCGTATTTATGCACTTGTTTTTTACACTTATATTTACGTTTATTAATATATGTGTAAAATTAAATTATTTGTGCTATGATTTTATACAAATGAAAAACATATTTAATTTTTTAAGAAAAAATGATTTAGGAGAACCTCCGTGTGAGTATATTAAGATTTAACTATATTTACGTAGCAAATTTCTTATCGGATAAAGATAAGAAAAAGCGAGATCATTTTAGTAATCTCGCCTTTTTTTATTCAAATTTTTATCTGTTTTATTTGTTTATAACACAAAAGGGAATATTTCTTTTTTGTAATTTTTTTTGTTTTTTCTCGAATACTTTTTGAATTTTCTCGGCGAATTTATAACAATATTTACATTCAATCCCGCACCTGCTTGAGCACAAATGTCCACACTTTTTAAAATAATTTATATCAGGCAAATATTTTTTTACTTCATATACACATAAATTTATCATTTCATTTGTACATATATAGTTATTAAAATATCTGATTGGAAACTCTTGTATGTTATTAATATTATCTATACCTTTTAAATATGCGGAATAATATTCTAAATATTCACCTGTTGCAAATTTGTCATTATTTCTTCCAACAAATTTAAAATTATTTATTCCAATTTTTGAATATTCTTCTATTTCCCAAGGATAAATGATGTTACATTTACACAAATATTCAAATATATTTTCGCATAGAATTTTATTACATTTTTGTGTAAAAAAATCAATATTGAAAAAATTTTCATTAATGGTTTTATTTTTATATTCGGTTATAAAAATGTTATGTGAATTTCTTAAAGGACAATCAGGTATGCAGCCTTCATTAACCATTATTTCAATATTAATATTTTTAAACTTATTTTTAACATTTTTTATAAATTTAAAATTTTTATTTAAATCAAAAGAAGGAACAAATTCTTTTATATTGGGAAACATAAAAAATAAATTTGAATATTCGTTTATTGTTTTTAATTCAGATGATGTAGAAAGATATAATTCAAAATTCGGATAATTTTTATTTAAATATCCGATTAGTTGTGGATTGCAGACTCTGATTTTATTACATCCGATACTAAACAGCTTTTTTAGTAAATTATCCAATTTTTCAAAATGCTCATCAATATTGTCAAATTCAGGATTTAAAATTTTAGGAGAATTTAATAAATATATAAAATCAAAACCTTTATTAAAACAGTGAATAATTAGTTGTTTCCAAAAATCAAAATCAGTATTTGTTTTTGTTATAAAACGAGATTGTTCAAAGCCTGTACATTCTTTGCAATTAGCAGGTAAAGCAAAATATAAAGTTGTAATTTTACTTTTTTCTACTCCGGTATTGATATTACATAACCTATTAATAAATTCTGCATTATAAGGCATTGGAGCTGAAAATTTGTACATATTTCCTCTTTTTAATCATAAGTTATATCACAATGATTTGCCGTATAACCTTCAGTTGCTAAATTCCCCCAACATTCAGCTCCTACTGCCATGCAGATAGGCTTACAGCCTTCAGGTTTGCCTGAGTATGGAGCATATTTTGCATTGATTAGAGTTGAACCGCTTGTACCAAAACATTCTGTGTACCAATGAGTTGAATAATCATCACCATAATGAGTACACGCGCTTAAAACTCCGTCTTTTACACAATTACAATAGTAATATGCAACAAATCCCGGAGTTTCTAATATATCATTGTATTCTTTTATTATTTCTTCTTGAGACAAATTTTCTACATTATCGTAATTCATTTTAAATTTCCTATATTTAATAAATTGCCAATTTCTTTATCTTTTTTAAGAGGACAAAATCCTGAATGAGGTGTAAAAGTTAATTCTTCAAAATATAACTTTGTTCCGAATAACATCCAATCAATACGAACAAAGGAAAAGTTTTCAGATAATTTTTCGCTTAATTTTAAACTTAAAACAAATAATTGATTTAAATCCTTATCAGCAATATTAGTAGTAAATAATTCATCATCAGATATAATATTAAGCTCTTTATCATAAAAAACTTTTTTATGCATTATATTATCAAAGAATATTAGAAACTCCGGATTAGAGGAAAAACAATGAACATGTATTTCATTGCAAGGAATATTTATATAATCTCGCATTAACGGTTCAATTAATAATTTATGTTCAATACCTCTATAATTCATTTCAAACCCGTTCCAACACCAATAATCCTGTTCAAGCCAACCCTGTATTTGCTGTTTTACGGCATTAAATATTTTTTTATTATTTAAAAATTCTATCTTATTTTTAATTATATAATGCCATTTACACCCATGATTACATTTGATTACAAAATTACTCGGAAGTTTATCAAAATCTATTTCATCAAAACTATTACAAATTTGTAAAACAAGCTTTAGATATTCATTACCAATTTTTTCTTCTACATAATCACGCACTTTTACTTTATCTGTGCAGTTTCGCATTAAATCTGTTACACCATATAATTTAATCCACTGTATTTTTTGATTAAATGTTTTGCATTTATTTTTATCTATTACCAATGCATTAGTTTTAAAATCATATTTTAATGGAAGTTTTTCTCCTGTTCTATATTTAAATATTTTAGCTAAATACTTCGGGTATTCTTTTTTATCTAAATTTTGCAAAAAGGAATACTCCCATGGCGGTTCTCCTAAATCATTTTTTCTTGAAAAATTAAATATGTTTTTCATTTGTTACTCTTTTCATTTGTATAAAAATCATAGCACAAATAATTCAATTTTACACGTGTATTAATAAATGTAAATATAAGTGCAAAAAACAAGTGTATAAATACACTTCAAATAATCGTAAATTATAAACATGGAGTATATATAATGTTTAAAATTGAAAAACCGGAAATGATTAATAAAACTTTTAGGTTACCTTTAAAATTAGTGCAAGAATTACAAATTATTGCACAAAACCAAAGAGTTTCATTAAATAATTTGGTTCAGCAATGTTGTGAATATGCAATTAAAAATTTGGATAAAGGATAATATTAAATTATACTATTTTGTCCTCTTTTGTTTATCGCTATTTGCATTTTAAAATTAGTGCAAAACAAGCTCTGTATATTAAATTTCTGTTAACTTTTTTATGTCATTTATTGCCGGAATAATTGCGGATTGCCAATTATCTATGTCATTACACACAAAAGGTTTTACACTTGAATACCATACAACATTTTCTCCTTGCAGTTCAAACCATCGTAATTGGTTTGTCCAATTAAACAGTGCAAAAGTTTTAATGCCTATAGCACCTGCTAAATTCAATATACAGTTATCAGAAGTTAGTACAGCATCACAATTAGCAATAGCTGCCGCTGTATATGCAAAATTTTCAGCATCTTTTACTACATTAATAACTTTATTTTTCTTAAATATTTCAAATTGATTATCATCAGCTTCTTTTGTCAGATTGTATATTTCAATATTATCAAGCTCATCAAGAGGAAGAAATTCTTTAATATCAATATCTCGTGTATGGTCACCGTTTTTATGTCCTAAAAATGAGATACCAATTTTGAATTTATTATTATTAAAATATTTTTGTTTATAATCTAAAATAAGCGATTCAGAAGGTTTAAGATATCCTTCTCCTACGGAAATATTGTTTCTATTCAATTTTAGTACTATTGGTATTGACATTGAGGGAATATAATAATCAAAATCAAGTTTATCTAAATCAACATACCAACCGGAGTGTACTTCAACTCCGTATTCATTATTTTTAAAAAGTTCATAAGTTGCTTCTTGTACTACAAAAATAACTTTCTTTGCCATTTTAATAAGTCTTGGAATATATCCCCAGGTTAAAAAAGTATCACCATAACCCTGTTCATAGTACACAAGCAGTGTAGCATTTGATAAATCCTCTGTTCCGTTCCATTTTGGTTTGTTAAATTTGGGCATAAGAGTAGGATTATATTTTTTAGTAAATCTGTAATCGAAATATTTGTACCAGCCTTCAAAATCTTCTGTTCTCAAGCAAAACATTGAATAATAATATTTATCATCATCACTCATATTATTAATTTTAAATAATCTGTCCCAATATTTTCGTGCTGTTTCAAATTCATTAATTTTATGAGCTGTAACGGTTACGTTTTCCGCATATAAATTTGCATTCGGGGCCATATCAGAGGCTTTTATAAAATAATTCAGGCTTTTTTCTTCGTCAGCACGCTTGTGTGTTATTTCGGTATAATATTTGTCATACAAAATACCTATTTGATTGTAATCATCTGCATTTTGATTTTGGCTGCCTTTACTTTCCATATATTTATTCATATATTCAACAGCTTCAAGATATGATTTTTTTTTCTCGGCAACCTGAGATTTTATTTTATAAATCTCACTTTTATTACTATCTGATATTTCTTCCAGATGCTGCATAAGTGATAATTCTAAATCGCCCTGTTTTAACTCATTTAAACATATTATGTAATTTTTTACACACTTAGTATCAAGGCTGTTATTTTTGAAAGCAGCAGATGTTGCAATTAATGCCTTTCTGTAGTTTTTTTCTTTTATATACTTATCAGACAGTATATTCATTTTTATTTGAAAAAGTTGCTCGCAAAGGTTAATTTCATTATTTACGGAAACTATATCTTCCTTGTAATTTTTAAGATTATTGATATATTCTTCATAGCATTGAATTGCTTTTTCTAAGTCTTCTCTATCAATATATGCACTCCACAATGCCCTATCAAGTTTTAACATTTCTAAATTATTCATACTTCCCTCATTTTAATAAATTGTTTTATCTCATTTACGGCAGGTAACAAAGCCGACTGCCAATCATCCATATCTTTGCAGACAAAAGGTTTTACCGATTTATACCAAACAACATCATTTCCTGTTAAATCAAACCATCTTGCATCATTTACATAATTAAAAATTCCGAATGTTTTAATTCCTATTGCTCCTGCCAAATTCAATATACAATTATCAGATGTTAAAATAGTGTCGCAATTTGCAATTATTGCTGCTGTTTGAGCAAAATTTTCAACATCTTTTACTGCATTTATTATTTTGTTGTTTTTTAATATTTCAAATTCTTCTATATTTACTTCTTTTGTTAAATTATAAATTTGAATATTATCTAAATCATCAAGTAATTTAAAGTCCTTAACGGGAATATCTCTTGTTTTATTATTATTTATGTTATTACCTGAAAACGAAATACCTATTTTAAATTTATCATTATTAAAATATTTTTCTTTAAATTCTTTTACAAGATTTAAATCAGGTTTTATAAAACCTGAACCTACTGAAATATTGCTTTTATCCAAATTTAAAACGGCGGGTATTGACATTGCGGGAAGATAAAAATCATAATTCAAGTTATCTAAATTTACTTTAGTTTTTGAAAAAACATCAATTCCGTATTCATTATTTTTTAACAAATCATATATTTCATTTTGGGTGATAAAAATAACCTTTTTAGCGATTTTGGCAATTCTGTGCATATATCCCCAAATTAAGAAAGTATCGCCAAAGCCGTATCCGTTATCACAATAAACAAGCAAAACCGAATTTGATAAATCTGTTATTCCGTTCCACTTTCCTTTTTTAAATTCAGGCATACGTATAGGGTTTTGCTGCCTTGTAAATCTTGTATCATAATACTTATGCCAGCCTGCAAAGTCCTGTGACTTTAAACATAATTTAGAATATTCAAATTCATCATCAGCATTTATTTGATTATATTTTTTTAGGCTGTCCCAGCATTTATATGCTGTTTCAAAATCTCTGCTTTTTGTTGCCAGCATTATTGTATTTCTTGCATATAAGTTTATTTCAGGTGCTAAAAATGCGGCTTTCGCAAAAAACTTTACGCTGTTTTGCAAATCAGAATATTTATGACTTACATTTTCATAAAATTTATTATAAAAATGACCTAAGAAAACGTAATCTTCTGTTTTTATACAAGTTTCACTCTTTAGTTCCATATATTTTTTCATTAATTCAAGAGCTTCCTTGTATAAGCCTTTATTTTCATAATTTAATGCTATTGTAGGATAATTATTAATGTCATTATTTGAAATTGCTTCTAAATGTTTTAATAAAGATACTTCTAAATCTCCTTGTTTTAATTCTTGTAAACAAACTATATAATTTTTTACACATCTGATATCACTGCTGTTATTTTTAAAAGCAGCAGAAACCGCTATTAATGCTTTTTGATAATTTTTTTCCTTTAAATATTTTTCGGCAAGTATATTCATTTTTATTTGAAATAATTGCGCAGAAAGATTAATTTCATTATTTGCCGAAATTATATCATCTTTATAATTTTTAAGATTATTGATATATGTATTATAACATTTAATTGCTGTTTCTAAATCTTCTCTATCAATATATGCATTCCACAATGCTCTATCCAGTTTCAATATTTCCAAATTATTCATGCTTTAACTGCCTTTATAATCTGTTTTATTTCATTTACGGCAGGTAAGATTGCCGACTGCCAGTCATCCATATCCTTGCATACAAAAGGTTTAACGGATTTATACCAGATAACGTCATTACCGGTTAAATCAAACCATCTGTTCTCGCTTATATAATTAAACAGACCGAAGGTTTTTATGCCTAATGCTCCTGCAAGATTGAGAATACAATTATCTGAAGTTAATACTAAGTCACAATTTGTAATTACAGCTGCTGTTTGGGCAAAATTTTCAACATTTTCCACTGCATTTATTATTTTATTATTTTTTAATATTTCCAATTCTTTAGTACTTGCTTCTTTTGTCAGATTATAAATTTGAACATTTTCAAGTGAATCAAGCAGCTTAAATTCTTCTATGGAAATATCTCTTATTTTATTCTTATTTATTCTGTTACCGGAAAAAGAAATTCCGATTTTGAATTTATTATTATTAAAATATTTTTCTTTAAATTCATTCACAAGTGCCAAATCAGCTTTTATATAGCCTGAACCTGTAGAAATATTGCTTTTATCCAATTTTAACACAGCAGGCACCGACATAGCAGGAATATAAAAGTCATAATTTAAAGTATTTAAATCAGTTTCATTTTTTGATAATATTTCAACTCCGTATTCATTATTTTTAAATAAGTCATAAAGTTCTTTTGCCGTAACAAAAATGACGTGTTTAGCAAGTTTAACAATTCTTGATAAATATCCGAAAATTAATATGTTATCTCCGAAGCCGTATCCCGTATCTGCATATATCAATAAAACCGAATTTGATAAATTTTGAGTTCCGTCCCATTTCGGCTTATTGAATATTGATAATTGAAGCGGATTTTCTTTCCTTAGAAATCTTGTATCATAGTATTTATGCCAATCTGCAAAATTTTGTGCTTTTAAACAAAAAATAGAATATTCAAATTTATCATAATTATTTGCGATATTGTATTTTACAAGATTATTCCAGCATTTATATCCGGCTTCAAAATCCATGATTTTCCCTGCGAGTATTATAGCAGTTCTATTGTATAAGTTTATATCAGGAGCAAGTTCTGCCGCTTTCAAGTATGCATTTAAACTGTTTTCCAAATCACTGTATTTATGACTTTCTTTTTCAAAGAGTATGTAATAAAAATATCCCAAATGATTATAATCATCAGCAGTAACAGATTTTTCATCTTTTTCGGCTATATATTTTTTCATTAATTCTATTGCATCTTTATATAATCCGTTTTGTTCGCAATTTCGTGCGTATAAAGGATAATTATTAATATCGCTGATATTACTGTATTTTAATTCTTCTATGCTGTTTATTGCAGGTATGATTGCCGATTGCCAATCATCAAAATTTTCACATACAAATGGCTTTACGTTTGAATACCATACAACATCTTCTCCCGTTAAATCAAACCACCTGAAATCATAATTCCAATTAAAAATTGCTAAAGTTCTTACTCCTATTGCACCTGCTAAATTTAAAATGCAATTATCGGCAGTTAAAATTACATCGCAATTTGCTATTGCGGCGGCTGTTTGAGCAAAATTTTGAAAATCTTTTGCGATATTTATTATTTTATTGTTTTTAAAAATTTCAAATTGAGAATCCTCCGCTTCCTTTGTTAAATTATAAATTTCGATATTTTCAAATTTATCAAGAAGCAGAAACTCTTTTACCGGTATATCTCTGGTTAAATCACCGTTTTTAGAGCCTAAAAAAGAAATTCCGATTTTTAATTTATTATTATTGAAATATTTTTGTTTGTATTGTTCTTTTAGTTTATTATCGGGTTTTATATATCCCGTACCTGTTGAAATATTACTTTTATCAAGTTTAAGTAAAGAAGGAATTGACATAGAGGAAATATGATAATCAAAATCTAATTTATCTATATCCGTATTATCTCTGTTATATACCTCTACTCCGTATTCATTTTCTTTTAAAAGTTCATAAGTTTCTTTTTTAGTTATAAAAATAACATGTTTTGCAAGATTAATAAGCCTTGGTATATATCCCCACATTAAAAATATATCTCCGAACCCCTGTTCACAGTGTACAAGAAGTTTTGACCCGGATAAGTCCTTAATACCGTCCCATTGAGGTTTCTTTATTTCGGGGAAATATATTCTGTTATGTTTTTTTAAAAATCTTGAATTGTAATATTTATGCCATTCACTAAAATTACCGAGCCATAAATTAAGTGTTGAGTAATTATATTTTGCATCTTCCGTAAAAGGATTGAGTTTTAATAACTTTTCGCAAAGATTTTTAACTTGTTCTTTATCATTACACTTATATGCAATAACTAATGCATTTGATAGATATGTATCAGAATTAGGATTGATATCTAAAGCTTTCATATAAAAGTCAAAACTTTTTTTAAGGTCAATTATATTGCGGCTTGTTTTATAAAAATATGTATAATATAAAGTTCCCAGATTGTTATAATCGTCTGCATTAGTTTTTTCCCTTCCTTTTAAATTTATATATTTTTCTAAATATGTAATTGCTTCCGCGTATAAATCCATATCGGTCAAGGTTTTATATACATATTTGCAGTTTTCAATATCAATTTCGGAAGATGTATTTGAAATATCGCCTAAATGTTTTATGAGTGATAATTTTAAATCACCGTGATTAAATTCATCAATGCAGGTAATATAATTCTTTATATTGTTAATATCATTTTTATTGTTTTTAAATGCGGCAGATACAGCTAAAAGTGCTTTGAAAAAATTTTTTTGTCTGATGTATTTATCTGCAAGTATATTAAGTTTGATTTGAAATAATTGTGAACATAAATTTATTTCATTTTTTACCGCAGCATTTTCAAAATCTGTTTTTTTTAAATTATCAATATATAAATTATATAATTTAACGGATTTTTCAATATTTTCTTCATCGAGATATGAAATCCATTTTGCACGTTCAAGTTTTAATATGCTAAAATCATTCATAATGACTCCTGTTTGGATTGAATAAAATTCTTTATATCATTAACAGCAATTGTCATTACAGACTGCCAGTTGTCTAAATCATCACAAATGTAAGGTTTAACGTTTGTGTAATAAATAACATTATCTCCTGATAAATCAAACCACCTTAATTCATAAGCCCAGTTAAAAAGAGCAAAAGTTTTGACACCTATTGCACCTGCTAAGTTTAAAATACAATTATCAGAGGTTAATATTAAATCACAATTTATAAGTGCAGCAGCGGTTTCATTAAAATTTTTAAAATCATTTACTATATTTTTTACTTTATTTTTCTTAAAAATTTCAAATTCTTTATCTGAAATACCTTTGGTAAAATTATAAATTTCAATATTTTCAAGTTCATCTAAAAGTAAAAATTCTTTTATATCTATATTCCTTGAGGCATTTCCTGAAGTATGTCCTTTAAATGAAATACCTATTTTAAATTTATTATCGGAAAAATATTTATTTTTAATTGAATTTATTAATTCCGTATCAGGTTTTATATAACCTTCACCAACAGAAATATTATTTCTGTCTAATTTTAATACAGTTGGAACTGACATTGAAAAAATATAAAAATCATAAATCAAATCATCAGAATTAACTGTATCTTTTGAATAGACCTTAACCCCGTATTCATTATCTTTTAACAAATCATAAATACTGTCCTGAACAATAAAAATAACATTTTTTGCCAATTTACAAATACGCGGCATATACCCCCAAATCCAGAAAGTATCGCCGTACCCTTGCTCACAGTATATAAGCAGAGTTGAATTTGATAAGTCTTGAGTCCCATTCCACATTGTATTTTTTAATTCGGGATAGTATGGTCTGTCGTGTTCTTTTTTTAATCTTCCGTCATAATATTTATGCCAATTTTCAAAATTACCTGTTCTTAAACAAAACATAGAATAATAATATTTACTTTCATTATTCATTTTATTTATTTTTAATATTCTATCCCAATATTTTCTTGCCAATTCTATATCACCTAAAGTATGCGCGATTACGGTAGCATTATTTGCATAATCATGTACCTCCGGGGCTAAATCGGAGGCCTTTGCAAAGGCATGATAACTGTTTTCTCTGTCGATACGTTTATGTGTTATATTAGAATATTTTTCATAAAAAATACCTAAATCATCATATTCGGCAGCCGTTAAATTTTCTTCTCCTTTTATTGCTATGTATTTTTTCATTGTTTCTAAAGCATTTGTATAATGTTCCAGCGTAAAATACTTAGAATAAACATATTTTAATGCATCAGGATTATTTGCGGAAATGCTTTCTAAATATTTTAACAGCATTAAAGTTAAATCGTGATGATTTAATTTCTCAAGACAGGTTATATAATTTTTTATGGAGTTTATATCTTTGTTATCAATTTTAAATGCATAATTATATAATTCAACAGCCTGAGCATAATTTTTTTCATTTAAAAATTTATCTGCAAAAATATTTAATTTTAATTGAAAAAATTTTTTAGAAAGCTGAATTTCGTTATTGACTTTATCTGAAAAACCGTTAATGTTTCTAAGTTTTTCTATGTAGATATTATAAGCCTGAAAGGCAGCATAAAAATTTTGCGTATCAAGCAATATAGACCAATTTGCACGTTCTATTTTCAGTAAACTTAACTCATCCATTATTATAAGCCTGCATCTAATCCAGTGCCGCACCTTTCGCCGCGTCAACCGCGCCGTACGGTTGCTCACATTTTAAAGTTACCACTCACAAATTTTGCTCACATTCTTTATCGCAAAATTTGCTCGGGTCATTTTTATTCATAATTTCTTTAATATAATTGATTGCAGGCTGGATTGCAGAATACCAGTAATCTATATCGCTGCATACAAAAGGTTTTACGCAGTTAAACCAAATAATATCATCACCTGTTAAATCAAACCAGCGGAAATTACTTGACCAGTTGAAAAGCCCTAGAGTTCTTTTTCCTATTGAGCCTGCTACATTTAAAATACAATTATCGGTAGTAACAACAATATCGCAATTAGCTATAGCGGCAGCGGTATCTGCAAAATTATACGCATATTTAACTACGTTTATTACTTTATTTTTCTTGAATATTCCGAGCTGGGTATCTGTAACATCTTTTGTTAAGTTATAAAGCTGTATATTATCAAGACCTTCAAACGGCAAAAATTCAGGTACGGCAGCATCTCTTGACTGAGTTCCCGTTTTACTGCCGGAGAAAGAAAGTCCTATTTTAAATTTATCGTTATTAAAAAATCGTTCTTTAAATTCTTTAACCTTATCGGGATTTGGTTTTATATATCCGGAACCTACGGAAATATTGCTTCTGTCTAATTTTAAAACTATAGGAATTGACATGGAAGGAATGAAGTAATCAAAATTAATGCTGTTAAAGTCTAAGTTATCGCGGGAATAAATTTCAATTCCCCAGTCATTATCTTTTAAAAGTTCATATATTTCGTTTTGAACAACAAAAATTATATGTTTGGCGAGTTTTAAAAGTCTTGGCATATAACCCCAGAATAAGAAAGTATCGCCGAAACCCTGTTCGCAATGAACAAGCAGTGTAGAATTTGATAAATCCTCATTTCCCGTCCATTGAGGTTTTTCAATAACGGGGAAAAAAGTAGGATTATTTTCTTTTTTAAATCTGGCATCAAAATATTTATGCCAGCCGGCAAAATCCTCTGTTTTTAAACAAAAAGCAGCATAATCAAATTTATCATCATTTGTCATTTGATTTGTTTTGATAACACGTTCCCAGTATTTTCTGCCGCCGTCAAATTCATTAATTTTGCCTGCCATAATAGTAGCATTTTTAGCAAATAGTCTTGTTGTAGGACTCATATCCGAGGCTATAGTGAATGCCTCATAGCCTTTTTGTGCATCAATTTTTTTATGTGTTACATCTGAATAATATTCATTGTAGAAGCATCCTAAAATATTGTAATCTTCATCTGAAGCATCATTGCCTCTTTTTTCAATATAATCTTTCATAGTATTAATTGCTTCTAAGTACATTGCCTGCTGTTCATAAGATTGAGCCAGCAGTTTAGAACATTCCAAATCATTTTTTGAAACGGTTTCTAAGTGTTTAATTACTTCTAATTTCAAATCATACTGTTTTAATGCATCAAGGCAGATTATATAATTTTTAAGACAATTAGCATTATCTGTATTATTTTTAAATGCAATGGAATATGCCATAACTGCATTTTTATAATCTTTTTCCCTTAAAAATTTATCGGCTAAAGCAGCAATTTTTGTCATAAAGAGTTTATGAGAAAATTCCAATTCTATCTTTATATCCAATGAATGACCAGAGTCATCATAATCCTTCAGCTTTCTGCAAAATAATTCATAATATTTAACAGCTTCAACAACGTCTTCTTTTTCAAGCAATGCAACCCAAATTGCACGATCCAGCTTTAACAGCGTAAAATTATCCATAAATACCTCTGATTTTAGAAAATTATAACTTAAATATAATTATAAAAAAAGTCCTTCAAATAAATTATTTTAAGATTTTTATAGTTTTATGATAAAATATTCTGTGTTGATGTACGAAAAATAGAATGGAGTAATAAATGAAAGAACTTTCGCCTTTGCAAATTGAAAGATTAAAATATCAGCCGAAACTGCCTTCATCTTTATCAGGCGGTATAAATAATTTAGAGCTTACAGAGGGGAATAAAACTCAAAGTGTAAAAGATAGAGAGCAGATTAAAGAACTATTCAAAAATACTTATGGAAAGCCGTTAATTACATTTAAATCAACATCGAAAACACTAACCTGTGAGCAGAGAAATATAGGTGTTATACTTTCAGGCGGTCAGGCTCCCGGCGGACACAATGTTATTGCAGGTTTATATGATGCTCTGAAACAGGCAAATCCTAAAAATAAATTATACGGATTTTTAGGCGGGCCATCGGGTATAATTGAAGGTAATTATATTGAATTTACAGATGAGAAAATCAATGCATACAGAAATACCGGCGGATTTGATATTATAGGAAGCGGAAGAACAAAACTTGAAACAGAGGAACAGTTCCAAAGCGCATTAAAGGTATGCAAAAAATTGGAAATAACAGGTGTTGTTATTATTGGCGGTGATGATTCCAATACAAATGCCGCAATGCTTGCCGAATGGTTTGTAAAAAATAATGCAGGCATTCAAGTTATAGGCTGTCCTAAAACCATTGATGGAGATTTGAAAAATGATCAGATTGAAATTTCCTTTGGATTTGATACTGCAACAAAAACTTATTCGGAGTTAATCGGTAATATTTTAAGAGATGCTAATTCCGCGAAAAAATATTGGCATTTTATCAAATTAATGGGCAGAAGTGCTACACATGTCGGTTTGGAAACAGCGTTGCAGACTCAGCCTAATATTACCTTGATTAGTGAAGAAGTCGAAGAAAAGAAAATGTCACTAAAACAGATTGTTGATTATATTGCTGATATCGTTGCTAAAAGAGCAGAGGCAGGTAAAAATTTCGGTATCGCATTAATTCCTGAAGGTTTAATAGAATTTATTCCCGAAATAAAATCAATGATTTCAGGTTTAAATGATACTTTAGCAGCTCTTGAAAATGATAGTTCATACAAAAATGCTGAAGAAAACAAAAAATTTGAAATTATTAAAAATAAATTAAATAGTGAAAATGCCGAAGTTTTTGCTTCATTGCCCGTAATTATTAAACAACAGTTATTAATGGATAGAGATCCTCACGGAAATGTCCAAGTATCCAAAATTGAAACTGAAAAATTGTTAATACAAATGGTTAGCGAGAAATTAGCAGAAATGAAAAAAGCAGGTAAATACAGCGGTAAATTTTCCGCTCAATGCCATTTCTTCGGTTATGAAGGCAGATGTGCATTCCCTTCTAACTTTGATGCCGATTATTGCTATTCTCTGGGCTTTAATGCTTTTGCATTATTAAAATTCGGATTGACAGGTTATTTATCTTCCATAAAAAATCTTTCTTCACCTGCTAAAGATTGGATTGCAGGCGGTGTGCCTTTAACTATGATGATGAATATGGAAAAGCGTCATGGAGAATTTAAACCCGTTATTAAAAAAGCACTGGTTGAATTAAATGGTCCGGTATTTAAAGTACTTGAACAAAACAGAGAAGACTGGGCGTTGAATGACAGATATATTTTCCCCGGTGCAATTCAATATTTCGGACCTTCAAGTGTTTGTGATATTGTAACGGAAACATTAAAACTTGAAAATAATGTAAAGTTGGCATCTGTATAATAGTCAACGTTTAATACACAAAAAATTTGCCGAAATAAATCGGCAAATTTTTTTATGTTAAAACAGTTACGCTTGTCTTTTGATATATTAGAGATTGTCACACTCTGTCTTCGTATTACTACTGCAATGACAATAAAGGACCGTTTTACCAGTAATCTATTTCCCCATCGCGTAATACTCTTGCGGTGCAGCCCTGACCGCCATTAGTATTTCTGCAATCTGTACTTTCCGGTAAATTACTGCCGGTCGGTAATAAGCCGTCATTTGTTAAATAAAATCTGAAAGAATCTTTTCCCCATCTGTTTGGACCTTTAGCTCCATTTACATCAACATGAATATATGCACAAACATCCACATCACCAACTGCAGTCTGTTTATCAGTACAATTTTTACTTGAATAATGCAGCCGTACAAAAGTACCATCAGGTAATATTAGAGAACCGTTATTGTTAATAATATTATAACTGTTAGAAGCACCATTAAAATTTTTATATTCCGTAACAATATTGGCGCAATCACCGTTACATTCTTTAACTTTATGAATATATTTTTTATACATATCGTGTAATGTTACTGTAGGGTTTGATGTATCCAGCCATTCTACGGGACTTCCTTCCGTTGCAATTATCATATCAGTAGCATTGCTAAGAACTGCATAAGCTTTTTGAAGAGAACGAACATACTCTGTTTTTTTTGTATTCTGCATTATTGAAGGAACAGAAAGAGCAGCAATAACTCCAACTATAGTTATTGTAATAATAACCTCCGATAAAGAGTAACCTAATCTATATTTCTTTCGGGGGATGGGAAAAAACATCATACTAAATCACAAAATCTCCTTAATTTTTAATAACAATATCATATTTATTGAATTATTGCAATAAATTAATCGACAGCAATTTTTTTATCAAAAATGTTTTTATATATTTATCAATAATATTAGGGGATTATCAGAGAATGGGCAATAATCTGTTTGCATTAAAAGATATATCGAATATGGGCTTTAAAAAGATTAATTTATATGATAATTCATCATATATGCAAAATCCGATGCCAAAAAATGATAATATTTTTTCGGGTTATATTGGTAATCATGACGAGCCATCAGACAGTTTTCATTTTAGTGCGGATGAAACAAATCCTATAAAGAAGGCAGAATTACCCGAAATTGATAATGCAAATGTTAAAAATTCTTACGTTAATAAAAACGGCAAAATAGAAGCAACTTCTCAAGGCGATGAAAAAGGCGACTGCTGGCTGCTTTCTGCAATAAATTCACTTAATGCCACACCAAAAGGGCGTGAAATTTTATCAAATATGATAGATATACAAGATGGCAGTACAACTTTGCATTTTGGAGCAAATGGAAATAAAATCGATATAACCGTTACCGATGAAGAAGTTGCAAAAGCAAGAGATACACAGGGGAAAAAATATTCCAGCGGTGATGACGATATGATAGCTATTGAAATCGGTGTTGAAAAATATCTTGAAAAAGTTGCTTATAATGATACAACTCCTTCCTATGTAAAAGATATACCCGAAGGTTCCGATAAATCATCAATAGACAGCGGAAATTTTGAAAAGGCGATATATATACTTGCAGGTAAAGCGGGAACTGTATTTAAAACAAATTCTATTATAAAGGACGGAAAAACGCTTCATGATGTAAACGGTATAGAAGAAGCAATAAAACTTTACACAAGCAGTAATTCCGATTCACAAATAATGAATGCCAGCGTAAGTAAAGGCAAAACTGCTAATTTAACGGATTTAAACAGCGGTTCAAGTTTTAAAGTGGAAGACGGTCATCAATATTCGGTAAAAAGTATTTCCGATAATACGGTAACACTTACTAACCCTTGGGATAGTGAAAAAGAACTTACCATTTCACTTGATGATTTTAAAAATACATTTACACAAATTGAATATGCCGATTTAAATAATGATTCCGACAGCAGAAATTATAACAATTAAATTTGACGCATTTTGTTATATAGGATAGTGTGCCGGTTCATAATATATGGACTAAATATACAACAGAAAGTATATTTAGTCCAAATTGTGTCAAAACCGGCACAATTATTTGACAAGTTTGGACTGAGGTTTTAAGATTATACCTAAAGATTTGTCTCTCAAAATAGCTTAAACAGGCACGAGGAGCGGCATAAGTGGGGCAGATTTCATTTTGAAGTAAGTTTAATGCATGATTTTGATGCTCTTGTAAAACTAAGAATACCAAAAGCTAAAACTGAATACCTATAATTTCCTATAACAACAACATTTTAGAGGCTGATATTATGAAAAAAATTCTTTTAATTTGTTTACTGCTGATTTCTACAAGTGTCTATGCTTGGGAAACATATATGGATAAATGTATAAAATCCTGGATAGGATACCCGCTTGATTCCTTGATAAAACACTGGGGATATCCGGATGAAGAAAAAAGTATTGCAGGTAAAAAGCTTTATATTTGGATTGATTATGATTATGATACCAATACTAATGCAGGCGGAATGTCAATAAGCAAAACCGATAAAAAAGGACGGGAAACAGTTTTTAGCATGGGCGGTGAAGCTGTTGTTAATTATTGCAAAAAGACTATTGAAGCAGATAAAAATAATATTATTATAAACGGTAGCTGGAAAGGTAATAACTGTCCTTTGTTGTATGGCGGGAAAAAATTAATGAACCCTCAAAATAAATAGTAGTTTCATATTTTCATTATACCATTTTTAAGCATCCGGATATGTCCGGATATGTAAATTTTTGTTGAAATTTATACTGCTATAAGGATTTTAGAGGAAATTTTTTATGCTTTCAAATTATAATTAATATAAGAATGGTTATAAATAGAGTAGAATTATATAAAAAAGGAAGAAAATGAAAAAATCTGTTATCAATAAAAAAAGAGCTAAGTTGTATCCTAAAAAAATTGCAGCATCAGTTTTTGCGGCAAATATTATAAGTGCGATTGTTCCATATAGTGTATTAGCTTCTGATATTACCGGCATAATACCTAAAAATGGTGTATATGACATCACTGCAGATAAGATTTCAGGTGAAACAGGTTTTCGACAGTATGAAAATTTTAAATTAACTCAAGGCGATATAGCTAATCTTCAATTTATAAAAGATTCGGCAGAATATTCTAAATTTATAAACCTTGTTGATAATCAGGTAAATATCAACGGTATTTTAAACACAATGAAAGGAAACAATTTTTATAACGGACATGCAATTTTTGTTTCCCCATCAGGTATGGTTATAGGTTCATCAGGTGTATTAAATGTAGGTTCTTTTTCTGCAATTACTCCATCGCAAAGTACATACAACATATTTAAAGACAGCTATATTGAAAATAATCTTTCCGGTTATGAATTTGGTACTGATAATTATAAAGGTTTAATTACCGATTCAACAGGTAATATAGTTGTAAACGGTAAAATTTTCGCAAGAGATGAAGTTAATTTATACGGTAAAAATATTAATGTTCAAAATGCAGGTATAATTGCAGGTATTCAAAGAAATGATAATGTAATTAATTTTAACGTTCAGGCGGAAACGCTCTTTAATAACCTTGTTAAGTCAAATATAACAAATGCTGAGTCTTTTAATCTTGTAGGTGGTAAAATTGTACTTGAAGCAGGTGAAAGCGGTTCGGATATTAATAATACCGCAGTAACTATTGATAATTCAAAGCTTGCTGCTAATGATATTGACATACATTCAAATGCAAATACTTCCTTGACTTTTGACCCTTCTCATTTCGATTTTGATAATGCCGCTTGGGGTATGGCTGATAAAGCAGAAACAAAGATTGATATTAAAAATTCACAAATATCTGCTGAAGACGTTAAAATAAATGCAAATGCTAAAAATGAAACAACTCAAAATATAAATTTAATTACACCTACAATAGTAAATTGGATAGCAGATGATGATGCAAAAATAAGCGAATATTTCAGCTCTAATCCTTATACGGGTTTTGACGGTGCAAGAGCCAGTGCTGTTGTTAATATTATAAACAGCAATGTTAAAGCACAAAATGATATAAGTATAGAAACCAATGCAGAAGCAAATTTGAGCGTAAATTCAGATTTACTGGGACAGACAGTTCCTGTATTTTTATACGGATTAGGTACGGAAACAGAATCAAAAGTAAATGTTAAAGACTCGAAACTAAATGCTGCAAACGATATAAATTTAAGTGCAGTTTCTCAAAGTGAAGAAGAAGTTGAAATAAACAACAAAAGTTTCTTTTCTTTGAGTGCTACTGATGCTTTAGCATTTGCAATGCTTAACAATAATATAGTTTCTGATACAAAAGTAATTGTTGATAATTCTAGTGTTAATGCAAATAATTTTGAGGCAAAAGCAATCAACTTAAGTACAAGCGAAGTTGAAGTTGAAGAAAGTGCAAATATAAATAAAAATGATTTCTCAACTCCCGGCAAGGATGGAGAGCCTGGAAAACAGGGGTCAGCTGCTTCAATGGGCATTGTTATGAATCATGTTAAGACTGATTCTCAAGTTAAAATAAAAAACGGCAGTAAAATTGAAACAGAAGAAGATGTCAGACTTTTAAGCCAAAATCTTAATTCAATTAAAAACAAAGTTGAAAATGAAATTGAAGGCGGAGATGACGCCGAAGGCGATAATGACAATAAAAGTGCTTTCCAAAAATTTCAGGACAAAATAGGAAAAGTAAACGAATATACAAATAAAACATTATTATCATTTTTCAATGATAAAGATAAATTAAACGGGGAAATGGATGAAGCTGCTTTTCAGTTTTCAGGCAGTGCAATATATAATCGTTCAAATAATACTGCTAAAACAAGTGTAAATAATTCTCAAATTAATGCAGGCAATGTTACCGTGCAGACAAATATGGTTGATTTAACGGCTAATAGTGCAAAAGCTGAAGCAACGGAAGAAACTAAGTTTGGTGCCGGAATGGCTGTTGTTATTAACGAACAGAATAATACAACCGTTTCGGATATTAACGGTTCAACAATCAATTCCGGGGCTTTGACGGTTGATGCTACTACTCAATTACCGATGAATCCTATGGAATTGACATACGGTAAAGAAGATACTCCTATAACAGATGTTGAATTAAAATTCGGAGTCGCTTTAGACGAAGATGAAAACGGTGAGCTTGATTGGAGTGCAGTTTTACCGGATCCTTCCGATTGGTCGTTGGGTATAAATTTTGGTGCAAGTATTGGTGATTGGTTTGATAAACCTGAATTTGAACTTGAAGGATTATTTAATAATTTTGCACAGGCTTCCGGAACGGCAAATGGTTTAGGAGTAGCAGGCTCCATTGTTTATAACAGTATTGTAAATAATACTACAGCTTCAATTACGGGTAATTCAAATGTAAATGTAACAGAGGGTGATGCCGTATTAAATTCCGTAAATCTTATTACGGGATATAATGCAGCCGGTATGGTTGATTTTCTTGTTCAGCTTGCAAATGATTTAGGTGAATATCAACCGAGCCAGGGTGGCGGTAAAGTTGGTGTCGGAGGCACTGTATTAATTGATAATTATACAAATAATGCTGCTGCAAAAATAGAAGATTCTGCTGTTATAGTTGAAAAAGGAGATGTAAAATTAAATTCGGTCTCCAAACAAAATTATATAAGTGCGGCTATAACTGGCGGAACGGCAGAAACATTTGCTCTTGAAGGAACGGTTCATATACAAAATTTAGACGGTGAAACAAATTCAAGCATAAAAAATTCCGAGGTATCAGGAAAAAATGTATCTGTAACTGCCGGTAAAGGAAAAATCAGTGCGAAAAAATCGGGAGATTTAGAGCTTAACGAAAATACAAATGAACTAAGTGCCGGCGATGCAAGAGAAATCAATGATAAAATCTTAAACATAATAGTTGCGGGTGCTTTTGCAAAGCAGAGCCAGGAGGCTGAAGAAGGCGAAACAAGTTCATCAGGCGGTGCAGTCGGTGCAACTGTAAATATTTCTAACTTTGATAATCAATTAAATGCCGTAGTTGAAAATTCTATTGTTACGGCTGAAGAAAATGTAACAGCAGAAGCTTCACATGACCAATTATCAGTTGATGTTTTAGGTTCGGCTGCATTTGCAGGCGGTGTTAAAGTTAAAAAAGCCGATAATAATAACGGTTCATCCGATAACGAAGGAGGAAGCGACAGTTCTGAAAGTTCTTCTGAAGAGCAAACAACAAAAAATATCGGCAACTGGATGGATATATTAGATGCCGCAACTGATGATGATGAAGATATACTTGGCTTAAATAAACTGTTTGAACAAAATGATGCCTCTGAAAAGGCTAATGATAAAGTAAAAGAAAATAAAGATACAATAAATAATGCCGATAAAAATGTTGATGAAAACGGAAAAGAAAAGACACCCGACAAAGATAACAGCAAAGAAAATGAAAAGAGTAATTCTGAAACCATAACCAATAATGAAAATGACAAAATGGAGGGTGATAATAATACAAAAGCTGATACTGACACTGCTAAAAGTAATATGTCAATAGCGGCAGCCGGTGCTGTTAATGTTACTAATAAAGCAACAAAGGTTACGTCAAAAATTAATAATTCAACTGTAAATGTCGGTAAAAGACTTGAGGTTAAAGCAAATCAGGAAAATTTATCAGTAAATGTTAATGGCGGTGTTGCAAAAGCAGGAAATGTAGGAGCCGGTGCTGGTATAGGAATTTATAATGATAAATCTGAAACTAACGCAATAATAGGTGATGATAATAATAAAACAAAAATTAATTTTACAAAAGCAATTGATGAAAAATTACTTAATGTAAATGCCGATAACAAAAATATGATGGTTAATGTTACAGCGGGTATCGGCGTTGCTTCAAATCAAGAAAACGGAACGGCTGCAGCTGTCGGAGGTTCTTTTAACTATAATGCATTAAAAGAACAAACAAATGCTGAAATAAAAAATACCGAAATTCAAAATGCTGAGAATATAGATAAAGATATTGATGTGAATGTTAATGCAAATGATAATTCTGAAGTATGGAATGCAGCAGGCGGAATATCAGCTACTCAAGGCGGTTCATCAGCTTATGGCGCAGGTATAGGTGCTAATGTCAATTATTCAAATAAAACCGTTAATGCACAAATTTCTGACAGCATAATTAAAAATGCAAAAGATGCAAAAATAAATGCGAATTTGGAACAAAAATATAATTCAATATCCGCAGCGGGAGCTTTAGCCTCTGGGGCTGAGTCAAGCTATACATTTGACGGGGCTATAAATACGGAATTAAATGCAAGTAAGATTACGGCAAAAGCTAAAAATACCAATATAACATCATCAGGTGATATTGAAATAAAAGCAAATGAAACAATTGATAACCGGAGTTTAGCCGGAGCTTTAGATATGTCTGCTTCAAGCAGCGGCGTGGGAGTCGGTATCGGGGCAATAGTTAACGTAAATAATTCTAATGTTACAGCTGAAGCAGATGCTCTAACGGTTGAAAAATCAAATTCAATAACAATAAATGCAAATGAAACCGAAAATTTAAGATTTCTGGCTGCTAATATGGGCTTGCAGTTTGGCGGTGCAACTACAGTAAATGTAAACGGTATTTCAAATGTATTGGTATCTGATGTTGTTGCTCAATCTATCGGTAATTCTGTATTAAATTCAACGGGTAATGTCGGTATTAATTCTTTATACGGTAATGAATTAGAAGGAATAACCATTGCAGGCGGTGCTTCTATGGAAGGAAGCGCAGTTGGTGCAAATCTGATAGCCAATGTTTATAAAAATAATGTGACATCAAAACTTGATAAAGGCTCTAAAATAAGTGCAAATGGTGATGTTTTGATAAATGCAAGAACCTCAGAAGATATAAATATAATACCGATAGGTGTAGCTTTATCAAATAGCGGCAGTGCTTCAGTAGCCGCTAATATCAATGCAAACGTAATTGTTGATACAATTTTATCTCAAGTGCTGGGTGAAATTGATAAAAGCGGAAATGTTCTTGTTAATGCGCAGGATACAACAAGTATTATTACAAGAGGCGGAACACTTGCCCTATCAAATTCAGGTTCTGCCATAAGCGGTGATGTCAATGTTGATGTATTAGATAAAGATGTAACAGCTGAAATTAAAGATACAACAGTAAATTCAGCAGGTGAAGTTGATGTACTGGCAGCAAGTATAAATTCATTCGGCGGTACGAAACAAGAAGACGGCACTTATGATGTTGCAAGCATTAATGATGCAAAAAAGTTTACGGAAAAAGACGGCGATAATTATAAACAAGTTGAGGAAAACTCCGATTTCGCAAATTGGAACATGTTCTATGATTTAGGGGCAAGTTTTAAAGCCAGTGTGTCGGGTGTAATAGTTGTTAAAGTTATTGATAATGCTGTTAAGGCTTATGTAACAAATTCAAATGTAACTTCTGATGAATTAAATGTAAGAGCAAATGATTACTCCATTGCAAATGCAATTATGGGCAGGATTTCTTACGGAGGAACTGCCTCAATAGGTGCAAACGTATTTGTTTTAGCAGGTAACAGCAATGTTGAAGCACAAGTATTTGAAGGTTCCGTTCTTGATATTGAAAAAGCAATGAGTGTTGTGGCAAATTCTACGAAGAAATCAACACTTATAACTGTAGGCGGCGGTGCTGCCGGATCTGCTTCCGTAAACGGAAGTGCGGTAGCAAACGTTATTAAAGATGTTGTAACATCAAAAATAAATGATAATGTAACCGTAGAAGCTGATTCCGTAGATGTTATTGCTCAAAGCGATAACGATATAAAAGGTTTGGTTGTTAATGCTTCTGTAGCAGGAACTGCCGCTATTGGTGCAGTCGCTTATATAAATGATCAGGAAACAACAACTACCGCTCAAATCGGTGATGATGGAGAAGAAAGTGCAATAATTGAAGCTATTAATAATATCAATGTTAGTTCAAAAGCTGATGATGAATTCCATGCACTTCTTGTAAATGTAAATGCTGCAGGAACGGCAGCTATTGGCGGTATGGGGGTACTGAATTTTATAAATTCAGATGTAAATGCAGTTATTAACAACTCGAATGTAACAAGTGAACAAGGCAAAGTTGATGTTATAGCGGACAGAGGCTTTAACAGAAGCGAAGCAAATCAGTCAAATGTATTTAGAAACTGGTTTAAAGATACTTCTGCATATAAAAATCAGAATGGAACCGTTAATAACAATAACGAGAACTCTGCAAGCATGAAAAAGGAAGATATAGATAAATTAACTCCTATTGTCGGTGTTATAAGCGTTGCAGGTTCAGGAAATGCGGCTGTTGCTGCTACTGTAGTTTCCAATGATATGGAAGGTAATATTAAAGCAGAAGTTAAAGATTCAACATTATCAACGGATAAAGGCATAAATGTAAAAGCAAATCAAGAATTTGTAAACTATGATGCAGTTGCATCAGTTGCAGGAGCCGGAACCGGAGCCGGTGTAAGTGCTGTTGGTGTTATAAATTTACTTAATGACAATATAACGGCACAGTTAAACAAATCTGAAGTTACAAAAGGCGGAGCTGATGTTGAAGCAAAATCAACAATGGATTTAAACCAGCTTGTAATATCAGGTGCCGGTGCAGGAGTCGGAGCAGGCGTAAATGCTGTTGTTGACTACAATCAAGTAGATGATAAAGTTCATTCCTATATAACAGATTCAACAGTAGCAGGTGATACAAAACTAAATTCGGAACATGCTATTGAAATTAATAATATAATGCTTGCTGCAAGTATTGCCGGTATGGGCGGAGCAGCTAATGTTATACCTGTTTTAAATAATTATTCGGGAGAATCAATTGCCTCGGTAAACGGCGGTTCAAAGATAAATGAAGGAAGCATTACAATTACGGCTAATGACTATGTCGATAACTTTAGTGCTGTTGCAGGTTTATCGGCAGCAGGTTTAGGCGGAGCAGTAGGCGGTTATGCCATAAGAAATAATTATACAAATACAGTCAGTGCAAATATTGACAATGCAATAATTAATACACAAAAAAATATTAATATAAATTCAGGTTCTTTATTAAATTCTTCAAATAATATTTTATCGGGTGGTTTTGCCGGAATAGGCGGAGCTGTTACCGCAAACGTAATAATTAATGATATTTCAAGTACGGTTTTGTCTTATATAAATGATTCAACAATTACCGAGGCTGGTTCAATTTCTTTAGCATCAAACAAAGATAAAGAAGATATAATTGACAACTTGGCAGGAAGCGTAAGTGTTGCAGGTATAGGTGGAGCCGGGAACGTAAACAGTATATTTAATTTCTATGAAAATACCGTAAAATCTTATGTTGATAATACTTCTATTGATAATGCAGCTGATTTATCCGTTCAAGCATTTGGAAAAAGAAATATTAAAACTACTGATATAGGCGGTGTTGGTTCAGCACTCGGCGGTGCAATAGGTGTTAATGCAATAGTTAATGAAATTAATTCAAATGTAATATCTTATATTGACGCTGATGATAAAAAAATGGATATAAATGGTGCATTAACTATTAATACACAGAGTGATACACTTGCTGAAAATAATTCAGGTATTGTTGCTTTAGTTGCTGTAGGCGGAGCCGGTACTGCGAATATAGGTTTACATCAATATGATGATATAGCGAAAGCTGAAATTTTAT
The DNA here is from genome assembly GCA_905234915.1 of Candidatus Gastranaerophilales bacterium. Lineage (GTDB taxonomy): Bacteria > Cyanobacteriota > Vampirovibrionia > Gastranaerophilales > Gastranaerophilaceae > Avigastranaerophilus. The sequence goes on from CAJOJP010000003.1 coordinate 32,581, forward strand.
CAAATTCATCAGGAACAATTAATGCAGAAAGTGCAGATATAAAATCTAATGCAACCTATGGAATTGCAAATGAAACAGTCAGCGTTTCTTTAGGGTTCGGTTCTGTTGCCGGAGATGTTACAATTATAAATCTCGGTAAGGCAGGCAGTTCATATTCAGAATCTGAAAAACAGGCTAAGGTTAATGAAGCCATAAATGATATCAGTAATGTTTATAAACAAGTTTCAAATGACGGAAAATTTAAAATAACAGGTTCAACTGAAACTGAAACAGGTGCAATAGCAAGAAGCAATGCTAATTTGACTACAGCTGATGACGTTGAAATTTCAGCAAAAAGTAAATTGCAGGATAAAAACGGCAATGATTTAACATTAAAAAATAATTTAATTCAAGGTGGTGCTCAAACAGCAAATGTCGGTGTAAAAGTTGTTAAGCTTGCAAATAATTCTCTTGCAGAAATTGCAGGAGGCAGTGTTGTAAGCACAAACGGTGATGTGAATGTTAAAGCGGAATCTGAAAATAAAGTAAAAATTGAAAATTTTGAAGCAAAAGTTTCCGGTTCATCAGTTTCCGGAGGTGCAGCAATATACAAAAATACTGCTTTAACGCAGGCTATAATTAATAATGGTGATGTGGAAGCCAAAGATGTAAATGTAAGTGCAATTTCAAATAATAAATCAGATATTAATAATGAGTCTTACGTAGTGTCCGCTTCAAATCTTGCGATTTCAGTAATTGATAACAAAGATGAAAATAATACGTTTGCCCTAATATCAGGAAACAGTAATATTACTGCAGACAGTTTGAATTTACACTCAACCGGTAATACCGAATTAATTTCAATATTAGACACATTTACCGTTTCTTTAGGTAATTTCAGTTATTTAGGAAATAATGCTACTAGTGAATCAATAACAAAAGCAATGATTGAAAATGCAACCGGCGAGATAAATGTAAACAATTTAAATATTACAGCTGATTCATCAAAAATGAGCGTATTGGCAAAATCTAATTTAACAAGTGCTTCATTAGCAGGTTTAACAATTGGTGAATCAGGGGCATATATGAATGCAGAACTTAGTGCAGGTGTAAACAGTCCTAACGGTTTAGTTATAAATAATACGGGTGAAACAAAAATTTTATCGGGTGTAAAAGCTGATGATAACACTAAAGCTGCAGATATAACTTCAACTGCAAAAATATTAAGTTTTTCAGTCGGGTTAATAAGCGGTTCTGCTGCGGAAGCTATTGCTAAAAACAATGTAAAAGTTAATACCAAACTGATTGCAAACGAGCATAATGCAGATTCATTAGTTATGAAAGCACTTATGAATGAAACCGGCAATGCAAATGTTGACAGCGAAAGTTACGGTGCTATAACAGTAGGGACAACTTCCGTTAAATCTTATGTTGAGGCAAAACTCGGAATTGATGTATCCGGTAAGAATACAATAGCAAATAAGGCTGAAATAATTGCCAATAATAACTCAAAAGCTGACATTAACATGCAGATTGCCTCCGGTGGTGCTATTAATGTTTCAATTTCAAACTTATATTCGGAATTAAAATCAGATACAGAGTTAAATATCGGCGGAGAATTTAATACAAAAGAACTCGAAATTGATTCCGATACTCAAAGATATTCAAAAATGGATTATGCTTCAAAAGGCGGCGGTGCAATCAGCGTGAGTGCAACAAATGCAAATAATATTGTATCCGGAAGTTCAAAATTAAATCTGACTAATTATCTATCTTCAAAAGATTATGAAAACAAATTAACAGTAAAACATAAGTCAACAAACACTCAAGATACCGTTTCAAACTCAACCTCGGGCGGTTTTATAGATGCTTCAAGTATTTCTGTATCGGAAAATTTAAACTCTACTACAGAAATGAATATTAAAAATTCTAATATGAATGCTGCAAATGATTTTAATTTTGATGTTGCCAATACAAATATTGTAAAAGATACTTCATCAATGTCAAATGGCGGTGTTATAGCAATAACAACCAATGAAGTATATCATGAATATAATTCCGGAGCAAAAATTACTGTTGATAATTCGGAAATATCAGCTGATAACCTTAATATGAAATCTGTTTCCGAACTAAAAAATGCAAGAGGTGATGACTGGGTTCAATATGCAGGTTCTTCATCAGGATTTATTGCAGGTAATTTAACAACATTAACTAATAATCTAAATCAGACCAGTGAAATTAATGTTGAAAATAATTCAAAAATATATGCAAATAATAATACGAAATTAGAAACACAAACAAATTCAAGCTTTAAACAAAAAACTGATTCGGATGCAGCTGGATTTGTAACTGTTCCTAAAGGCGTTAATTACTTAACTGCAAATAATACAAACAAAATATCAATAGATTCAAATTCATCTGTAGAAGCAGATAATTCAGCAATATTTAATTTTGATTCAAATAATACATTATATGCTCGTTCTTATTCAAGTTCGGAAAACTTTGCGGGCAAACCTACAGCTAAATCATATCTAAATCTGTCTGTTTCAAATGAACTTAATAACAATGGTAAAATCAATGCCGGTAATCTTGTTGATATAAATTATATGAATAATTCTTATAATGAATTAAACCAGTATGCACATACCGATGCTGATGCGGCTGTTGCTTCTTCCACACAAGATGGTCAATTATCAAGAAGTATTTCTAATTTATTGGATGTTAAAAATGGCGGTTTAATATCTTCAAATAAAGATATAGATATTGACTATGCTAAAGGCAGAGAAAATATTAAATCGGAAATTTCATATAGATCTACAAGTTATGCTTTGTTTGGTATTCCTATTACAAAAACAGGAAATAAGTCAAATATAAGCAGAGCAGTGCAAAATCAATTAAAATTAGACGGTGAAATAGCTGCCGGACAGGGTAGTAATAAGTATATGAAAATTAATCCGGATGGAACTATTGATAATCAAACGCTTCTAGGTTTTTCTTCCGGCAATTATTCAATTTCAGGTACGGGAACTGTTGACGGTGAAAAAGTAAAAGAAGCAACAATAAAAATTATAAATGATAAAATTTCAAATATTGATTCCAGAATTGTTGTTCTTAATAATTCTATTGAGGAAGAAACAGCAAAAATCAGTGAAATAGAAAATTCAATTTCTGATAATAATGATAAATTAGAATTAATAGAGCAATATAAATTAAAAAATATTGATGAATTTAATGCCGTTATGGATAATGATTACAAATCTCTTGTAAGAGAAGCATTGGTTAATAATGGCGATGTAGATAACAATCATAATGTTACAGTTGATTATATAACTATTATCAATGATTATAAGTCGTATATATTAGATAAGACAGAAGATATTCCTACAATAACCGAATTTATAAATAATCACGATACATATAAAAATTTAACGGAAACTCAAAAAGAGATTTTCCAAAATAATTATAATACAGTTCAAAATAAATTAACTAATACTCAAATTGGTAATTATACTGTTTATGAAGATTATATGCTGACTTCAAGCGTAACACTTACTGATGGAATAGCAGAAGGTAATACTATAACATATAATAATGAAAAAGAGTATTTAACTGCCTTAAAGACGTTATTATCAACAGAACTTGATTCTTATAATCAAAATAAAATAAATGATGAAGCATTAAAAACAGCATTGTCAAACGAAAAAACAGCATTAGAAAATGATTTAGCCATCAAGCAGGCTCAAGATGCGAATGAATATTCCGAACCTTATACAATAGCATTCGGAGATATGGCTTCAGAATCTTCAGAAATTAATATAAGCGGAATAAATGAATATACTGAGTCCTTGATTGGAAGTAAAATCTATAATATTAAAGGAAACGGAAATTTTAAAACCGCAAATTCATCTCTTACTGTAGATAACTATTCAACAAGGAGTCTTGATTTTGGTGCAATTGATATAGGAGCGGATACTGTAAGAGGTTTAGTTATAGGGGGTAAAAACTATTCGTCTTATCTTAATAATTCTGATAAACTGATAGGCGGTGAAAATGGTGTTCACTTTATCAGTAACAGTAATGGCGGAAATGGCGACATAATAATTAATAATTACTATGATAATACAAATCCGTTTGCAAGTTCGCTTGAAAATATTCCCAACAACACTGCCGCTTCAAATATTACTTTCAATGGAAGAGTATCAACAAATGGCAAGATAAATATATATAATGAAAGCGGGAATATAAAATTTAACTCAGCTCTGAGCGCAGATGAAAAAAATATAACAGCAGTTAATGGCAATGTTACAATCGGTAATTCTGATATTGATATATTATTGAAAGAAAATGACAGTATTTTTGCAGGCGGTGATGTTAATATAATTGCTGATAATGCAGATATCAAAGGTAATATAGCGTCAGGATATTCAAACAGAAACCTTACAATTACTGATGATATGCTCTCTAATCTCGTTTTGGATAAAACAACGGGAGAAACAAATCTGATTGATATTCAAGGAACTGATAACAACATAAAAGCAATTTATAAAGACGGTGAAATTTATGTATTCAGTATCGGCAATAACGGCGGAGCTGTTAATATATCGGCAAATAGCGGTAATGTATCTGCTGATGTATCATCAAAAGACGGATATCAAACAATTGCAATTAATAACCAAACAAATAAAAAACTGAATATTTATAATATATCAAATAACAGTCATACTGGCGGGTTTAGTTCATCAAACGGGCTTAGTGTTTCAGAAGACAGATTGACTTCAAATAGTGTAAATACAGCTAAAACTTCAATTACCTCAGAAAAAGATGGCAGAATTTCATTAAACGGTAATATCGAAAATAGTTTAAATAATAATGCATCAGATAATTTGGGAACATTAAATATTACCTCAAACAACGGAATTGATATTTCAGGCTCAATAACAGGTGCGGGAATTGCAAATATTACAAACAATAAAGCCGGTATTAATATTGAAGGTTCAATTAATAAATCAGAAGGTAATATTACGATAACCAATAAAACCGGCGGCATAAAACTTGACGGCAATATTAAATCTGATGACGGTAATATAACATTAGATAATAAAAACGGTAATATTGTAATAGGCGATTATAATGACAATGACAATTATATTCAGACTAAAAACGGCGATATTACTATTAAACAGACTAACGGAAATATTTTAAACGGTATTATAGACCCTGATACAAAATCTAATCGTCAAAATTATGATTTAGGTAATCCTAATAATGCATATAAGACGTTAATAGCTTCAAACGGTAATTTAACAATAAATGTTACGGATGGTGATATAGGTACAACAAGCCACGAAAATCCGGGAGAGGGTATTGATGCAAGTACAAGAGATTTCACCGAATCAATTAACGTGAATGTTCTTGGTAATATTTATGCTAAATCATTGAATGATACAAAAAATGATGCAAGACTTGTTAATATCAGAGCAAAAGAGTCTGATTTGAATGTTAAAAATATTACATCAGACGGAAACGTAATATTAACGGCAGCAGATTGGAAGCAGGCCGATAAAAATCCAACTCCCGATAATAAAGAATATTTAATCGGATATTCTGTTAATAATACGGCGGATAATGGTGATGCTGCTGTTATGGGACAAAATATATCTGTAATTGCAAGTAATAATATTGGTGATAAAGGTAATAAATTTATTTATCTTCAAGATACATTGAATGCTCCTGAATCATCGGTAAGTTTTGAGGCTGAAAATAGTTTATATGTAACGGGAAAAACAAATTCAGAAAACGAAACGAAATTATATCAGCTTGTAACAAAAACCGGTGACTTGGGTGTTGATATGGAATCAAATGCTGTTATTAAAGAAATAGTAGCAGGAAGCGGTTTAAATATTACTCAAAAAGCTGAAAAATTAACAATTATTGATTTGAGTATGCCAATATCAAAAGGTAGTGATGATAATTCATTTATTGATATATTGCAGCCTCACGATAATAAATCATTAGGCAGCAATGGTGACGGCTATAATATAGATGTTATTCCAAATTATATCAACATTAAAGTTCTTGATGCTATTGATAACCCAAACAGGTCAAATGCTACATTAAAAATTTATAATGCTTATATAAGAGGTAATCATGGTGAAAATACGCAGTATTATCCTGATGGTTCAAGGCTCGCTGATGTTACATTAATGGCTGATAACATATATGTAAATTCAGCTAAAGCACCAAGTTCAACTATAACAGGCTTTACACCAACGGATAAAACATATTCACCGGCTGATTTCGGCGGGACAGATACAAATTCATATGAAGCACATGGAATAAACGGTTATGGTGATGGTGAAGCTATATCTATAGATATTCTTGGTGTTGACAGGGATATTGTTGAAGAACTCATTGATAATCCTCAAAGAAATAATTATGAAATGCAAAAGTCTGTTTCATCAACACCTAATAAATTTAAAAATTCATTAGACAGACTTCCATTCTATAATTATGACTTTAGGGCAAAAAATGTTGTATTATCAATAGATGACTACGTTAATACTAATAGAGGAGTTTCAATAGATACTCTGTATGCAAATAATGCTTATATCAATACAAAAGATTCAATCCTTGGAATTGAAGACGGCTATATTAAGAATTATGCTGAATTTAGAAATGTTGATAAATTAGCTGTTGTAGATAATAACAATATAAGGAAATTAGAACAAGCAGATATTCAGCTTTATACAAAAGATACAGGCTCATTTAATCTTTATTTGGATAACACAATAAATATGATAAGCAATGCACCTACTCTGTATAATAATCCTGATATGCTTGTAAATGGTTATCATAGTGCTTGGAACTTTGTAAATAGAGCTACAAAAGAAACACAAGTTGTACTTAATAATATGCAAGATACAATAAATCCTCAAATTCAATTGTTAAATAACAATACTCTTGCAAACTATAATATCGCTTCAGCTAATAATGAATTGGAAATTATAGCAGCTGCAAATGAAGATTATAAAGTCGTTGCCGCAGCAGAAAAATTATCTGATGACGAAGAAAATACAAATGAAATAAAAGTGGGATACAAAACATCGACCCCGACCTTCATCGTATTTGATACAATGGGTGAACTTACAGGTTTAAACAGCGATGTAAAAATATACTCAATTTCAACAACAGGTGCCATTACATCAAATGAATATGAATGGAGTAAAGGCGACAAAGTAAGTTTAAACTTAAATATTGACGGATTGGAGGTTGTTATTCCTGCAAAAGTTAAGTCTATTGACGGAACAACGGCTAAACTTGAATTCATCAATATACCTCGTTCACTCACTAATAAACTTCTGTATAAATATATGCAGGCAAATTCTGAAAATATAAATTTAACTGCACTATAAATTCATACATTTTAACTTGAGAGGTCTATTTACAAATAAAAAATCAAAAAAATAGAATTATGAACAGATTTATGCATTTTGAAAATGTATAAATAGTGTGAACATACTCTTAACAATTATTAGTTTCGACTCACAACAAAATTTTTTTTATTAATTCAATTACTTCATCTGATTTGATTGAAGATATACATTTATATTTTTTTGATTTTAATTTGCAATTTTTTTTCATACAAGGTGAACACTGTGCGGGAGAAGATATCGAAAAATAATTTTTTCCAAAAGGTGCGGTTCTTCCTGCCGAGGTTGCAAAAAACAGAGTTATTATTGATTTTGCTCCTGATGCCCATGCTGTATGTGCACTGCCGGAATCAGGGCTGATTACCAAATCTGCTTTTTTAAATATATAAACCAAATCAGCCAAAGTCGTTTTACCCGTTAAATTAATAATATCAGAGTGTTGCTCATCATTTAAAACAGCTTCTGACAGTTGTTTATCCTTTGGTGATGCCGTTATAATAATGTTAAAATTATTTTTAAATTCTTTTATTAAATTCTGCCAGCATTCGACTTGCCAGTGTTTATTTTTCCATGTTGTTGCAGGAGATATAATTATTGTTTTTTTAGTTTTATCTAAATTTTCCATAATAGTTTTTATTTCATTTGAATATTCATTTGAAAAATCCGGCAGAATAAATTTAATTGCGTTTATAGTGCAGCCTAAATAATTAACCAAATCAAGATTTCTTTTTATAACGTGATAATTTACATCAAAAAGTTTATGATTGGTTTTTACAATTTCATTTGCAAATATTCCGGAAAATTCCCTGCCGCAATCAAGAGTAATACGTCTTTTTGCACCTGAAAAGCCTAAAATTATACCGCTTTTAAAAAGCTGTTGGAAATCAAGTGCAATATCATATTTTTCGTGTCTCAATTTTATAATAAGATTTAATAGTGATTTTAAATTTTTTTGTTTTTTGTTTATAACAAAAACATTATTAATCAACGGATTATTTTCAACAAATTTACATGCCTTATCTTCTACTACCCAATCTATTTGTGCTTTTGGGAATTTTTCTCTTAATGCAAAGAGGGCAGGCAGAGTATGTATTGTATCACCTAATGCGCTTAACCTGATTATAAGTATTTTTTTTATTATATTCTCTGTCAAATTTATTCCTTTCCCTAAGTATATCAAAAATTATATTTATTTAATCCGTTTATTTATAAAAAAATACAATAAAAGTTTACATTTTAAATACTATTTTAAGCTTTTTAGGGGAATAAATTTTATCAAAAGTGTTTTATTATAAAGTGAAAGAAAAGAAACGGTTAACAGGCTTATATAAAAGGATTTCTAATGACGAAAAAAGAAACAATTGAATTAAAAAACTCTATAAATATGTGTAATATAAAACTACGAGCCATTATGCCTTATTTAAAAGATAATAAGCCTGCCATAAACAGAAGTTTTAATCAAATTTTAATAGAAAAGGCAGTTTTGCGCGATAAATTAAAAAATAAAGAAACTCCTTTGTTTATAAAACTTGCAAGAAAAATCAATGCTAATAAAAAAGATAAATTAATTTGCGATTATTTTAAATAAAAATAATAAATCATTTTTGAATAATTCCCTCTGCTTTTTTCCCAAAGCAGTAATAATCAAGAATGTAATAACCTTTGCCTGAGTCTTCTATTTTTGCATAGTTTTTAGCAGCTTCACTTTCAAGAAATGACTCGTAATCTTCTTGAGCTTTTCTTAATTTTTTTAATTTCTTCTTCAATTCATAAGTTTTAATTTTCCCTATCAATTCTGCTTCTTTGTCAAGTTCTTCCCTTGTATGCATTTCTTCTGTAAGTTTTACTATTTTTATACGGGCTTTAAGTTCATTACTTTGATATAAATTAATATATTTTAAATCTTCGGAAATAGCAGCCATATAAAAGCCTGCAGGAATAGTATTTCCATACTTATCATAAAGATTATTCGGAAGCGTTAAATTCGGATATTCAGATGAATTAGGCCCCATTTTATATTTAGTTTTATCCTCCTCATATATTCCTGCCGGATAATAAGGATATGGGAAATGACGGTCGATACCGTTAAAATCAGTCATAAAATCAAAATTAGCAATTTTATCACAATCAATAATCATATAAACTTGATGTTCTTATTAATAATCGTCATTGTTTTCGCTTCGTCTGTTATAATAGCAGTTAAAAATTTCAATTATTTTTTGTTCTGTTTTATTTGGTTTTTCTTTTTGAAGTATATTTGCAAAATCAATCAATTTAACCATTGAAAGTTGTTTTCTGTCGGCATCTTTAAGTTTTATGCCATATTCACTAATCAATACATCCATAATAATGTCGCATGGGATATCAAGAAAAGCATCAATAATTTTACCGTCAAAATGTTTATTTTTGCCTTTTATCATTATGCTAAATACATCTTTTAACGGCATTCTGTCACGATAATGCCTATCTGAGGTAATTGCATCAAAAACATCGCTTACGGCTAAAATTCTACCGCCAAAAGGAATTTCTTCGCCTTTTAAACCTCTAAAATATCCGCTACCGTCATATTTTTCATGATGAGATGCTGCTATTTCAGTTATTTCTGCAAATGCAGAATTCATACTTGTTCTGCATAGAATATCATAAGTAATACGGACGTGGTCTTTAATATGTTCATATTCTTCTTTAGTCAATGAGCCTTTTTTTTGTAAAACCGCATCACGAATACCTATTTTGCCTATATCATGCAGCATTGCAGCTTTAGATATAATTTCCGTAAAATCTTCATCTAAGCCTAATTTATAGGAAATTAATTCTGAATATTGTTTAACTCTGTTTGAATGTCCTAATGTAATTTTATCTCTTGCATCTATTGAAGCCGACAATGTATCAATAAATCCGGTAAAAAGATTCTTTTGGTCTTGAATCATTTTTTGCTGGATATTAAGCAGCATATTATTTTCAATTGCAATTCCGGCATTTGTACCGATTGAGAGCAGAATTTCTTCATCATATTCGGTAAAATCTCCGTTTTTTTTATTTAATACCTGAAATACTCCGATAATCTCAAATTTTATATTTCTCATCGGCATACAAAGCAAATTATAAGTTTTATAACCGGTATAAGCATCAATATCTTTGTTAAAACGGCTGTCATTATATGCATCTTTAATTCTTATCGTTTCACCTGTTTTTACAACATAGCCTGCAAAACCTTTATCAGCGGAAAAACGTATTTCGCCTTTTTCTACACCCTGTGCAATTTTAGACCAGAGTTCATTTTTTTCTTTATCATACAAAAAAACGCTGCATCTGTCTGCATTCAGAACAATTCTGGTTTCCTCCGCAATTGTAAGAAGAAGTTCTTCAATACTTGATTCCGTATTAACTGCTCTTGCTACTTTTGCAAGAGCTCCCAATACAGAATTATTTGTTTCGTTTTCTTTTTCTTTTTTCTTATTTTTTTGATCGGGGTCTATTTTTGTATGTAGAAGGCTGTCTGAAATTCGGCTGATATTATGACATTCCTGTTTTAACCCGCTGGTTTCAGCATATCTGAATGCAATTTCCAAAAAATCATATGCCATTTTTTTATTTTTCAGTCTTATATAGGTTAGAGCAAGCAGTGTATATGCTTTTATTCTTATTAACGGAAAATCCTCCATATCGTCAGCGGCTGCTGCCAAATAGAATAAAGCTTCATTATACTTATTTTCACAAAAATAAATTTGACCAAATGCAAATTTATTCACTGCTATTACTGATTTATTTCCGGTACTCTCAGCTAAAAATTTAGAATCTTCTATCAGCAATAACGACTTATAGTAATCCTCTTCTTTAGAAAGATATTTCATAAGTCCTGTCAGAGAAATACATACTGAAACTTTAGCTATATCTTTAAAAGCAAGAAAAATTTTATGTGCAGCCGATAATTTTTTTATTGACTCTGTATATTTTTCGCAATTATAAAGCTCCAAAGCCTCCAGTAAAAGCTTCTGTGCACATCCTTTTGTTTCTTTGACTGCTGTATCATTATGCGTTTTAGGCATACTACACCCTACCTATTATGCAATTATATTATACAATATTTTTTTATTTTTTACATAAAAAATTAAATCATCAAATAAATTTCTATTTACTAAAATTGCCAATATTATGAAAATTTTTACAAATTTTTTTAATCATATTAGAATTAAAATATGAAAAAATTATTTGCTTTATTATTAATATTTAGTTTTTCAATGCAAATTTTATATTCGGCAGAATATGATTCTTCAATAGATGCAGAGATAAGAAAAAATTACAATGTAGATGAATTGCCGGCTCTGCCTAAAGCACCACCGAGTAAAATAATTATGAATGAAGAAATTAAAAACTATAAGTCTGAGGGGAAAACTTATACAATAAAAAATGGTACAAAAGTTACTTTAATATCAAAGTCGGATATATCAAATTACGCATCTATCGGTAATAAAGTTTCTTTTTTATCTCAAAATCCAATTTCAACAAAAGAAGGAGTTACTATTCCGGCGGGAACTTTATTTAAAGCCTCCGTTACCGATTCTCATCCTCCTCAAATAACAGGAAACGGCGGTCTTATTGAACTTAAATTCAATGAAATATATTTTAACGGAATTATGTCGCATATTAGCTCAAAGTTGTCAGAAGCTGATTCAAGACAAATTTTCAGAAATGATATAAAAGGACAAAGAAAATATTGGAAAAATTGTTCTAAAGTAATGAAGCCCGGGGAAAAAACATTTAGAATAATGAAAAATACAGGTAAAAGTATATCGGCATTTCCCGTTATAAATATTTTGAGTATTGTTCCTCTTGCAATAGGCAGTGCAGTATATATCACCAATGCTTCTCTTGCTCCGGTGATTTCCGTTTTTATGAAGGGCGGAACTGCTAAACTTCCCTCAGGCACAGTATTTGTTATCAAAATATCAGGTGATAACCAAATTCAAGGCTAATTTTTATTATTTCTTTTTATTTTATATTTCATATATAATTTTGAACTTTCAAAGATATATTGAGCATCTTCTTCGCTTAATACGGAAATATAATTAATAAGTTTTTCTTTATAAGAATTGTTATTATTTTCTTTAATAGTATTATTATCTTCTTGTTCAAATAATTTATTTGCAGTTATACCCAAAATTTTAGATATTGCATCCAAAATATCGGCAGAAACAAATTGTTTGCCTGATTCTATTCTGCTGATGTTTGAAAAATTTATTGAAAGTCTGTGGGCAAATTCTTCCTGGGAAAGTTCGTGCAATTCCCTGTATTTTTTTATATTTCTCCCAAATATTCTTAAAAATTCCATATATTAAGTCTATGTTATTTAGCAAAAGCTATCTATACATTATAACTGTTACAATAAGTTTTACATTAAAACAAATAATATAAGCCAACCGGCTAATATTATTTGTTTAAAATAGGAATTATAATAATAAAGGTGTTACTAATAAAAAAATCAGGAAATAACCAACTATGATAAATGATATTGACACATTATACGCAGAAAGAAAATACCGCGAGTTAACAATATTAAAAAAAGCACTTGGAATAAACAAAACAAAAGAAGTAAGCATCTCTATAATACTGGACATAGCAAAAGAACATAATAAAAAAGAAGTGTTTTTACTAAAATATATTATCGAAATGATAAAAAATATACCGTCTGAAATAAAAAAACAGTTTCAACTAATGGCTGATAATGAAAATAATGAAGTTTTCGCCGATATATACACACAAACGGAAAAAAAATTTGCAGCTGATTTTATTTTTAAAAATTATTACAAAAAAACTTTTAATGAACTGTCATTAAAAGAAGCAAACAACAGATATTTTTTTAATTCATTAATTTATGAAATGGTATATAAAGAAATTAGTGACAAATCCGTATTTTCAGAAAAAAATACAATAATAAATTTGTACTTACTTCAAAAATGGCTGAGAAAGCACACTATAATACCTTTAATAAGATTATCCGCAAAAGAAAAAACTGTTATAAAATTTTTAACAGAGGGTTATACTGATGATGAGATAATATCTTTAAGTTTAATGCCTCAATATGAAAGCAATGAAATATACGGTTTAATTGAACATCAACTGCCTGAAAAATTTAAAGCAGAAAATATTACTCAGGTTCTTGCTATTTATTTTTATAAATTTTGTTAATTCTCATATTTATTTAAGCTATAATATGAAGTATGGATATAAATAATATAAAAAGAATTGTTTTTAAATTTGGTACAAATGTACTTCGTAATGACGAAAAAGAAATATCACTTTCGCGGGTTTATTCTTTTATTGAAGATATAGCAAAACTACACCGTAAAGGCAAAGAAATAATTATTGTTACATCGGGAGCAGTCGGACTTGGGTCAAAACAATTGAATGTAGATTCCGCTGAAAGTCTTGCAATCAAACAGGCTTGTGCTGCAGTCGGTCAATGCCGTTTAATGTCTATATATGAAGACGGTTTTGGAAAATATTCCATTAATACGGCTCAAATTTTATTGACTGAAGATGATTTTTCCAACCGTATTAAATATTTAAGTCTTAGCAATGTATTAAATACTCTTTTAGAATTAAGAGTCATTCCTATTATTAATCAGAATGATACGGTATCTTCTTCAGAGCTTGAAGGAACGGATAACCCAATTTTCAGCGTTAGTTTTTCCGATAACGATAAGCTTTCAGCTCTTGTTGCAAGTAAACTTGATGCTGATTTGCTTGTTATTTTATCCGATATTAACGGTTTGTATAATGATAATCCAAAAGAAAATCCTAATGCTAAATTGATTACAGATGTAAAAGATATAACCGGAGAAATTACCGGTTATGCTCAATCTGCTTCGCAAGGCGGCAGGGGCGGTATGAAAACCAAACTTGAAGCCGCAAAAGTAGTAACGCATTCCGGCGGATTTGTTATTATTGCAAACGGAAAATCTCCGCAGGTAATAAAAAGACTTTTTGACGGTGAAAAAATGGGAACAACTTTTTATCCCGTTGAACAATTATCTCAAAAACGCCGCTGGATTGCTTATGCAACGAATATAACAGGACAAATTCTGGTTAATGAAGGGGCAAAAAAAGCTGTTACCGAAAAAAATAAAAGCCTGCTTCCTTTAGGTATGCTTCAAATTAACGGTATTTTTGACTGCGGAGATGTTGTTTCAATTCTTGATGAAAGTAAATGCGAATTTGCCCGCGGTATTGCAAACTATTCCTCTGACGATTGCAAAAAAATTCTGGGAGAACACTCAGATAATATTTATGCAATTTTGGGACATAAAAATTATGATGCGGTTATTACAAAGGATAATATAGCTTTATTATAGGAGAAAATCATGACAGATGTTAAACAAATAGCTGAAATGGCAAAATATGCGGCAGAGGATGCATTAAAATTATCTGCTGATATTAAAAATGATGCGTTAAATGCTATTGCTGAAATTTTTGAAAATAATAAAGAAATTATTTATTCTGCAAATAAAATTGACCTTGAAAGTGCTAAAAATATGAATTTATCGCAATCCATGCTTAACAGGTTAAAACTTGATGAATATAAACTGCGTGATATGATTTTGGGAATTAGAGATATTACCCGCCTTGATGATCCTGTTAATAAGGTACTTTGGTCTAAAAATATTGCCGAAGGCATAACATTAAAAAAAATTTCCTGTCCTATAGGTGTAATTGGTGTAATTTTTGAAGCACGTCCTGATGTTATATCTCAAATTGCATCACTTGCAATAAAATCCTCAAATGCGGTAATTTTAAAAGGCGGTACCGAGGCAGAAAATACAAATACAGCTATATTTAATCTTATTAAAAAAGCGTTATTAAAAATAAAAGGATTTCCCTCTAATATGGTTAGTCTTATACATTCGCGCGAGGATGTTAAAGAAATGCTGAATTTGGAAGAATATATTGATTTAATAATTCCTCGCGGTTCCAATTCTCTTGTAAAATATATAAAATCAAATACTAAAATACCTGTATTGGGTCACTCTGACGGAGTATGCCATATTTATGCGGATGAATCGGCTGATTTGGAAAAAGCTTGTAATATAATAATTGATGCTAAATGCCAGTATCCTTCAGCTTGTAATTCCGTTGAAACCGTACTCGTAAATGATAAAATAAAACGGGAATTTATTCCTCTGTTGTTTGGAAAATTAAAATCAAACGGAGTTACAATTAATTCAGACAGAATAATAGCGGAGGATTATACAGGATTTGTAAACAGTATTGTTGAAGATTGGCATAAAGAATACGGAGATAAAATAATATCGGTTAAAATAGTACACGATATTGATGAAGCTATTGCACATATCAATAAATACGGTTCAGGTCATACCGATTGTATAATTACGGAAAATAATGATGCGGCTGAAAAATTTATGACTTACGTAGATTCAGCCGGTGTTTATAAAAATATATCTACCCGTTTTGCAGATGGATTTCGCTATGGTTTTGGAGCAGAAGTGGGCATTTCGACAAATAAAACCCACGCAAGAGGTCCTGTCGGGCTTGAAGGTTTAACTATCTATAAATATAAGCTTTTAGGTAACGGCGATATTGTTGAAGATTTTGTTTTGGGAAAAAGAAAATTTAATAATTAAAAATTTTTATAAAGTACCTTTATATTAAAGATGATAAGGCAATTTTGACATAGGAAATTTATAAAAGCCGGTTAAATGATGTATAAAAGTAGTATAACGTTCTGTAATTAACTGGACTTTTTATTTCCGAAATTTTAGAATACTGCAAAAAGAAAACACTTTTCGGAGCTGTTACACCCGCTTATT
>CAJOJP010000003.1:48822-71882 GCA_905234915.1 Candidatus Gastranaerophilales bacterium
TATTATTGATAAAAAATAAATTAATGTAGCAAGGTGCTTGCTAAAGAAATGCGCGTGCTCAATGCTCCTCAAAGTATTTTCTTTTTTTCGTTTTTTATTCTAAAAAAAATTATTTACTGGACGTTCTACTAGAATATATCTTTATTCCATATTTTTCATGTAAACTTCTTCAATAAGAACAACAACTGTTGCAGCAATTGCCGGAGCAAAGATAACTCCTACCACTCCCATATATTTAGCTGCTAAAAATAAAAACAGATAAATTATAAGAGGATGCAAATCTAAAAATTTACTGAAAACATAAGGTCTTACAAAATTATTTTCCGCTAATTGCGCAGCTGCAAAAATAACGGCAGTTAAAATTAATACAAGAGAGCCTGATTTAAATACTGTCACCATACAAATTAAAAAGGCAATCACAGGCCCTACAACGGGGATAATATCAAAGACGGCGGAAATTAATCCTAACAGCAGCGCATATTCGTTTTTTAAAAGAAAAAGACCTATTGTTATTATAATTCCGACACTTGCCATTGTCATAATTTGTGCTATAACATAACCGCCGCTTCGTTCCGCTATAACTTCAACTATTTCGGCAGTTCTTTTTCTTATTTTTTGCGGAAATAATCTTAATAAAGCCGCTCTTATTTTTGCCCCGTCAACAATAAAATAATAAATGATTAGAATTGAAACAAGTAAATAAACAAAAGCACTGCCTATGTTTTTTCCCGCATTAATAGTTTCAGAGAGTATTTTAGAGCTTGTAACAGATACCGATGAAATAACTCCGCCAATATCAATTTGAGCAAAATTTAACTGACTTACTATATTTGAAGAATTAATAAAACTTACTACGTTATTAATATACTGAGGAAAATTTTTAGCAAAAGAATTTATTTCGTGAGTTCCTATTACAATAATAGGAACAAAAAAAGCGCATACAAAAAGTAGTGCCCCGAGTAAAACTATGGCTCCAGCAAGTTTTCTTGAAAATCTCGGCATTAATTTTTTTACAAGAGGTTCTAATGAGCAGGCTATTACAAACGAGGCAAAAAACATTAATGCGATTTCCGGTATATTAAATATCAAAAAAACAAAAAGGACAATTGCTGTTATAAACAGAACATTTGACGGTGTAATATATTTTTGGAATACATTTTCTATCATTTTTTATTTTCCCGCAGTTTATCAAACTAAAAATATAATAAGAAAATTATTTTGTAAATATATCACTTTCAAATGATTTTTCTATACCCCGATTTTCTTCATAATATTCGATAAATTTAGTTTTAACATTTTTTAATCCGAATTTTTGCGGACAAAAAGTCCAGGGTGAAGCAGGTTCTATTTCAACAGGATAAATATAATATTCTTTTACATTTTTATATTTAGATTTTAAATAATTGCCGTAATTTTTTGATTTTTCATTTTCTTCATTTGAAATTGAAGGCATAAGGGAAAAATAAATTTCGGAATTAATATTCAGATTTTCCATATAATCAAGTACAGTTTCAAATTGTTTATTTGTATAACAAAATGATTTATATTTTGCGCGCAAGTCTTCATCCGCAAAAACAGGACTTAACAGAAGCAGTGATTTTTCGGAAAATGCTCTTTTAAAAGCGTTTAAAAATTCTTTATCGGGTAAGCCGTCCATATTATAGACTGCTGTTATTTCTCTTTTAAATTTTTTTTCTATTGCATTCAAAATTTTTATTAACGGGATTCTGTTATTCGGCTCAGGGTCAAAACTAAAACGAAAAATCTCTGTATTGTGCAGAGTTTTTAAATTTTTTATTTCCTCTGTTATGCTTTTAGGGCTTCTGTATGAAATATAATTTCTGTTTGATATATTTTTTTGTGCATTAAACCCGCCTCCGCACCAGACACAGTTTCCGGAACATCCTCTGCCCAGAATTACATTGTGGCTAGAGGGAGAATTTTTAACGGAAAAATTTCTGTCGTAATCAATAATATATCCTGCTTTTATATATGTATCAAAATTAAGCATTTTATCACGATTAAAAAATTCAAATGAACTGAGCTGTTCGTTTCCTGCCGTAAAAATTTCTTTATTTAAAATAATTTCACCGTTTTTGCGCCGGTATAAATTAGGAATATTATCCAATGAATTTTTTTTACTTAAAGCCTTTACAAGTTTAACAATCGGGATTTCTCCTTCCCCTTTAATAATAGAATCAATAAAAGGAAATTTATTCATAATTTCCTCCGCAAAAAAAGAAGCTGTATATCCGCCGAGTGATATATGAACATTGGGATTTATTTTTTTTATTTCTGAGACAGTTTCAATAACATCATAGCTTTGAGCGTGCCATTGCAGTGAAAATGCCAAAAATTTTATATCGTTTAGTTTAATGTAATCGCTTAATTTAAAAGATTTATCCAGATATTTTTCAACACCGGCATGAATAATTTTTACTTTAAAATTTGATTTTTCAAGTTCGCCGGCTAAAGAAAATAAGCCTGCTGCACAATAATTTATACTTGAATACAACCTGCCGTTTTCTTTATACAATTTAGGAATATGAATAATTGCACAATTAAAATTTCGCATAAGGGCATTCTATCATTTGTTCTTTATAAATTCAATTAAGCCTGTTTTCCATTATCTGATTGAGTACTACTAAATTTCATTTTTTTGAAGTAATATTATATTATCATTCAAAGGACTATTTTAATGACAGAGTTGAAGAATAAAGACGAGCAATACAGTGAATTTTTAAGTTACAACAAAATGTCAAAAGAAAGCAAATTAAGGTTAGTTATAATGTTTCGTGCTGTTTTTGTCACTTTTTTTGTTGTGATTTCGACAGTTCTTATTATGCACATTATTACTAACTATGATGATATTTCCACTATTTTGGGCAGTTTAACGGACAAAAAGCTTTTAGGTGTCAAAATTAATTCAAACCCGGATGTAACACCTTCAAAATTCAATTTTAAAATGTTGAACAGATATCAAAATATACTTCTTTTGGGCGTAGATTCAAACGGGCCTAATACGCTGCCTTTTTCCGGAGTACGCTCTGACAGTATTATTATACTTAATATTGACAATCACGCTAAAAGTATTAATGCTGTTTCAATACCCCGTGACAGCAAGGTTTATATTGCAGACGGACACGGTATTCAAAAAATAAACTCTGCTTATGCAATAGGCGGTATTGAACTTACCAAAAAAACAATAGAAGAAACTCTCGGTATAAAAATTCATAATTATATCATTATCAATTCTGACGGTGTTAAAAAACTTATTGATACAATAGGCGGAGTTCCAATTTATATTGATAGCAGAATGGATTATGATGACTACAGTGCAGGACTGCATATTCATTTAAAAAAGGGAAAACAGGTTTTAACAGGGGAAGAAGCAGAAGGCTACCTTCGTTTTCGCAAAGATATGCTCGGTGATATAGGCAGAGTTCACAGACAGCAAAAGTTTATTAATGCTTTAATCGAAAAATTAAAATCTCCTGAAACCTTGAAAAAAATTCCTGATGCATTAAAAATAGCAAATCTGTATTCAAGAACGGATTTGAATTTATATCAAATGTCGCAATATGCTGCAACAGCCCACGATATGGATATAAATAAAGTTGAATTTGTTATGCTTCCGGGGGCACCCAATAAAAAAGGAATTGTTAGCTATTGGATTTTGGATCCCGAAAAAACACAACAGGTTATTAACCGTTTAATTTACAGACAAAAAAATCAATTTTCTTATAAAGATATAACAGTAGGGATTATGTATTCAAGATACAAAGAAATTGATGCTTTTGCGATTCGTGACAGATTGAAAAAAGCCGGTTACGATGTAAATTGTATAGGAAAATCCGCACAAATTAAGCAGTCTGTGATTATCGGATATAATTCGTCTGTTTCGGAAATGTTGATTGATGAATTGAAATACAAAATACCTGAACTGGCAGAATATAATTATATTCATAATCCTGTACGCACTTATTGCGATTCAAGTGATATATTAATAACAATAAAAGATACGGATAATCAATAAAATAGAGTTTTTATAAAAGATAAAAAGGAATAAGAATAATGGAAATGTTAAATATTGCAATACCAAATAAGGGCAGATTGTCGGAAAAAATTTATGATTTATTAAACTCGGCAGGACTTGTTTTTCCTTCTAAAGAAGAAAGAAGCCTGCAGGTTACAACAAAAGATAAAAAATACTCGATTATATTTGTAAGAACACAGGATATACCTATGTTTGTGGAGAACGGAATAGCCGATATCGGTTTTACGGGATTTGATATTTTAACCGAATGCAAAGCAGAGGTTGATAAAATAATGGACTTAGATTTCGGATATTGCGAAATGGTAGTTGCTGTTAAAGAAGAAGATACATACCAAAAATCGGAGGACTTACCTCAAAACTTAAAAATAGCAACTTCTTTTCCGAATATAGCTCGTGAATATTTTAAAAAACTGGGTAAAAATCCTAAAGTAATAGAAGTATCGGGTGCAACGGAAATTACACCTCGTCTTGGTTTATCTGATGTTGTAGTAGATATTACTTCCTCCGGCTCGACTTTAAAATCTAATAAATTAAGAGTTATAGATAAAATTCTTGATTCAAGTGCCGTTGTTATTCAAAATAAAAATTTAAGCGAAAATAAAAAAGAAAAAACTCACGTCGTTTTAAGAGCTTTAAAATCAGTAATAGATGCACGTCAAAAAAAATATTTGATGGCACATGTACCAAAAAGTTCAATGGAAGAAATAAGAAAATTTTTACCCGGCCTAAGTTCACCTACAGTTATGACTCTTTCGGGAGATGATGAACATGTTGTTATGCACGTTGTTGTTGATGAAGATAAAGTTTTTGACAGTATTGATAAATTAAAGAAACTTGGCGGTCAGGGAATTTTAATTATGACAGTTGATCAGATGGTGAGATAAAATGAATTACCCGAATATTGAACGACTAATAGAAATTATAGATATTTTAAGAAGTGAAAACGGTTGTAAGTGGGATAGAGAGCAGACTCATGCCACACTGAAGCGCAATATGCTTGAAGAAGCTTATGAAGCCGTTGATGCAATAGATGATAACGATAATAAACATTTATGCGAGGAACTTGGCGATGTGCTTTTACAGGTAGTTTTACATTCTCAAATTGCAAAAGAAGAAAAAGCCTTTGATATTGAAGATGTGGCAAAAGGTATTGCAGATAAATTAATTCACAGGCATCCTCATGTTTTTGGAAATGTAAAAGTAAATTCCACGGAAGAAATTCTTGAAAACTGGGAAAAACTGAAAAAAGAAGAAAAACCGCATAGAACATCCGTTATGGATGGAATTTCAAAAGCTCAATCAGCATTAATGAGCGCGCAAAAAATAAGTAAAAAAGCAGTAAAAGTCGGATTTGAATGGAATAATGAAAATGATTTATATAACTGTGTTCTTTCTGAAATAAAAGAATTTAAAGATGCAAATACAATTGAGGATAAAGAAGAAGAACTCGGTGATATTTTATTTGCCGTTGTAAATTTAGCAAGATGGAATAATATTGATGCAGAACAGGCTTTATTAAAAGCAAATAAAAAATTTATGACCCGTTTTCGTGCTATGGAAACATACGCGAATAAGGATCTTGAACATTTATCATTGGAAGATTGGGATAAATTGTGGCGAAAAGCAAAAGAAGCAACAAAAAAACAATCTTCGCTTTAGGGATTAATCCCTAAAGCTTCAGGGAATTTCCTCGGGCAGATAAAAATCTGCCTGTAATAGTTTCTTTCTTATTTCTGTGTATGCAGTTTCGCATTTTGTTATATTTTGATACTCTCTTACTATGCTGATAATATCATCAGCATTTAATCTTATACTTCTTCTTCCTTTTGAGTTTTCTATAATTTTAGCCATATTACCACCTCCAAATAAATATTTCGGATAAATAAAAAAATACTTTATTAAAATCAGTCGTTCATATTAAAAATAATTATTCAGATTATATACAACTGTCTTATTTATATACGAAATCATTAATGATAGATGTAAATAGAGAAGATTAATGAGGATATTGGCATGAATAAAACAATTATTAAAGCACCAAGTATAATGATGAATAAATTAGAAGATTTATTTATTGAAATGACTTCCCAAAATTGTAATTTACACTGCAAGCACTGCTTTAAAGAATTTAAAGATAAAAAAGTAAAAGACTTCATCTCTATAGAAAAAGTAAAACAAGCATTTACTATGATAGATAAAAATGAATTGCAATATATTCATTTAACGGGAGCAGAACCCATGCTTCATAAAGAGTTTAATCATATATTAAGACTTTGTTTAAAATATTCATCCGTTATTATACATACAAATGCTCTTAATATTAATGATAAAAAAGCAAGATTTCTCCGTAAGGTTGAAGAAGAAAATTCGCTCGGAAATGAAATAGTTTTTATTATAAGTATTGATCATTATGATGAAAAAATAAATGATGAATTAAGAGGCAGAGGAGCTTTCAGAAAAGCTTTTCATGCAATTCAAAGCCTTATAAAATACGATTTTAATCCTATTATTTCGATTGTTAATTATTGGAAACTTGACGAGAATGAACTAAAATTAAACTTTAAACAGTTATTCAGCACTATAAATTTTGAAACAACAGATATTAATTTCAAAATTCTTCCTTATATTGAAAAAGATAAATTTTGTCAAATGCCTGATGATATTTCAAAGGTAAAAACAGAATGTTCAAGAGGAAGAACTTTAACAATAAACGGTATTTTTACTTGTCCACTGCTTGCAAACGATAACAGAGGAATGTGCGGAAGTGATTTTAGTGATTATACCAAACGAAACTATCTTGAAACTTGTTTTTGCTCGCAATGCGTAAACAGCAGTAAACCATTGTTTTGTATAGATACATACGAAATGTAACAATTTGTTAACATGCCGTTATATTTTATCATGAATTCAAAATAAAAATTTTTGATATATATAAGGGGAATACAATAAGGGAAATTTAAAAATGGGTTATGCATTATTTTCGCAGCGTAAACAGGTACTTGATGCGGAGCTTATGTGTGCTCAGCTGCAACAAACTCAGCGTTCTAACGAACAATTTTGTCTTGCAACAGAGCAGGCAGGTTTAAAACAGCAGTTATCATCTTTATCGGCATCGCAAGCAGGAGAATTAGCAACATTATATGAAGCATTGTCTAATACTACAGATTCTGATGATAGGGTTTCAATAAATGATTTAATAAAAAAACAGGAGTTATTGTTTAAGCAGGGAACTGATGACATAAACAGAGCCTGCTATGAAGTTTCGATAAAAGAAAATGCTATTGAAATGGAAGTAAAAAGACTGGATACTGTTGTAACCACATTAAAAGACCAGTTAGAAGCGGTACAACAGGCGGAAGGTCAGGGAATACAGCAGGCAGTACCGAAATTCGGCGGCATAAGCTGATAATTATAAGCGTTAAAAGTTTGGTTTTGGTTAAAAAAAGACTGTTCAATAGTGACAGTCTTTTTGTGTATTTTTCTTACTCATCATCCGTACAGCTGACTGTAAACCAATAAACAGTATCATAATTTCTGCACACATTCAGTCCGTATATACTTGAATTTTCATGCCAAACTTTACCTATTTGAAAATAATACCAATCACAGCTTAAATTCCAGCTGAAATAATTTTCTTTAAGAACATTTTCTCTGTATCGCTCGCAGTATATATCTTGTAGCGTTGTACACGACGCTAATATATCTTCTTTTTCCAGAATATCTTCATATAAATTATTTATATTTTCTTCACTAAGTCCTTCAATAAAATCAAAATTCATAATAACTCCTTTATATTGATTAATTTAATTTTTAATGCAACAAAATCATATGTAAGTCTTATTGAGAGAGATAAATGTAAACTAAGCGTTAATCATCTTGAAAAATTATTAATCGATTACAATATAAGCTTAAATTATTTAATCGGGGGAATTGGAAATCCGTTTCTGAATGAAAAATATAATGATATAAAATCAGAAATTCTTGGTGAGCTTGAAAAAATATTTAAAGAAAAAGGAATAAAATAATTATTCAAAACATACTTAAATTTATGCATTATTATTAATATTTAAGGTGCTAAACTAAATACATGTAATTGCATTGTAGTGAAATTTTTGAAACTTAGAATATCTATATATCATTTTTTCTTTTATTTTTATAGCCGTAGCTTATATAAATAACAAGCCCGATAATAATCCATAAAATGAAATATAAGGAAGAAGCTCCGCCGGAGAAGCTTTTATATATCATAAAGCAGCTGCATAGCATTATTCCTAATATAGGAAATAAAGGACAAAAAGGAACTTTAAAGGGTCTGTGTCTATTTGGGTCTGTTTTTCTCAGTATCAAAACTTCAATACAAATTATTATAAAAGAAGCAAATGTTCCATAATTACACAGTTCTGCCGATATATTCAAATCCATAAACAATGAGCCTATTATTACAATAGCTCCTGAAATCCAGGTAATTATATGAGGAGTTTTAAATTTTTTATGTATAGCCATTATATTTCCCGGTAAAAAGTTATCGCGGGCTATGGCATAGAAAATTCTTGTAGTACCGAGCTGATAAACAAGCAAAACGGAAGTTAAAGCGCATAAAGCTCCCGTAGATATGGCACCTGCGTACCAATCATTTCCGACAAAGCGCATTGCGTGTGCTAAAGGTGCCTGTGTATCAATACCGTTTAAGGGAATCATGCCCGTTAAAACAAGCGCAACGGATATATATAAAATTGTACAAAAAATAAGAGTACCGATAATGGCTAAAGGTAAATCTTTCTGCGGATTTTTAGTTTCCTCTGCCGCTGTTGAAATGGCATCAAATCCTATATATGCAAAGAAAATAATAAAAGTACCGGCTAAAATTCCTTCAAATCCGTTAGGGGCAAAAGGTATCCAATTTTCAGGCTTTACATAATGAGCTCCGACTAATACAAAAGAAATAATAATTGATAAATTAACAAAAACCATTATTCCTGCAACTCTGGTAGATTCTTTAACCCCTTTAATTAAAAGTATGGTAAGTAAAAGAACTATAAAAATGGCAGGAATGTTAATTGCCACAGGTATTTCAAGTCCATAAGGCAAATGAATAAAAGGCATTTTATCATGAACATCAAAGCCATATTTATCGCATAGAGCATAAATAGAGCGGAAATCATTTCTCAACCATAACGGATAATTGATAATGAAATCAGGCAGAATATGCTTAAATCCTTTTAATAAATTAGCAAGATAACCCGACCACGCGGTAGCTACGGTAATATTACCGATGGCATATTCAAGCATAAGAATCCAGCCTACAATCCAAGCCATAAATTCGCCCATAGTAGCATAAGTATATGTATAAGCACTGCCAGCTACAGGAATCATTGCCGCAATTTCAGAATAAGAAAGAGCCGAAAATAAACTGGCAAGGGCTGCAATAAGCATAGAAATAATAATAGCCGTTCCTGCTCCTAAGCCTTCACTGCTTCCTGCTATTGCACTACCGATAATTGTAAAAATTCCGGTACCGACTACTGCACTTATCCCCAATATGAGAAGATCAAAAATACTTAAAGTCTTTTTTAACTCAGTTGTTCTGCTTTCTTCTATAAAAGCATCCGTTGATTTTTTTTTCAATATATTTTTTATTATTACATCTAAGTTTGCTATTGTTTTTCTCCTCAACTATGAATATGGTTATTATAAAATAAAAAAATTTAATCCGTGCATTAATGTTATTTAATATTAACAATAAATATTATTTTTTTATAGTAAAATAGTATCGTATAGAGATAAAAGGTGTTTGGTATGACTATAGCAAAAAGATTGAGAGAATTTAGAACGGTAAAAAGATTAACCGCGTCAGAAGTAGCAAACGTACTGGATATTCCTGTAAGAACAGTCGGCAGCTATGAGCGCGGAGAAGTTCAACCCGGAACAAAATTTTATGACTTAATGATACAAAAATACGATATAAATGTTAATTGGCTGATAACAGGTATCGGTAAAATGTTTATAGATGAAGAAATACCTAAAAATAATGATTCAATTATACAGCTTCAGCGAGAAATAAATTTTTCAAATGAAGAAATGAAATCGCTTGTGGAATTGTTACAATCCGAAGCGGGACGAAATATGATTTTAAAATTTATTGCTGTAAAACGAGGTAACAAAGAGGCCTTAAATACATTAATAGATAATTTGCAAGGTATTAAGGCGGTATTTTAAAAATCAAATAGAAATTGTAATTTTTGAGTTTTCCTGATGGTAGTTGCCGCCGCCACATACCATTTCAATTACTTTCAATAAAAATTCTCTTGGAGCTTCCTGTTGATTAAAAAAGAACTCTTGGTTACCCAAACGGCTTATTTTTATTATTACTTTAGCTGATTTTTCAGCCGGTACAAATAAAGAGGCGACCTCCATATCAAGCATTTTTTGTTCAAGTTCAGCTGTAACACCATGAACTAATTCAGGAATTGTTCCTTTTAATGCAAAGATTCTACCCGTAATTAACGAAGGTAAATCTTTTGCCCTATCAAGAGCTTTCGGTGTTCCTTTCATATTTGCCGCAAATGTTATTGAATGCCATAAAATATTTAATATAGCAACGTGTTTTTGTTTATCATACTCATAATATATGTTTTGAGTAGGAATACCGCGGGCATTAAAGGATTGTTTTAAATATTCAACTGTAAGGGCTGCATTTTCAACGATTTTTTCCAGCAACACCGCCGTATTAGCATTAGATTGCTGATATTCTACAAATTGTTTATACATGTAATTTGAAACAAGATTCATTCTATCCTGAATAAAAGCTGATTTTCTCGTTGTTGTTTCAATGTCATCAAAATTCAATGTATATATATTCCTTCCTTTTATAAAAACATTTTATTAGAAAATGTTTTTTAATAAAACTATTTTAATGCTTTTTATTATAAAAACGAATACTTAATTTATATTATTTTGAAAACGCTTGTAAAGAATTATTACAAGTGTATATTTTACACGATATAAAACATAAAACATGTGGAAATTATATAAATATGAGATGTAAATAATATACGTGATAAATAAGTGTTCTCTCTTCGTTTTATATTTTCTGATATATTTGACAAAACCGAGTTATATCGGTTTTTTTATTATATTTTTATATTTTTATTTCCTTTTCTAAATTTTTAGACTGCTTGCTACGATGATTGCAAAATATTTTTTCCTTCAGCCGAATACATTTTTGACCTTATATTTTTTATATCGGCAAGAACTTTAAAATCTTTAGCTTTTTTTAAAAAATTTATTGTTTCAAAAAGTTGTTCCATAGCGGAATTGATATTTTCGGAATTATATTCCAACATATCAACAGCCATTTGTGTATTAGACACTGCAATTCTTGTCATATCTCTAAAACCGCTTGAAGCAAGTTTCTTGGCAAGCTCGTTATCTTTTATACAGTAAACCAGAGCTTGTGAAACTAAAAGAGGGAAATGGCTTATAAGTGCAGCAGCTTTATCGTGTTCTTTTGCATCGGTAATAATTATGCGGGCTCCGGTCTGTTCTATTATATTTTTTGCTTTATCTATATCTTCTTTAGGAGTATCATTAAACGGAGTCAAAATCCAGACAGCACTTTCAAAAAGAGTAGAAAAAGAGGCTTCAAATCCATTTTTTTCTGTGCCAGCCATTGGGTGTGAAGCAATAAATTTATAAGGACGTTTTTTCATTACAAATTCTTTTACGCTTGCACAATCCATAACTATACAATCTTTATTTAAATAATATTCCAATTTATCAAGCACTTCTAAAGTTTTATTTATCGGCGAAGCAACAAAAACCACCTCGCAATTTTTTAATATTTCAAAATTATTTGAAATATTTTCCGTATATTGATTTGCTTCTTCTATAGTTTTAGGATTTCTTGTTACCGCATACAGATTATGTCCTTTACCATAAAGTGCTTTTAATATTGAACCGCCTATTAATCCTAAGCTGACTATTCCTATATTCATTTTTTCTCCTAAAGTTTCAGATATTATTAAACCCCTAAAATAAAATTTTAAGGGTTTAAATTTGTCTTTTTTTGTTTTCTTTGTAAAATGACTAGACTATGCCATTAATTTGTTAATAGCAATTGTTAATCTGGATTTTTTTCTTGCAGCGGTATTTTTATGCAAAATCCCTTTAGAAACAGCTTTATCGCAAAGCTTATAAGCTTCAGACAAAGCCGAACTTATTGCTGCTTGATCTTTTTCCTTTGCTTGTGCTAAAACAAGAGCTTTTTTCACTGCTGTTTTTATGGAAGATTTAAAAGCAACGTTTCTTTCATAATTTCTTTGTGCAACAAGTATTCTTTTTTTAGCGGATTTAATATTTGCCATAATTTTTACCTTTCTTATGCATAAAACCTGCATAGAGGATTAGTGAGTATTTTTATTATACAAATAAAAAAAATAAAGTAAATATAATTATTAAAAATGTAAATAATTTGCATACAGAGGATATTTTTTATTTAATAATAAGTATGAATACTGATAGAGAGTGTCTTTTATATAATGTAAAGAAGCCGTATCAATATATAGGCTGTGAATATTTGAGCTGCGATAAAAATTATGATTTGGCAAAAGTAAAGCTGCTTCTTGCTTTTCCGGACAAATATGAAATTGCTATAAGTAATTTGGGGCAAAAAATATTGTATGAGAAGGTAAATTCCCGTGAAGATTTTATTGCCGAGAGGCTTTATGCTCCGGATACCGATTATAGGGAGCTTTTAATAAAAAATAATATGGAGCTTGTTTCGCTTGAAACAAAACATCCGGTTAAAGATTTTGATATTATAGGTTTTTCTCTGCAATATGAACTTGCGTATCCTACTGTTTTAGAGATGCTCCGTTTATCAGGCATACCTGTATTGTCTATTGACAGAGAAGATAATTCTCCGATTATTGCTGCCGGAGGTCCTTCTTGTTTCAATCCGAAACCGATGCAGAATTTTATTGATATTTTTATAATCGGTGATGGAGAAGAAGTCATACCTGAAATAATGAAGGCTTATTATGAATTAAAAAAGTCCGGTTTGAAAAGAACTGAGATTATAAAAAAATTAACTGAAACAGAAGGAGTTTATGCCCCCGGATATCCTAAAAAAACAAAAAAACGAATTTTTGATATTTCAGTCGATAACAGTATTCAAAAAGCTCCTGTTCCGTACAGTTCAAGTATTCAGGACAGAACCGTAATAGAAATAAGGCGCGGCTGTGGAAGAATGTGCCGTTTTTGCCAGGCGGGACATGTTACCCTTCCCGTAAGGGAAAGAAAAGCAGAAGATATTATTAATATGGTTAAAGAGTCGGTTTCACTGGCGGGATACAATGAATATTCTCTTTTGTCCTTATCTTCAAATGATTATTCAAATATAGAAAGTGTAATTGAAACTTTAAGTGCTGAAATGAATAGAAAAAGGATTTCTGTTTCTTTGCCAAGCCAGCGTATAGACCGCTACAGCACAAAATTAGCGCAATTGGTAAGAGGAGTCAGGGCTACAACCGCAACTCTTGCCCCTGAAGCAGGCAGCCAAAGATTACGAAATGTTATAAATAAAAATTTAACGGAAGAACAAATAATTGAAACTGTTTTAAATTGTTATAAAACAGGCGCAAGTCATATAAAACTGTACTTCATGATAGGACTTCCCACTGAAACTTATCAGGATATAGATAAAATGGCTGAACTGTTAAAAAATATAAGATATAAATCCAAACAGCTAAAGCAGGAGCAGCAAATTAAGGACAGTCTGAATATTACTTGCACTCTTTCAATATTTGTACCAAAGCCTTTTACTCCGTTTCAATGGTGCAGTCAAAATTCACAAGAACTCATAAAAGAAAAGATAAAGTATCTTTTAGAACAAACAAAAAGTATAAAAGGAGTAAAAATTAATTATCACAGCAGTTTCACTTCAAAAGTTGAATGCGCATTATCTCGAGGTGATGAAAAATATAATGATTTTATTTTTGCCCTGCATAAAAAAGGTGTATATTTATCAACATGGGATGAAAATACAGATAAAAATCTCTGGGAACAAACAGCCCATGAATGCGGTTTTGATATAGATGAAGAAGCTCAAAAGTCTTTTTCGCTTGATGAGGAGCTGCCATGGGATATTATAGATACCGGAGTGGATAAATCATGGCTTAAAGAACAATTTAACAAAGCCCTGCAATCAGAGAATATAATACCTTGCGAATTTAATTGCGCTAAATGCGGTGTCTGCAAAAATTTAAATACCAATAAAAAAACGGATAAACCTTTTGTCTGTCACGATAATAAAAATTTATACGCCGAAAAAGAAAATCGTATGCCGAAAAAATACAGAATTAAACTTTCTAAAGAAAACGAAATGAAATATATTTCTCATCTGGATTGGCAAAATACAATTACAAAAATGTTATATCGCTCGGGGTTGGATTTGTGTTTTTCTCAAGGATTTAATCCTACACCCAAATTTTCACTCGGCATTGCACTTCCCGTATTTGTTGAAAGCGAATGTGAGTTAATAGATATAGAAATATATAATGAAATATCCCCCGATGAACTTGTTAAGAAATTAAACAATGTTCTACCGAAAAATATACAAATATTGCATGCTGAAAAAATTGATAAAACCACTGCCGCAATTGATGTTTTAGCTCAATGGGCATTATATTCTTTTGAACCTTTGGATAAAGGTATTTTAAAAAAAGAAGATTTGTTGTATATTAAAGAAAGAATATCTTCTTCAAGTGAAATAATAATAGAGAAGATAAATAAAAAAGGTGTAAAGAAACTTGTAAATATCGCATCGTCGATAAAATCGGCAGATATTTCGGAAAAGGAGTTAAGTCTGATTCTAAAAACCGGACATTCAGAAGATATACCGGCAGTTAAACCGGGTGATGTTATTAAATATTTTGTTCCTGATACTGATTTTAGAATTAAAAGAATTGCTTTTTTCGATAAAGATATGAAAAAGTTGTAAAATCGAGAAGGAAAATTTTTATGTCAAAAGCAATAGTAGTTGCAGAAAGAGATAATATAGCAGCAGTTATCGAAGATGGAAAAGTCTGCGAATTTTATATTCATAGAGGCGATATGCTTATGAATGATGTTTATCTCGCAACAGTTGATAATATTCTACCAAGTATAGATGCGGCATTTGTAAATGTCGGATACGATAAAATGGGTTTTTTGCATTCAGATGATGCAATTGGAAAAGGAACATTAAAAGATAAATTATCACCAAAACAAAAAATTATTGTTCAGGTTGTAAAAGAGCCTGTCGGTCACAAAGGTCCGCGCGTATCTACAATGATTAGCCTCCCGGGCAGATTTTTGGTGCTTATGCCTCAGGAAACAGGAATTAATGTATCGCGTAAAATCGTTAATAATAAAGAAAGAGCTAGATTAAAATCAATTATAAATCTCCTGAAGCCTGTAGGCGTAGGTGTAATAGTAAGAACTGAAGCGGAAGGTCAATCAGATGCAGATATACAGGAAGATTTGGAAATTCTTCTCGAAAAATGGAATACTATTGTTACGGCAGCTGAAACAAGACCGGCTCCGAGTCTTTTGTACCGCGATCAGGATTTATTATATATGGTAATGCGTGAAGCTTGCAATGAAGATGTTGATGAAATTATTTTGGATACTTCCTACGGTATGCACAGAACTCAGCAAATATTACAAAACTGGAATATGAATAAAAATATAGAAGTGAATGTTTATAAAGGTTCTCAGACTTTATTAGAAGCAGCCGGTGTTGTTAAAGAAATAAAAGCGGCACTTCAAACCAGAGTAAATTTGCCCTCGGGCGGTTATCTCTTTGTTCAATCCACTGAAGCTCTTACCGTAATTGATGTTAACAGCGGTAAGTTTGTAAGCTCCAGTACGCAGGATGAAACAATTTTAAAGACAAATCTTGAAGCCGTTCATGAAATTGCACGTCAATTACGCTTAAGAAATATAGGCGGCATGGTTATTATTGATTTTATTGATATGAATAACAGACGTGATAAATTGGCAATAATGGAAGAAATGGAACTCGCACTTGAAAAAGATAAGGCAAAACCGCAGGTCGGTCAATTATCTGATTTAGGTTTGGTTGAGTTGACACGCCACAGACAAGGTCAAAGTTTAGAAGAAATTTTTGGTAAAAAATGTCCTCATTGCCAGGGTTCCGGTCATATAGTCGATGAATTGGTATTTTCTTCTCCGGTGGCTGAAGGTGAAGCAAAAGCTAAAGCTGCTAAACTTAAAATCCCGGTTCATCAGATAAAAAATAAAACTTCAAACTTTAAACAAAATAAAGTTTTCTCTAATCCCGCTAATAATCCGTTATTGAATGATTTTGAAGGACAAAATAACAATCCTCAGGAAAATAAATTTAATAACAAACAAAATAAATTTAATAAAAGAAATAAATTCAACAGACAAAATGAATTTCAAGAGCAAAATAATAATAATAATATTTTACCTGTAGAAAATGTAGAATACGAAAATATAGAACAGGAATTACCAAAAGAAAATACTGCATTAAACTTAAAAGAAGATTTAAAGTTAGAAAAGGATTTTCAAAGTTCTGAAGAAAAAATTCAGGAAATAAATAATGAAACAAAAGAAGATAATAAAGATTCTGAAGATGTAAAAGTAAAAACAGCTCTGCCTAAAACTCCCAGACAGCCAAAGCAGAGAGGTTATGCACGTAAAAATAGAAAGACGGCGAAAACAGAAGTTGAAGCTGAAAAAAATCAAGAAATTGAAGAAGTTCCTGCTCCAATAGAGGTCAAAGAAGCAGAAGAACAAGAGGTTGTTCAAAAGAAAAAACCCGGAAGAAAACCCGGAAGAAAGAAAAAAGAAGAAAGTGTTGTTGAAGCAAATGTTTAATAATATTATCTACCTTGCAGACAGCAATGTTCAGTCTGATTTGCAAAATACCGATATAACTCAAGTTACATCGCAAGTCCAAGTTAAGCCACAGCCTGATATTCCTCTTTCTGAAACATCAGGTGAAAATCAAAATACAGGCTTACTTGTAGCTATTCTTATAATTGTTTTTATTCTTGTTTCTGTTCTTATAGGTTTATATTTAAATTTAAAAAATCAACCTGATGTTCGCTTGAGTGGTCTTTTATCTTCGGCAAAAAGTAAAAATCAATCTAAAGATAAAATAAATGGAGGACAAAGCGAAGATAATTCACCCCAAATTGATGAAATTTTTTCTGAGGATAAAACGGATGTTGCTTTGCAAAATGAAAAAGAAGAAAGTGTTGATGTAAGTAAATATGATGCTCAAACACAAGATTTTTCTTTAAAGGAAAATATAAGCACTTCAAATACAAATTCCTCTGAGTCATCATTAAATTTAGGTACACCCAAAAGTGTTGAAAAATGCATAAGAAGTTTTCTTGAAATAACGCAAGATGCATAATTAGTTTATCAGGTAAGTTTGTAATTTTTCAATAATTAATTTATTGTAATAGTTATTAAATTTTGAAAATGGAAGTACTTCTGTTTCTAAGTTTTTTTCTAAGTTTTTACAAACCGGTTGTATTTGAGAACGCGGAATTTGATCAACTTTTGCAGCAATAACAAAAAAAGGGAGCTTATTGAATTTAATCCAGTTTGTCATTTGTAAGTCATTTTGCTGAACAGGATGTCTCGAATCTATAAATTGTATTAAACTGACTATTGATTTTCTTTTTAATAAATAGTTATCTAAACTTTTTTGCCAAATGTTTTGTGTTTTTGTACTTACTTTAGCAAAACCATACCCGGGTAAATCTGCAAAAACAAACTTGTCATTAATATTAAAAAGATTTATAAGCTTTGTTTTCCCCGGAGTATTACTTGTTTTCGCAAGAGCTCTTATATTTACGATTGAATTTATAAATGAAGATTTTCCAACATTTGAGCGTCCAATGAGAGCAAATTCCGGGAGATTAAGCTCCGGGCAATCCTGTAAAGAAGTTGCGCTTGTTATAAATTTGGCTTTTGTTATTTTCATCTTTAAGTTTTTTCTTATATAGTACTGTTGCGAGCAAGTTATAAACTTTTTTATTGTTATATACTGTCAACTGAATATTTTCATCAAAACTAATATTAACAGGTAATTTTCTGTTAAATATATTTGTTTCTACATGAACGATTTTTATATCACGTTTTCGGATAATACTAATCGGTGCTGCTAAAAATACTTCAAATGTCTTTAATATATCCATTCTAACATGCTAACAAATAAATGAATAATTTACATAAAATATAAAAATATATTAACTAAAAAATTATTCATCTAAAGGGATTACTAATTTTTGACCTACAGATAATTTATTTGCACTTTTAAGATTATTTACTTCTTTTATTTTTTCTATTTTGTCAGTATCATATTTGCCGTAGAATTTATAAACTATAGTACTCATTGAATCACCTGATTTAACGGTATAAGTTTCATTTGAAAGCATATTATCAGGGGATATTTCATTTATAACGGGAACTACAGCAACATTTGAGTCTGCTTTAATTTGCGGTATTTTCTCTCGTCTTGATATTTTTTTCTCAAACTTAGGCTGTCCCATTGCTTTAGGATTTACTTCTGAGGATAGCAAACCGGAGCTTATACTCAATATAGAGTTCATAATAAACATACACAAAGCACCGGCAATAAATCCGGTTAATAAATATATTCCCGGAGATTTTTCTTCTTTTGGATTTACTCTAAAACCCTGCCATAAAATATCAAGCTCTTTTTCTTTTCTTTTATAGATTTTTGGTGTATTATCTTCTTTATTCAATTCTGTTTTTCTCTTTATTTGCGATAAAAATGTTATTTTTTCATTTGATAGACCGGAACGGTATATTGAAAAATTTCTCATAATTCAATATTCAATCCTTTCACTTACTACAATGATAGAGGACAATAACAATAAAGTCAAGAAAATCAATTAGTTTTATTACAATTAGATACAAAAAAACGAGTATAAATTATACTCATTTTTTTTATTATTCTTTATTCGTATTTCTTCGGATTTGACTTTTTCGTATTCTTTCGGATTCTTTCTCTTTTCCGTTATCTTTATATTCTGCCAATCGGAACTTCGTCATGTCATCCTTGCAGACGAAGTTCTGAATAGTTATTATGCATCAAACATATTGAATGTTCTTTCTACGTTTTTATCAATTACTTTTTCCACTGATTCTATTTCTTGTAATACTGCATTATGTTGTGTTTCCAACTGTTTTAATTCCATTTCCAATTCTTTTTCCTGACGTGAAATTTCAGCTGTTTGATAATTATATTTACTTTCCGCTTCTGCATCATCAGAAGTATCATACACCCATTCAATCGTTGTATTTGCTTCTAACTGGTTTACAGTGCTGCCGAAGGTGTGATTTCCCGTTGTATTTAATACAAACATTACCCCGTTCATTATGTTATTTTGAAGTTTTTCTTTACTGTCCAGTATTCCTGTTCCGTTTACAACTGTATATTCTGTTTTATTTTTT
Source organism: Candidatus Gastranaerophilales bacterium (assembly GCA_905234915.1). GTDB lineage: Bacteria > Cyanobacteriota > Vampirovibrionia > Gastranaerophilales > Gastranaerophilaceae > Avigastranaerophilus. The sequence goes on from CAJOJP010000003.1 coordinate 68,399, forward strand.
AATTTTATTTTAGGAGTCAGGGTGCCTTCTTCGTTTTGTTCTGGATATTCCGTTCCATTTTCATCAACATAATAAACTCCTGTTGAAAATATTGCCTGTTCATTTTCGCTAAGACAATTTGCGGTAGGAACATTCCAGCTTCCGTCTTCATTTTGAGTCAAATATATATTGTTAGCTGAATCAGTTACAAGATATCCCATAGAGGTCATGGAATTATATGTTAAATCTGTTGTTTTCATTCCTGATTCGGAAGAATCATAAACTTTCATAACCAATTTCATATTGGTTGTTGCTGCTTGATAATCTTTTGCTACCTGCTGAGACTGCCATGCTAATTGATTTTGTCTTTGTGAAATTAACACCATGTCAAGTTGTATATCACTTAAGCGTGATGTTAACATTAATAACCTGCCTTGCGATGAAGTTAATCCCATTTCGCGCTCCAATCACTAATTACATTTATATAATCGGCATTAGTTATTATAAACTTTAGTTTTTATTCTTGTTTGTTAAGATTTGTTAAATAGCTATACATAATTAATTTTATAAAACAATAAAAGTATATGGCTCGAAGGACTCTTTTTGCTGTTTCGTTAACAATTTTTTATAACTTTGTCAAAGGTCTTTCAATCCATATACTTTGATTTTATTTGGTATAGTTATTTAGCGGACACTATACTAGTCTTTAGCGTGACCTGCTGTACCTAATACATCTCTCATTTTATGCATAACCATTTCTTTTACTGCGGTTCTGCCGGGACCCATATATTCTCTCGGGTCAAATTTTTCAGGATGTTCAATGAAAAATTCACGTATGGTTGAAGTCATTGCTAATCTTAAATCAGTATCTATATTGATTTTTGCAACACCGTGTTTTGAAGCATAATTAAGCATTTCTTCGGGAACTCCCTGTGCATCAGGCAATTTACCGCCATACTTATTGCATTTTTCAACAAATTCTTTAGGAACAGATGATGAACCGTGAAGAACGATAGGATAATCGCCAAATCCTGCTTCTTTTAATGCATCTTTAATTTCTTTTAATCTGTCGAAATCCAATTTTGCTTCGCCTTTAAATTTATAAGCTCCGTGAGAAGTACCTATAGCAATAGCCAATGAATCACAGCCTGTTTGTTTTACGAATTCAACAGCTTCTTTAACATTTGTATATTTCGCATCTTTATCTGAAACTTTTACATCATCTTCAACACCTGCAAGCTTACCGAGTTCTGCTTCAACCGAAACACCGCGGGCGTGAGCGTATTCAACAACTTGTTTTGTGACTTTTACGTTTTCCTCAAACGGAAATCTTGAGCCGTCTATCATAACGGAAGAAAAACCGCCGTCAATACATGCCTTACAAATTTCAAAATCAGCACCGTGATCTAAGTGCAGTGCAATTGGAACGGTAGTTGTTGCAAGTGCAGCTTCTACCAGTTTAATCAGATATGTTTGATTCGCATATTTTCTGGCACCTGCCGATACCTGAAGAATAATAGGTGATTGTGTTTCTTCAGCTGCTTCTGCTATACCCTGTAAAATTTCCATATTGTTAACATTGTAAGCCCCTATTGCATAACCGCCTGCAAGTGCTTTTTTGAACATTTCGTTTGTTCCTACTAATTTTCTTTCGCTCATTAGTAATCTCCTCTTGTTTTTACTGAACAACATAAATTTACATCAAACACAAAAAAATTTAAAGAAAATGCAATATTTAATTTATTTATTGTTTATTATAACTTGATATTTTTTGTTCCATTTTTTTTAAGTTATCGAGCATTTTTTCAAGTTCAGCTCCTTTTTCATCCAAATATTTTTTAAGCTCTTTATCCTCGGGGTTAGCAGCAAGCTCGTTCATTTTATCAAATAATTCAGCTCCTTTTGTTCTGTATTCAATAATTCCCTTTGCAAATTCAATTTGCAGTTTTAAAAGAGTTTCTTGTTCTTTTTGTAATGTTCCGTTTAGTTTATTTTTTATTAGTTTATCAGTACAATTTTTTATGAGGAATCTGCGTCCGTTTGTTTCTGCTAAAACTTCTTCGGGGCAGAACTTATACATATTTTTTGTAAATGTGTTGTTATTTTTTGAAAACATTATATTGCTTCTTTTGGTAGCCATTGAATTAATCAATGACTTTTTTGCTTGTTCAAGTTCTTTTTCTGAAAGTTCTTTAACTTTAACCTGATTTGTTCCTAAATCACCTCCTACGTGCACCTGTGTAAACAAATTATATTCAGTATTTAAGGCAAAAGAACATTTCATAAGTTCATTAAAGGCTTCTTCTTTGTTCTTGTATTGGTTAAGAAATTCAGGATGATTTTGTATTAATGTATCAATGCCGTCATATATAGGTTTTATATCTTTATATATAAATTTTGATAAATTTTTTACATACGGAACAAAATATTTAGGTGGTAATATATTCTGATATATTGAGCTTTGAAAATCATAGCCTGCTAAAACTTTTGTAACATTTTCCGACTTATTAAATAAATTTTTATCTGCAAACATGTTAAAATCATTTTTCATAGCCTGTGACATTTTGGGAAATCCCACAAAAGTTAAAAAAGCCGGATTTAATATATGAAGAGTTTTATCATTTGACTTTAGTTCATTTTTTACGATTTCATCAACTTTATTTTGCGGAATACTTGCTCTGAGAAGTGCTTCTTTTGCATGAGTTGCTTCATGCATAATTATTGAGTCTTCTTCGGGAAAAGTGCGGTATGAATTTGTATTTACTTCAATAGTATGTGTTAATTGTTGATATCCGCCTGCTGTTATATCATTTTTGGAATTTAATACCAATTTAGGGCGTAAATCTTTAGGTACTTCGAGTTTATCAAAAGATTTATCGAAAGCATTTTTAAATTCCCGTTCTATTTCTTCCTCACTCATAGCTGCACGGCGAATTCCTTCCGGAGTCTTTATAAATTCTGTTCTTATTTTATCAATATATTCAAGTGATTCTTTATCTCTGTATCCCCTCTGCAATATATAGAGATAGGCATTTAGAAATTTCTCCTTAATATTATCTTTTAATTTACCTGCGTTTTGTTTTATTTTATCGAAAATTCCGGTTTCTTTTCCTGTATTTTGTTTTTGAAAAGAATCCTCCGTTTCTGATTTCCCGAATGAAACAGCACTTACTTTTTTATTATTCGGTAAATCTATACTTTTAAAACCAATTCCGCCTACATCCAAATTCATATTATGTATTCTTCTGTCCTTACACACCCTTGTTAAAACAAATAAACAGTTTTTTTTGCCCTGTTATGCCGATTTTTTTAATTTTTGTAAATTAAACCTGTTAAAATTTAATTATATACAATTTTACACGCTCAAATATATTTTGGTGAATAAAGTTTATAAATAATGCTTTAACGGCTTGTCAGGGGATATAAAACGAAGCCAGCTGCTATGTATATAAAAACATCTAAACTCAGCCAAAACGCGTGAAAACGCAGGCTCTTGCATCTATCA
>CAJOJP010000004.1 GCA_905234915.1 Candidatus Gastranaerophilales bacterium
ATTCTTTATTGCCACTGCATTTGCTTTTACTTTTTGTGTGTGAATGTAAGTTCTTAATGCTTCTCGAATTAATTCACTTCTCGAACGATTTTCATCATTTGCCAATTCATCGATTTTGTTTAAAAATTCTCCGGGCATTGATATAAGAACTCTGGCCATTATTTTCCTCTTTCACTTTGTTTGTTATTTCTTACATATATATAAAAACCAAAATATCTAAAAAATTGATATATTGAGTATATATTGATTAAGAAATGTAACAATAACAAAAAAACAAAAAAAAAAATAAAGCTGAAACACTTACAGGTTATATGATTAGCCCCAAACATATTAGGGTTCCAAAGTTAATATATTTTAACAGCATATTTAGTCTGATATTTTTTGAGAGGGCAGATTTCATTGCATGATTTCTGTTATTTGATATAATATGACACGCAAATATTATTAAGGGCGAAAATTTAATGACTGTATCAATAGCAGTAACAGGCAAAAGCGGAAGCGGAAAAACAACGATAGCAAAATCATTATGGCGCGTTATAAGGAAAAAACATCCGGATAAAACGGTGCTTTTATTTGATAATGATTTAACAGCAGAACTGGGGCATAGTTTTGGTCTTGATATACGCAGAACAATTTACGGTATAAGAAGCGGAAAGCATGAATATAAAACCGGAATTCCCGAAAATATGTCAAAACAAGAGTTTATAGAATGGGCATTAGAAGATATTCTTGTATCTGTTGATGATAATACCGATATAATTGTTTCATGGTTCGTAGGTTCAAAAGATTGCAGATGTCCTATTACAAAACAAATGAATGATGCCCTTGTAAAACTTATATTAAGATATGACTTTGTTATTTTTGATTGCGAATTTGACCTTAAATATTTATATCAGCTTGTTGATATACCGATAAATGTAACACTTGTTATTGCTCAAGCTAATGATGCATCAATAACTCTTGCAAAAAGAATTGAAGAATACAGTGCAAAATATGCGGCAGGCGAACAATTAGGAGTTATTCTCAATAAAGTTAATAATCATGAAATGGAACCGTTATTAGAACTTTTAAAAAATTATGATTTGACAATACTTGGAACAATTCCGAAAGATGAAGGTTTAAAACAGAGAAGAATAACAAAAGAATCCGAAATTACAGAAAATGCTATTGAACAATTATATTACAGACTTAACATTCCCCAGGAGAGAGGAAAATAAATGACCGTAATTCTTGATGGAAAATCATTAGCCGATAAAATTTGCGAGCAATTAAAATCAGAAACACAAAAACTTTCAAAAAAGCCTAAATTAGCTGTGATTTATGCAGGAGATAATCCTGCCTCTCAAATTTATGTAAAAAATAAACAAAAAAAAGCCGATTATATCGGGTTTGATTCTGTTGTAATAAGTTTACCGAATGATGTTACGGAAGAAAATCTTTTGGAACATATATATATATTGAATGAAGATGATGACGTAAATGGGATATTGGTTCAATTGCCTCTGCCGGAAGGAATTAACACTCAAAAAATAATTGAAGCAATTGAACCGGTTAAAGATTGCGACGGTTTTACAGCATATAATTTCGGAAGATTAGCTTTGGGGTATAAGCCTTATGCATATCCCTGCACGCCAAAAGGAATAGTTAAACTTTTAGAACATTATAATATTAAGCTTCAAAGCAGTCACACCGTCGTAATAGGTCGTTCTAATATTGTAGGTAAACCTGTTTCATTACTTTTACAACAAAAAAACTCAACAGTAACAATGGTGAACAGTTATACAAAAAATTTAAAAGATATAACAAAAACTGCCGACATTTTAATTTCGGCAGCAGGATTGCCCAATTTTATTACAAAAGAATTTATAAAAAATAATGCAGTAATTGTTGATGTCGGTATAAACAGAACTGAATACGGTTTAACCGGTGATGTTGATTTTAATGATTGTTTTGAGTCTGCCTCATTTATTACTCCCGTACCGGGCGGTATAGGTCCTATGACAATAGCAATGCTGATGGAAAATACATTGGAGCTTTATAAAATACAACGATTATTTAAAATTTAATTATTTATTTTGGTTTTTCATTAAAATAGAAAATATTACATTAAATGAATGAATTTTTATTAAAATAACTAAAGTTTAATATACAATATGCCGATATAAATATTATCAAGTTTTGCAAAAAAATGATAATTTGAAATATAATAGTAAAGTAGATAATTTCGGAATCGGATAGGATAATAAATAATAATGACAGAAGACATGAGAGAAAATAAAAATATTTCGGTATTTGCAAGAAGTGAAATATCTTTGGAATCGGATCCCCTGGAAGAAATTTTTGCGTTGAATCTTGGAGATTTTATATCCGAGCATTTAATTTCGGATGAACTTGTCAAAAAAATAAGTAAATCTGCTATTGATAAACGCGACAGCATAAAAAGGCAATTAAAAGAATTAGTTTCTATATATTCAATAGATAATACATTAAAAATATTAGGGTTTAGCGATAATGAGGATTATATAGTATATAATGCCATTGCAAAAACAATTAAACAAATGCTGGAAATAGATGCCTGCCATATATTTTTAGCACGTGAACATGCTATGGGACTTGACGAAACAACAAATGATTTGTTATTAGTCGGTTCCTCAATAAAATTTAATGATGATATTTATGAGGCAGGTATAGGCTATCACCTTAATGATTTTAGCTATGTATCAAAAGCCTTTAACGAAAAAAAAGAAGTAAAGATAAGCGATGTTGGTGAAGATGAGCAGTTTCATCCGGTGTTGATGCTAAATGAAGATAAATCAGTTTTCTATCTTGCCGTTCCAATGTATAATAATATGGAAAAAGTCGGTGTAATTGTAGTTGAGAACTATACTCAAAAACAACTTTCAAAAGAATTTATTGAACTTTTGACAGTTACCTCAAGATTGTTTGCAACATCAATGAGTTTGAAAAAACTTACGGAAGAAGCTGATAATCTTATAAATCAAGAAGCTGTAAATATTTCCGAGCTTCAAAATAAAAGAGCCGAATTAACTGCTTTAATAGGTGATCTTTCCGGTGAACAGCAATGGTTTGTTGAAAATTTAGCAAAAGCGGTTGATGCAAAGAGCAGTTTTAAACAAAATTATTCAAAAGAAGTTGCTGATTTAGCTCGTGAAATTTCTACTATTATAGGATTAAATGAAAAAACAAAAGATTTAATATATTATGCCGCATTATTACGCAATATAGGTAAAATAACACTACCTGAAGAATTATTTAATAAAAAAGAAAAATTATCGGATAAAGATTGGGAACAATTACAAAATCACCCAAATGTCGGCGTCAGCATATTAATGAGTATTAATTTCTTATCTGAAGTTGTTCCGTATATTAATTATCATAAGGAGCGTTGGGACGGAACAGGAGAACCCGAAGGTTTAAAAGGCAGAAGCATACCTCTTGGCTGTCGTATCATTGCTGTTGCCGATGCTTATTGCGCTATGATAACAGATCGTAAATATCGTCCTGCTATGGAAAGTGAAAAAGCAATTGAAATTCTTAAGAGTGAATCAGGTAAAAAATGGGATCCTGAAATTGTTGATTTCTTAATAAAATTAAAAACCGGTAAATAGTATTAATTATAGCTTTTTACGAAAAAAAGAGGATGTTTATTAACATCCTCATACGTAAATATAGTTTTTGGCTATAAAAATTTTTTATATTTGTTTTACGCAGCATATAATCATTAATTAAAAAAACAAATCATATATGATTATAATAATAGCAAGATGGTTTGTCAAATATAATCAAATAAGTTATTTATTAATCAAATAAGCTATTAAATAATAAATACAGATATAATATCATCTTGATAAGTGATAATATATGATTAATAAAGAACTAATCGGTAAAATAATACAAAAATCAAGGCAAAATAAGAGAATGACGCAGGAACAGCTTGCTGAATATGCCGGTCTTTCTCCTAATTATTTAAGCAAAGTTGAACGCGGGCTTTGTATGCCTTCTGCCGATATATTTCTTAAAATAATAGAATGTCTTGATATACCGTTAAAAGACTTTCAAATATATACCGAACTTGATGAAGAAAGAAAACAAATTGAACATTTAATTTCAAATACAAATCGTGATAATTTGCGCATAATTATTCCTGTTGTAAGAGAAATTATTCAGGCAACAAATAAAGGGTAGTATTATTTTTTAAAACATTTTTCTGCTGCAAATATACCTAAAGGTATGGATTTAAGAATGGCTCCGGATTTTAATATTTTGGAAACAAAACCTCTATATTTAGCACGTTTTGGAATACCGTCAGCATTTGAAAGAATATCAAAAAATTGGCAGGCTAATTCGGGATACAGAGCAGTAATTGTTTTTATATTATGTTTTAATACGGGAATTGTATTATAATGAGTTTTTAAATCTTTAATAATAATGCTTTGTTTTAATTTTTCATAATACAGAGATAGTGAAGAAGCAGAAAAATCACTGTTTTCTATTGCAAAAATTGCAGTTTCAGCTGCAAGTCTGCCTGATAACATAGCAAGATTTGTTCCTTCAAAATGAATATTATTAACAAAACCTGCTGCATCACCTATTATTAATACTCTGTTATCATAAAGTTTCGGTATATTATTAAAACTTCCCTCCGGTATCATGTGTGCGGAATACTCAACAAATTCGGCATCATTAAAATAAGGTGCAATTGAAGGATGTTCTCTTAAATCATCTAATAAATCATAAGGTTTTATTTTATTTTTCTGAAGTTCATCAAGAGAAATTCCAAACCCCAAAGAAATTGTATCTTTATTAGTATAAATAAATCCCATTGCAAACATATTTTTTAAAGGACCGCCAAGAATTTTAGCTGCAACTCCTGTAGTTGAATCTATGTTAAATCTGTCCTCTAACCTTTGACGCGGTAATTTCCATACTTCTTTTACATTTAAAGTAACATTTTGAGGTTTAAAATCCTTTCTTAACCCTATTTGTTTAGCAAGTAAAGAATTAACTCCATCCGCTATAATGACCATATCCGAACGAAATTTTTCCGATTCCGTTATAATACCCGATACTTTACCGTTTTCAATTAAGAGTTCTTTTACAAGTGTTTTCGGAGCAAAATATACTCCTTCTTTTTCTGCCTGTTCAACGCACCATCTGTCCCATTTTGAGCGTACTACGGTAAAAGCTTTATATGAACCTTTTGATGAAAATCGGTAAGAAAAATCAACCGAGTTATAATCATTAAGCATTATAATTTTTTCTTCCGTAATACTTCTTTCAACAGGAGCCGTTTTCCAAAATTCGGGAAAAATTTCAGCAGTCTGCTTTGCATATATACAACCGCCAAAAACATTTTTATCACCGGCTTTATCACTTCTATCAACAAGTAATACTTTTTTTCCGGCTCTTGCAAGCGTAACGGCTGCACTAACTCCGGCGGGACCTGCCCCTATTACTATTACATCAATTTTTTTATTTTCCATATTATTACCTGACGAAAGAAATTATATATTATCCCGTTACAATATACAATCCGATATCAGGCATAAAATTTAATTACCAAAAATAACAAAGGGCAAATGTTTTTCAAGAGCATATTGACGCAGAAATTCAGTACGTTCCTGTACAGATTTTGCTTTGGCGTTTTTTTCATATTCTGTTTGTTCCGTTCTGTGTAAAAACTCTATAGGATTACCTGTATCAGCGACATTTTCATCCATTTCATAAGCAAATACAGCCATGGGAGTTTTAGGGTTTGATATATACATTTCATTGTATTCTCGATTTCCCTCTCTGATTTTTGATTTTATTCCGGCATAAGCTTTTATAAGTTTATTTCTCTTTTCTTCTTCAATTCCAAGAAAAGAGTCATTTTTATGCTTGTCGGCAAAATCAATATAGTCTTTATCGGTGCTGATATCTAAAGTATTTTTTATAAGGTTTGAAATAAATTTTCTGTCACCTTCACGCTCGCCGCCAAAGAGATACCGTTGTTTAAAATCATCAATATATTTTCCCGTACCTGAGCCTGAATCTGTTTCACCGCCTCCGTGTACATATTTTGTATCAACATCAAGTATTATTCCCTGCGGTCTGAAAAATCTGTATTTACTTTCGGGACGCTCAGCATAGCTTGCAGATAAAAGTACATCGGAATTAATAAGAGAAAATGCATCAAATTTGACTAATTGATTAGGATGATCTAAACCATGCGCAAAAAACTTTATATTACCCGTATTTACTTTAGTTTTTATATCATAATAGGAATATGATTTTTCATCATATTTTGAAGCAACACCTTCTGCTTCTATTCCCCTTGTAATACTTCCCTTTGGAAATCCTATTTTTTCCAAATCTTCATTTTTAAGTTCGTTGTACTTCAGTATCACAAGCCCGTCTTTATCTTTATAAACTCCTTGTATATTTGTACTGCCATCAGGGTGTACTTCCGTTATTGCTTGTAAAATCGTACCGGCAGAAGGTATTTTTGTTACGGGCAACAATGGCTGTGAGGGTTTAAGTTCTTCTATATATTGTCTTATTTTTTCAGCGTGGAACTCTGCTGCTTCACCGAAACTTCTTGTAATGCCATCGACTTTTGATATTCTTTTTTCATTTTTTTTATCGTGAAACTCATCATTTACCCCTTTTAAATCGGCATGAGTAAATATCAAAGCCATATCAAAAAGGTTATCATGTCTTAAATCATAAGCAGTGCTTTGCTGTCTTTTTATACGTTCTTTTTCAGTTTCAGCACTATTTACATAACCAAGCCACTCATGACTTTTTATAAGTGTATAAAGTTTTATTTCATCATCTTTTGATAATCCGAATTTTTTAATAATAAAAGAAGCATCAAAACTTGAATTATCAGAGTGTTTTATGTCAGTAGTTCCTTCTTCTTTTGTTATATCGTGTAATAGTGCAGCTAAAAGCATTATCTTTTTATCATTGCTGCTTAATACTTGATATTTAGGATCTTTAACAATACCCTGCATTACTTTTAGAGAATGCGTAAATATATCAAACTGATGAGAACCTGTGGTATCCTTCATTCCTGCTTGAAAACAGCCTATAGAAGTTCTTAATTCAGGCAGTGCATTAATTATGTTATTAAGGTCATTTGCAAGTGCTTCATTTTTACAGGTAATTTTGTTATTTTTAGTAAATTTAATTATATTTTCTCTTAAATTTTCAATGACAGCAAGCGTTTGCGGATTTTCAATTCGGGATAATTTTTTTCTGCTCAGTGAACTTTCAGGATTTAAACATACGGGATAGCCTGAAATTGAACAAACTGTTAATGTTGTTTTATCTTTTTTATTTACTTCATGTTCATATAATTCAAAACCAAAGTAGTCAAATACTTTTTGTTTTTCCCCGTCCGATAAATCTTTTATTTTATTTGATACATCATCAATAAATTCATCTTTTGAATAAGACTGTTTTATATCAAGATTTTTAAAATCTTCATCTGAAATTTTAGCAAGTGTATTACCAAGCTGATTTAATTCTTCAGTAAAATGTTTATCTAGCAGAACATTGGTATTAAGCCCTAATGAACTTACTATAGACGGAAAAAGTTCGCAATAATCTCTCTGATTAGTAGGAATTATGGGAAACATTTCTTTCATATTAGAAGAATAAAAAGCAAATAAAAAATCATCTTGAGAAAGGAGATTTTTTAGTAATTCTTTTTTAGTTTTTCGTGATATTTCGTTGGTATTTTGTTTTTTGTATAAATCTGCAAATTTTACCGCTGTTTTGGTATCATAAAGTGATAACCTGTCTGCATTTGCAAAACCTATTGTTTTATTCAATTTTTGGCAATCTTCATATTGTATTTTATCCTCGTCGTCAATAATACAAACTATTTGATTTCCCGTTAATTTGCCATTAGCTAATTCTAAAACTTTTTCTGCTTCTTCAACGCTGTATTCTTTGTTCATTAACAATTGAACGCAAGGCATAAAATATTTATTTGAATAAAATTTTTTATTATCAACAATTGCATTTGCTAAATTTAATCTTTTATCATTTATTAAATATGAGTTAAGACCTTGAATAATAAAAATTGCATTTTTCATAAAAATTTCATTATCATATAATTCTGGGTTATCTAAAATTTTATTTGCAATATCATCTTGTTCTTTGGAGCTAACCGCCATAATCATATATGCACCATAATCCGTTAGCGATTTACTTTTGAGTAAATCAGAATTAAAAATTATTCTGTCCATAAGTTTTTTGCTTTCTGTACTCATTTTGTCAATAGCAAAAAACATATCCAGAGAAAAATTTAATAACGCTGTATTTTTACTAAGATTTTTATTATTTAACAGATTGTTTATACCTGCAACATCATTATCATTTAAAAAAGATAAGCCTATTTTTAATAAAGTATCAAAAAGTTCATCATTTATTTTATTTGAAGGTACAACTTTATCGTCATAATTAGAATCAAAAGTACGAATGAATTTAACATAGGTATTTGCAATATACTGCCGTAATTTTGTATTGTTCAATAATTTTAATTTTTCCTCGTTTAAATCTAATTTATAAAAGGAACTAATATTATTCAGCCCTAATGTACCATTAAGTATTTCTTTAAATTTTTCAAATTCTTCATCAGTCATTTCTTTAGGCGACTCAGGCATACTCCCTTTAAATGACATATTAATTTTAGGTATTGTATGGCTTGCTAAAGCTGTTTGCGCATCAACCATTTGTTTTTGTTTAGGTTCATACATTTCATCAGCTGTTAAATTAGGATTTTTAATTGTGCTATCAGATTTTAAATGTTTTAATAAAGAAAAATTTTGTACATTATTAATACTGTTAATATTCATTTTTATTTCTTTCCTAATCACCGAAAATTATAAACGGTAAGTTTTTCTCAAGAGCATATTGTCTTAAAAATTCTGTTCTTTCATTAACCGGTTTTGTTTCGTATGCGCATTTTTCTTTTCTGTGTAAAAATTCAATCGGATTGGATATTTTTTCATTATAATTTTCTGCATAAGCAAATACAGCCATAGGAGATTTAGGGTTTGATATATACATTTCATTGTATTCTCTTTTGCCTTTTCTGATTTTTGATTTTATTCCGGCATAAGCTTTTATTAGTTCATTTCTTTTTTCTTCATCAATTTTAAGTAAAGAATCATTTTTATGTTCATCTACAAATTTAATATAATCTTCATCGGTTTTGATATCATCTTTCAATGTCGTTTTTATAAGATTTGAAATAAATTTTCTGTCGCCTTCTCTATATCCGCCAAAGATGTAATTTTCCTTAAATTTATTTATAAATTTTCCCGTTCCCGAGCCTGCATCTGTTTCACCGCCACCGTGAACATATTTTGTATCACAATCAAGCAATATTCCCTGAGGTCTGAAAAACCTGTATTTGCTTTCAGGGCGTTCAGCGTAGCTTGCCGATAAAAGTACATCCGAATTAATCAAAGAAAATGCATCAAATTTGGTAAGTTGATTAGGAGCCTCAAGACCGTGAGCAAAAAACTTAATATTGCCTGTATTTACATCAGTAAATACATCATTCCAGGAATGAAATTTTTCGTCATATTTTGAGGCAACGCCTGTTGCTTTTATGCCACTTGTAATACTACCTTTGGGAAAGCCTATTTTTTCCAAATTTTCATTTTCAAGTTCGTTATATTTTATAACAATAAGCCCGTCTTTATCTTTATAAACTCCTTTTATATTTGTACTGCCGTCAGGGTGTACTTCTGTTATTGATTGTGAAATTGTATCCGCCGACGGGATTTTTGTCACCGGCAGTAATGGCTGTGAGGGTTTTAATTGTTCAATATACTGTCTTATTTTTTCAGCATGAAACTCGGCGGCTTCACCGTAGCTTCTTGTAATTCCATCGACTTTTGATATTCTTTTTTCATTTTTTATATCGTGAAATTCGTCATTTACACCTTTTAAATCTGCATGAGCAAATATTAAAGCCATATCAAACAGGTTATCATGTCTTAAATCATAAGCAACGGACTGTTGTCTTTTGATGCGTTCTTTTTCTGTTGTTGCACTATTTACATACCCAAGCCACTCATGACTTTTTATAAGAGTATAAAGTTTTATTTCTTCTTCTTTTGTTAATTTCAGTTTTTTTATGATTAATGAAGCGTCAAAACTTGAATTACCGGCATGTTTTCTATCCGTTGCTCCTTCTTCTTTTGTTATATCGTGTAACAGTGCAGCAAGAAGCATTATTTTTTTATCGGAAGGGTCTTTTAATTCTTTATATTTAGGGTCTCTAACGATACCCTGCATTACTTTCAGGGAATGTGTAAATACATCAAACTGATGAGAGCCTTCTGTTCCATACATGCCTGCTTGAAAACAGCCTATAGAAGGTCTTAATTCAGGAAGTGCTTTAATTAATTCATTCAGCTGCTGTTCTAATTGTTTATGTGAGCATATTATTTTATTATTTTTGGTAAATTTTATAACATATGCTCTTAAATCTTCTATAACTGCTCTCGTTTGCGGGTTATCAATTTGAGATAACTTTTTGCCGTTATTTTGATTTACGGGATAACCTGAAATTGAACAAATAGTTATTTTGGTTTTATCTTTTTTCTCTACTTCATGCTCATATAATTCAAAACCAAAGTAATCAAATACTTTTTGTTTTTCTTCCTCAGGTAAATTTTTAATTTTATCTAAAGTATCTTTAATAAATTCATCTTTAGAGTATTCTTGAGTTATTTTAAGATATTTAAATGCTTTTCCGGATGTATTTTCAAGAGTTGAAGCAATATTATTCAAATTTTCATTAAAATTCTTGCGTGTTAATAGACCGGTATCAATACCTAAAGAACGAATAACCTCAGGCAGCAATTTACAATAATCCTCCTTGTTTGTCGGAATTATAGGAAACATTTGTTTCATTTCGTCTGAGATATTAAATAAACCTTCTTGAGAGGCAACAAGTTCTTTTAATAATTTCTTTTTGCTTTCTCGCGGTATTTCGTTTATATTTTGTTTTTTATACAGGTCGATAAATGTTGCGGCAGTTTGTGTATCATTATCTGTTAATTTTTCCGCATTTTCTAATCCGATTATTTTATTAAATTTTAAGAAATCTGATATTAAAGCTTTTATTTCAGCGTTTAGTTTCCCATCGGGAGGAAATTTACCCATCACTACAGATTTTTGTGACTGAGTTAATTTTTGAAAATCCTCCATTTTAAATAGATCAGCATATTTTATAGGTAATAGCAAATCTTTTACATCTTGTTTACGTGCATTTTCCATGCCAATTGCTTTATTATAGTTTTTAAAACCGGATATTCCCATACTTTTTAAAATTATCCAGTCGTTATCACTTATATACATTGAACCAACGGGATGAGTATCTAAAAGAATCAATTTCTGTAGTGCCGTTAATTCTTTATCATCTATTATTTTTAAAGTTTCTTTTAAATCGCCGTGAGGAAAGCAGGCTATAGGCTGAATACCATCCATAAAATATTTGTTATTGCATATTTCTTCATCATTTGTAATATGTTCAATTATTTCGGAGCATTTAGGATCATCAACGTTGTGAATAATTACCGAGCCTGACCCCATAAAAAACGGATTATGCAGATAATCTGTTGTCATAACTTTTTTTGCAAATTCAAGCTGTTTTGGTGTTTTAATAAGATCTGTAATATATTTTGCACCCTCCATAAAATAACCTGATTCTTTCGCGTTTTTATCAGCTAATAATTCTTTTATAAATTTTTGTTGATAATCGTTGGTTTTATACTCATGCTTCATTTTTATTAAAGGGATTATGCAGCTTGCATTTGACATAAGTTTTTGATTATTTAAATTATCTTCGTTAAAAATTAATTCTTTAATTTCTTTAATAGTTTCCCAATTTGTGCATTCAATTACTCTTTGAGCTCCTATATCCCACCAGTTGTTTCTTCCTGTCATAAATTGATAATTATCAAGCAATCTATCATCGGAGATAATTTTATTTGCTACTTCTAACTTATCACCGTCATTTATTTCTTTTATCATATTACATACGGCTGCATTATTAACCATTTTAGGGTTTGAAATAACATTCAGAGCGAAATCAACATTGTATTTGTGCAGCTGATACGGACTAAAACAATACTTGCCTAAACTGTTCTTTAATGTACAATCTTCGGGTAAAGAATAATATTTATGTGCAAATTCACTTTGTTTCTTTTTAAGTTCTTCATCTGTCATAAAAACCCATGTACCTTTAAAAGATACATTAGGATTAGTTACTTTATAATTTGCCAGAGCAGTTTGTGCATCAACCATTTGTTTTGACGGCATTTGTATTATTTCTGCCGTTTGGTTATTTATTAAATTTTGATTTTTACTCTTGTTATCCGTTTCAAGGCTTTTTGAAACAAAAAAATTTTGCACACCATTAAAGTTGTTAATATTCATTCTTCCATCCTTACTTTTATGATTTTGTAAAAGAAACTAATTTGTGAAAATTGACAGAATGCAATATAATATGAATTTTTTGTTACAATAAATTTTATTAAGTTTAGGACACGAAATAACAAGTATATTACAATTAGTGTAAAAGGAGTACTTTATGGCTGATTTTGAAAAAGTAAAAGAATATTTAAATGAACTCGGTTATGAAATATCAAGCGAGGTAGGGCAGACCGAAATTGTTGTTATTTCAAATAAAAGAATGGGAATTAATAATCTTGTTATAGATTGCGAAAGTCCTATTTTGATTTTGGAACAGTTAATATTTTATTTAAAAGAAGAACATAAGCAAAATTCGGCAATGCTGCTAAGGCTGCTACAAATGAACAGATGTTTGGTGCACGGTGCATTTGTTATTGATGAAGAAGCTACAATGGTTATATATAGAGATACCCTGCAGTTAAAAAATTTGGATTTAAATGAATTAAAAGGCTCAATAGACAGTCTTTCTCTTGCAATGGCTGAGTATGCCGATGAATTATTGGAATTTGCTAAATAAGGAGAAATTTTATTATGTATAGTTTAATAAAAAGATTTTTTAAATTTGTTCAATCAAATGCGCATTCATTGTTATCAAAATTTGAAGACCCTATAAAACTTGCGGAGCAATCAGTGCGGGATTTAAAACAAAATTATGACGAAAGTTTAAAAGGATTAGCAGAAATAAAAGCCATATCTATTACAACAAAACGGCAGATTGAGGAGAAAAAACAAATTGCTGCAGATTATGAAAGAAAAGCATTAATGCTTCTGCAAAATGCAAAAATCGGCAAATTGTCCGTTCAAGAAGCAGAAAGACTTGCCGCTGAAGCTATAATAAAGAAAAATAACGCTGTTAAAGAGCTGACTCAATTAACTGCCGATATTAATCATTATGATATTATGGCTCAAAAAATGGAAGCTAAAATTACCGATTTAAAATCTAATATTAATCGTTGGGAATCTGAACTTAATACAATGAAAGCAAGATATAAGGTTGCAAAATCGACAAAGAAAATTAATCAGCAGCTTGTATCTATAGGCTCTGAATCTACAACTGCAATGCTTGAAGATATGAAAACAAAAATTCAGGAGGAAGAAGCACTTGCTTCCGCTTATGATGAAATGTTATATCTTGAAAGTGATATTGATAAAGAAATTAATCAGGCAATAGGAACTTCTTATTCACCTGATGTACAAAATGCGCTTGATGAATTAAAAATGAAATTACTGCCTGAAAAATCAAGCTATAGGGAAGAAAACCGTTAAGGAGTTATTATGAGTTATGACAGATTTGACCCAAAACTAACATTCGTTATCATAGTTATCACTATTTTAACTTGCGCATTTATTTTCAGACCAATTTGGGGATTTGCTGTTCTTTCGCTTATTTTTTTGTTGATAATTATTAATAGAAGTATTGTTTTATACAATCAAAAAAGTAATTTTGATAAACAAAAAAAAGAATTAAATATTGTTAATGTCGAAAAAGGCGGTGTATTTAAACTGACAGGTGTCGGTGAAAATGCCGATGAATTAACATTAAAAGTTTTAGCTAAACATCTTTACAGGGAAGGTGATTATTATTGGTATGAGCTTGAATGCGATAAAGGAAGCGAAGAAAAAGTTTTTGTTGATGTTGAAGTTGATGATTATGTTAATGTAAGTATTGTTTTAGAAACATTGAAATTACATGAAATTGAATTATCGGATTCCCTTGAAAAAATAGATGATGAAGAAGAAGGATATGTAAAATATAAACAAAAAACTTTCTTCTATACTGAGTCAGATAGTGCAGTATTTTACAGATTTTGCGACGATAAAAAAAGCGAAAAATTTTATTACTGGGATTTTGAACAAGATAATAAAATAATTTCCGTTGAAAAATGGGGGAAGGAGTATGCTGTATATTATTGCCAGAAAATGAAACCTTCTCAAATAACGGTATTATCAAATAAAGGCGAATAGAGGAAAATTTAAATGGAAAATCCTGTTTTAACAAGTTTAATATATGTATTTGTATCTTGCATAATGCTTTTTATTTCAAAACTTTTATTTAATAAATTTTATCCGTATAAAATAGAAGAACAAATAAAAGCAGATAATTGTGTTCCTGTTATTGCATTTTCAGGATATATGCTCGGAATAACCGCTGTTTTAACAGGCTCATTTATAGGACCAACTGCTCAAAACTTTAAGTACGATTTATTAATGTATGTACTATATTCGGTTTTGGGGATAGTCTTAATGAATATTTCAGGCATTATTGCCGATAAAGTAGTGCTTTATAAATTCGATAGTGCTAAAGAAATGATTGAAGATAAAAATATAGGTACAGCTGCAGTTCATTTCGGAATTTATTTGGCTTCCGGATTAATTATTGCAGCCTGCGTAACAGGAGAATACGGCGGTCTTATATCTTCTCTTATTTATTATGTTTCAGGCATGTTATTTTTATTCATATTTTTTAAAATTTATGATTTAATAACACCTTATTCAATACACGAGGAGCTTGAAAAAGATAATTATGCTGTCGGTATTGCATTAGGCGGGAATATTATTGCAATAGGATTAATTTTAATGAAAGCTACATTAGGCGATGTTCCGGATTGGCAAAGAGGAGCTGCTTTATATTTAGTCGATTTATTGTCTATAGTTTTCTTACTGCCATCAATAAGATTTATACTATGTAACATAATAATTAAAAATATAAATAAATTAATAAAAGAAAACAACACGGGTGCCGGCTTAATAGAATTTATAACTGTAGTAAGTTTTGCTCTTTTAATATTCTTTATGGTTGATTTTACCGTGCTTGTTTAAGGATTACTTGTAATGAAAATTGATGTTTTTAGCAAACTAAAAAAAGACATATTTATAAATAATCTTTGTATTATTATAGGCATATTCAGTGTTTTATGTCTTTTTACCGCCGATAAATTAGAACATTCCGTAATAAAAAAACAATATTATAATGTAAGCAAAAATAATTTTGTAGGCCCGGTTATAATTGATAAAAAAAGTGCAATTTATAAAATAGAGGCATATTATAGCGGTAAAAATTCATCAGAATATATTTCAGTTGAAGTACTTGACGAAAATCAGGATACTTTGTATGAATTTGGCAAAGATTTGTGGGAAGAAGAAGGATATGATGCAGACGGACACTGGAGCGAAGGCGATAGAAAAATGAAAGCCTATATTACCTTTAGTGAAAAAGGTAAATATTATCTTCTTTTTAATCCTGATGATAACGCTAATGCTAAAATATCTAATAATATTCAAGTTACGATATATCGACTAAAAGCAAGTTATATACCGCATTTGGAAATGGGAACAATTTTATTAATTTTATTATTAATATTTTGGCTGCGTAAAAATCGAGATTGGTTTAAAGGAGAAGTTTGGGATAAATTTTTTGACTGGATTGATTTAGAACCCAAATATCTATTATGGATAATTCCTTTATTCATTTTTTGTATTTGGGTAGAAGCACTATAGGATTTAAAAATATGAATAAATTGGAAGAAACAATAATATATTGTACGGTAATCGCAATTTTGTCTGTTATATATACCGGATGTTTTATTTATGCGGAGCAAGGATACGGTTATTCAGGCTACAGAGGATTTCATCATCATCACTCCTTCTTTTATATAAGGCACTATGATGAAAGTTTTTCACCCAGTAACAGAGAAGACAGTACAGGCGGCAGCAGATTTTCAAAAAGAGGCTTGAATGGTGGAAAATAAAAATACTCTATCGTCTAAAGAAGCGTTAATTTTATTGTTATCTGTTTTTATTGTTGGTTTTTGTACTATTATATATGAACTTTTAATAGGCAGTGTTTCCTCTTATTTTTTAGGTGACAGTATAAAACAATTTTCTGTCGTAATAGGTTTAACAATGACGGCAATGGGGCTTGGTACGCTTATTTCAAGACTTATAAACAAAAACTTGATTTATTGCTTTATATTTGTTGAAGTATTACTTGCAATTATAGGCGGACTTTGCGTACCGGTACTTTATTTTGCTTACACTATTGAAACAATATATTACTCTGTAATGATATTGTTCCTTCTTGCAATAGGAATTTTAATAGGACTCGAAATTCCTTTATTAACAAGAATAATGGAAAAATATTATGATTTAAAAAATAATATCTCAAATGTTTTATCTTTGGATTACTTAGGAGCGTTTATTGCAACAATAGTATTCCCGTTTATTTTGCTGCCATATCTGGGAGTTTTTGAAAGCTCGGTTTTAGCGGGATTTTTAAACCTGATTGTCGCAATAATGAATTTTTATTGGTTTAAAGATAAAATACTTCGGAAAAAATCAGTAAAATTAGTATGTTTAATTATATTAATATCTGTTTTTTTAGGAGGTTTATTTTTATGCTCAAAAGAGCTGGTAAAAAAATGGGAGAATAATATTTTTGAAGACAGAGTAATATTTTCAAAGCAGACCCGTTATCAGAAACTTGTAATGACTAAAAATAAAGAAGATATAAGACTGTTTATAGACGGAAATGTTCAATTTTCCTCTATAGATGAATACAGATACCATGAATTGCTTGTTCATATACCTTTATCGCTGGCAAAAAACAAAGACAATATACTTGTATTAGGAGGCGGCGACGGATTAGCCGCAAGAGAAATACTAAAATATAATGATGTTAAAAATATAACGGTTGTGGATTTAGATAAAGAAATGACTGATTTAGCTAAAAATAACAAGTATTTTACAAAATTAAACCAAAATAGTTTTCATAATAAAAAAATAGAAATAAAAAATGAAGATGCATTTAAGTTTATAGAAAATACTGATAAATTTTACGATGTTATTATAGTTGATTTGCCGGATCCTAATAATTCCTCGCTTGCAAGACTATACTCAAGAGAATTTTATAAAATATTAAAGAAAAAATTATCTTTTCACGGGATAATTGTAACCCAGGCAACGAGTCCGTTTTTCAGTACCGAAGCATTCTGGTGTATTAATGAAAGCTTAAAAGCAGCAGGATTTAATCATACATATCCTTATCATATATACGTTCCGTCTTTTGGTGATTGGGGTTTTATAATGGCATCAAATTTAAAATACGATATAAATAATATAAATATAAATGTTGAAACAAAATTTATTGATAATGAAGTTGTGTTAAATGCTTTTAAGCTTGAAAAAGATGTACAAAAAGATAAAATTCAATATTCAACACTTGATAGACCAAAAATACTGGAATATTATTTAAATGGCTGGAGATATTGGAATTAAATGAAAAATTATTTAGGCAGGCATATTTTAGTTGAATATCAGGAGTGCGACAGCTCAATTTTAAATGATATAGAAAAAGTTGAAAATTTAATGCTTGAAGCAGCAAAAATAGCAAAAGCTACAATAATAGAAAAATGCTTTCATAAATTTTCTCCATACGGAATAAGCGGAGTTGTAGTAATTTCGGAAAGCCATCTTACAATACATACCTGGCCCGAGTACAATTATGCGGCAGTAGATTTTTTTACCTGTTCAAAAAGCTGTAATACAAAAGCCGCAATTGAATATTTGAAGGAAAAATTCAACTGTAAAGTATTTCAAACAAAAACATTTATGCGGGGAAAAATTTAAGGAAATTAATATTAATTTTAAAAAAATATGCTCATGGTATAATTGATATAAAAGGAAATTAATTTAGAAACGGAGTGTTGAATGGCGGTAGAAAGTACTTTAAAAATTGACACAAAGAAACTTGATGATATTATCACAGGTTTTGAGAGTAAAAAGTCAAATTTAATAGCAATTTTGCAGAAGGTACAGGAGGAATTTAAATATCTTCCCGAAGAAGCAATGATTTATATTGGAACAAAAATAGAAGGTTTATCTCCTGCAACTGTTTTTGGTGTGGCAACATTTTATGCACAATTTTCACTGGAGCCAAAGGGCAAATATGAAATAAAAGTATGTGACGGAACAGCATGTCACGTTAGAGGTTCAATGCCTGTATTGAATGCTGTAAAAAATAAGCTAAAATTAAAAGACGGAAAATTCACAACAGAAAATGGTCTGTTTTCTTTGGAAACCGTCAGCTGTCTTGGAGCCTGCGGGCTTGCTCCCGTTATGGTCATAAATGAAAAAGTGTATCCTCAAATGACCTCGGAAGCAGTAAGCATGATTATAGATACCCTAATGAAAGAGGAAGCATAATATGATAACAATTGATATAAAAGACGAACAAAAAAAAGCGGAAGAACAATTAAAAAAACAAGGGCTGAGAGTTTTGGTTTGTGCGGGAACCGGCTGCAGTGCAAACGGTTCATTAAAAGTTATAGAAAAATTTAAAGAACTCGGTGCCGATGTTGCAAAATTAACTGCTTATGATAAAGTTACGGTTGTACCGACAGGCTGCCACGGATTTTGTGAACAGGGCGTTCTTGTTGTTATTCCTGATAAACATATTACTTATGTTAAGGTAAAACCAGAAGACGTTGAAGAAATATATAAAAGCCACATAATAAACAATAAACCTGTTGAAAGATTATTATATACAGATCCAAAAACAAATGAACACGTTCATAAAAATGAAGATATAAATTTTTATGCAAAACAAACCAGAACTGCATTGGAAAATTGCGGACATATTAATGCGGAATCAATAGATGAAGCTATTGCAGTACATGGTTATGAAGCTTTAGCTAATATTATAAAAGAAAATAATCCCGATGCTGTAATAAAAGAAATACTTGATTCCGGATTAAGAGGCAGAGGCGGAGCAGGCTTCCCTACCGGCTTAAAATGGAAATTTACCGCTGCAAACCGAGGAGGAAAATCATACGTGGTTTGTAACGGTGATGAAGGCGACCCCGGTGCTTTTATGGATAGAAGTGTTATGGAGGGCGATCCTCATAAACTTTTGGAAGGTATGGCAATTGCAGCCTTCGCTATTGGTGCTGATGAAGGATATATATATGTAAGAGCGGAATATCCGCTTGCTATTAAACGTTTAAGAAAAGCTATTTCTGATGCGGAAGAAAGAAATTACCTCGGTAAAAATATATTGGGTTCGGAATTCTCCTTTACACTACATATAAAAGAAGGAGCAGGCGCATTTGTCTGCGGTGAAGAATCAGCACTTATTGCTTCTATTGAAGGAGAAAGAGGAATGCCCCGTCCTAAACCGCCGTTCCCTGCAAATAAAGGTTTGTTCCAACGTCCTACATTAATTAATAACGTAGAAACTCTTGCAAATGTTCCGGTTATTATGAGAAAAGGCGCAAAATGGTTTAGTTCAATGGGTACAGAAACTTCTAAAGGAACAAAAACTTTTGCATTAACAGGTGAAGTTAATAATACCGGTTTAATAGAAGTTCCAATGGGAACAACATTAAGAGAAATTATTTTTGATATAGGTGGCGGCATAAGAAAAGGTAAAAAATTTAAAGCTGTTCAAATAGGCGGGCCCTCAGGCGGATGCTTAACTGAACAACATTTAGATCTGCAAATGGACTATGAAAGCCTTACAAAAGCAGGTGCAATGGTTGGTTCCGGCGGTCTTGTCGTTATGGCTGAAGATACCTGCATGGTTGAAGTTGCAAGATTTTTTATGAATTTTACCAAAAACGAAAGCTGCGGAAAATGTGTTCCTTGCCGTGAAGGTACAAAGAATATGCTTAAAATTCTTGAAAAAATTGTTGCCGGAAAAGGTGAAATGAAGGATTTAGACGTTTTGGAAGAACTTGCAAATACAGTCAAAGACGGTTCCTTATGCGGTCTGGGAAAAACTGCTCCTAATCCTGTTCTTTCAACACTAAAGTATTTTAGAGATGAATATATTGCCCATATAAAGGATAAAAAATGCCCGGCAGGTGTTTGCAGCGCAATGAAAACAATCGTTATTAACGAAGCAAAATGCAAAGGCTGTACAAAATGTGCAAGGAACTGTCCTGTTGGAGCAATTGAAGGCACTGTAAAAAATCCGCATAAAATTGATCAATCAAAATGTATTAAGTGCGAAGCATGCCTGAATAATTGCCCGTTCAAAGCAATAGAGTTGAAATAAAAAGGAAAAAATTATGACAGATAAAAAAACATTATTTATAGAAGGAACGGAAGCTGAATTTACGGATGAAGCTAACTTATTAGAGGTTATAAAAAAAGCAGGTTTTAACGTTCCGACGTTTTGCTACAGACCTGATTTAACATCTTTTGGTGCTTGCAGAATGTGTGTAGTTGAAGTCGAATATCCGAATGGAAGAAAAATGATTAATTCTTCCTGTACAATGCCGCCTGAAGCAGGAATAAAAGTCAGTTTAAATACTGAAAAAATCAGAAAAATCAGAAAAACTGTCCTTGAACTTCTTCTTGCCAACCACAAAAGAGAATGTTTAACGTGTGATAAATCAGGTAAATGTGAACTTCAAAAGTATGCAGCAGAATATGGAATTGAAGATATTCGTTTTCCTAAATTAAAAGAAGAAGAATATGAACCTGTTGATACATTTAACCCTTCACTGGTACGTGACCCTTCAAAATGCATACTCTGCGGAGCATGCGTAAGAGCTTGCAGTGAATTTCAAGGTCATAGCGTATTAGGTTTTGAAAATAGAGGTTCAAAAACGAAAGTACAGCCTATGAACGGAAGATATTTAAGTCAGGTTGATTGTGTATTTTGCGGTCAATGTCAAGCTGTATGCCCGACAGGCGCAATAACATTAAAATATGATATAGACAGAGTCTGGGATTTAATACATAATCCGGAGAAAAAGGTTGTATTGC
Source organism: Candidatus Gastranaerophilales bacterium (assembly GCA_905234915.1). Lineage (GTDB taxonomy): Bacteria > Cyanobacteriota > Vampirovibrionia > Gastranaerophilales > Gastranaerophilaceae > Avigastranaerophilus. The sequence continues at coordinate 21,277 of CAJOJP010000004.1, forward strand.
AAATAGCACCTTCAGTTCGTATTGCACTTGGAGAAGAGTTTAATCTTGAAGCCGGTGATAATACAATAGGCAAGATATATGCTGCTGCAAGAAGACTAGGTTTTAATCTTGTTTTTGATACTAATTTCTCGGCTGATTTGACAATTACTGAGGAAGCAAATGAGCTTGTTGAAAGACTGACAAAAGGCGGTGTACTTCCTATGTTTACATCATGCTGCCCTGCGTGGGTAAGATATATGGAAACACAGCATCCCGATATGCTTCAGCATTTATCAAGCTGTAAATCGCCTCAAGGTATGCTTTCACCTGTTATAAAAGAATTTTTACCTAAATATTATGAAGGTTACAAAAAAGAAGATATAGCTGTTGTTTCAGTTATGCCTTGTACGGCTAAAAAGTATGAAGCAATAAGAGAACAGTTATATGGTCAAACTGATATAGTTCTTACAACAAAAGAATTTGCTAAAATGATTAAATCGGCAGGCATTGACTTTAAAAAACTAAAAGATGAAAAAGCTGACTCGCCGTTTGGTTTGTACTCGGGAGCAGGTACTATTTTTGGAGCCTCCGGCGGTGTTGCAGAAGCTGCTGTCAGAACTGCATATTATTATGTAACGGGAGAAGAACTTAAAGATATAGATATAAAACCGTTAAGAGGCGTTGATTCCTCCTCAAGAACAAAAGACGCTGTTATTGATATAAAAGGAAAGAAAGTTAAAGTAAGGGTGGTATCAACATTAAAAGAAGCTGAAAAATCAATACAGGAAATAAAGACCGGAAAAGCAGATTTTCATATTCTGGAAGTCATGGCATGTCCCGGCGGCTGCGTTAATGGCGGAGGTCAGCCCATAAGCTGTGATGATTCCAAAATAAAGGAAAGACGGGCAGAAGGCTTATATAAAGAGGATACTCAGCTTGAATACAGAAAATCACATAAAAATCCCGATATAATAAAACTGTATAATGAATGTTTAGGTGGTAAACCGGGAAGCCACGAGGCTCATAAACTGCTTCATACATCTTATAGCGATAAATTTACAGGTTCTTATAAAGATATTAAATAATCAGATTACATAATAAGCCAATCAATAGATATATTAAAATTATTCTTTAAATTTTTTAATATATCTATGTTTGGTTTTATTTTATTTTCAATGATATCTTTTAACTCGTTTTCGGTTATATTCAGTATTTCAGCAAATTGTTTATTCGATAAATTATTCTTATTTTTAATATCATCAATACGGCTTCCTATGGTTGATGATGAATTATTAAACATTTCTCCATTACCTGTGACAAACCAATTTGCATTAATATTATATTTTTGGCATATTTTGAGCAAAAAAAGAATAGAAGGTGCTCTGCCTAATTCGTATGATGCTATTGTTCTTTCAGGAATATCAATTTCTTTTGAAAGTTCCTTTTGTGAAAGTTCTAATACATTTCTTATTGTTCTTATTTTATTTGAAAACATTTTACCTTTTTCTTTTTATAATATCAGCACATTTGTGTTGACAAATACATAATTGTGTTGTAATATTTTTTTGTTAAAAGAAATATACATAATTAATTTTTAACAAAATGACAATAGTGCTTTTGTAAAAAAAGCAGTATTTATTTAATATTATAAATCCAAATAAAAGAAGTGTGAATTAAAAAGCGGTTACATTAATTGTTCTGCTTTAAAAGTAATTTGCCGAAATAAAAAAAGGCTATATTATACGCAGCAAGCCTGAAAGTTTTAAATTTTCAGGATTTTTTTAAATACTAAAATATGAAAAAATAAGAAGAAACATGAACAATATATTCAAAATTTTTAGCAAATACAAAATAAGTGAACCGCCGTGGGATTACGATTTTCTCTACAATCTGCCTAAGAGCGAGTATGCTAAATATTTAAAAAAAATTTTTAAATACCGAACAGGAAAGAATTTAAATTTGAAAAATCCTAAAACCTTTAATGAAAAAATTCAATGGATAAAGATTTATGGTATAACACCTTTAATGCGAGATTGTACGGATAAAGTAAAAGTAAGAGATTTTATTCGTGAAAAAATAGGGGCGGAATATTTAAAACCTGTTTTGCAGATTATACCTAATTATCATTGCAATGACATAAATGATGTTTCAACTTACTTTGACCAAATAAATTTTGAAAAACTTCCTAATAGCTTTGTAATAAAGTGTAATCACGGGTGCAAGTGGCATTATATTGTAGAAAATAAAAATGATTTTTTATCAAACAATCAATTGTTTAATACAGTAAAACAAAATATTACAGGCTGGCTTGAAGAAGAGTTTTGGTGTTATGAAGGCTTTGAAATGCAATATAAAGGTATAGTTCCAAAGCTCCTTATAGAACCTTATATGTTGGAAGCAGTATGCAAAGTACCTGAGTCAATAGAAATATTTTGTTTTAGCGGGATGCCTAAAATATTTGTTGATATTCAAATTAAAGATAAACATAAAATTTGTGTTTATAATGAGGATTTTTCTTATTCTGATTTAGTATTACGCCCGCAAGGGAAAAAGTTGATAACGGAAATTCCTGCCGGTGATTTATTAAAACAAGCAGTAAAATTAAGCAGGACATTATCAAAAGAATTTAAGTTTGTAAGGGTTGATTATATGATTTATAAAAATAAATTGTATTTTGAAGAATTAACATTTACGCCTTACAGCGGATTTACGGATTTTAATAAAAAATGGGATTTAAAATTAGGTAATTGGATAAAAATATAGGTGGTAATATGGATTTTGAATTAATTGATAAATTAAATGATGAAGATGTTTTAAATTTATTTAATGATATTTCAGTTAGCGAAAAAATAACATTTTGTCATTGTTTAGATGAAGAAGGAACCATAATTCGCGGTGCGTATAATTGCGATTGGGAATTATACGATGAAGATAGTTGTCATTACTGGTGCGATAAACACATCGGTGATAACGTAGCAAAAACTACATTTTATCACAAATGTGAGTGTTTTCGACCCGGCGGTATGTATTTTAGACACTGGAGTACTTGTGAATTGTACTGGTAATAATAAATGAATCCTCAACATTTTACTGAGTTAATCTTCAAATATGATTCCTGATTTTGTTGTTATCAGATTTTCATAAATCATATAGTTATTTTCATCAGAAAAATTTTTGATTTTATCTTCAAGAACAAAAAAAGCGGAACCGCTTCCGGTCATTAATGAATTTTTTACATTGCATTTAATTTTCTGCAATTGAGGATAATCCTGCAATAATGCTTTTTCAAGACTGTTATAAAGCAAGGAATTATTAAATTCTCCTTTTATAAGCAAATTTTTAAGTTTATGAGTATTGTCCGGATTTACTTTATTTTCAAGCAAGGAAAATTTAGTATATGCTTCTTTCGCGCTAATGCCAAGATTTTTCGGTTTTATTAAAGAAACTTTTTGAATATATGCAGGCAAAGGCTCTATTATCTCTCCCCTTGAAGTACATAATGCACAGCCGCCTTTTAAGCAAAAATTTAAATCAGAGCCTAATTTTGAGCACAGCTCATTAAGTTCAAAATCACCAAAAGGATTATTAAAGACTTTATTTAAAGCCAATAAAGTTCCGGCTGCATTTGTGCTTCCACCTGCAAGTCCTGCCGATACGGGAATATGTTTTTCTATAAATACCGATAATTTACAGTTACTTATTTTTAATCTTTCAAAAAATACATTAGCCGCCTTATAAACTAAATTATTACTATTATACGGAATTTCTCCCGAATTTCCGCTTAAATTAATTGATAAAAAATTACTTTCCGATAATTCAAAAGTTAAAATATCATATAAGCTGATTGTCTGCATTATTGATTGAATATTATGAAAACCGTCCTGACGTTTATTTAAAACCTCAAGTGTAAGATTAATTTTGGCAGGTGTTTTTATTTTTATTTTTTTCATAAATTCATTTTAAGAGTTTCTGATAGTTTTCCCATTTGTTCTATAGAAAGAGTTTCGCCGCGGCGATTTTCATTAATTTGTAATTCCTTTAGTGTTTTTTCTACTGAATTTTTTGCAAATCCTGCATTTATAAGTGAATTTTTTATATTTTTTCTTCTTGTTGCGAAACAGCTTTTAATAACTTTTTTAAAAAAAGTGTAATTGGACAGAGTTAGTAAAGGTTCATTTTTAACTGTTAATTTAACAATTGCAGATTCAACTTTGGGAGAAGGGAAAAATGATTTTGCACTTACCTTTTTTATAAATTCAACATCAGAGTAGAATTGAGCTAAAATTGATAATAAGCCGAATTCTTTTGACGGTGAATTTTCGCTTGCGCTGAGCCGTTTTGCTACTTCGTACTGTACTAGTAAAACTACCTCTGAAACAGATTTTCGATTTTTATTATCAATGTCATCTATTTCTCCCAGTAAATGAGCAATTATAGGCGAAGTAATATAATAAGGAATATTTGCAACTATTTTAAGATTTTCTCCGAACTGTGACAAATCCGTTTTTAAAATATCCTGATGAATAATTTCAAGGTTATCTGCTTTTATTTTTGAAAGTTCAACAACCATATCTTCATCAAGCTCTATTGCATAAACCTTTTTTGCCATGTTAACAAGATTTTCGGTTACAAAACCAAGCCCTGAACCTATTTCAACAACAATATCCTCTTTATTAACATCGGCAGTATCAAGAATAGTTTCTATTATATTTTCATCGACTAAAAAGTTTTGACCAAGTCGTTTTTTTGCTTTAAATTTTTTTGCGCGTTCTAAATAATCCATAACAAGATAATACTACAAAATTATCTAATCAGTTTCATTTCCGAACGGAGTAAGTTTATAACCAACATTTGTTACTGTTTGCAAATAATCGGGTATTTTAGGATTTTGTTCTATTTTTTGGCGGAGTCCGCCCATGTGAACACGGAGCATTCTTACATCATCATCAGAATTATATCCCCATACCTCATTTAAAAGTACGGCAAGAGTAACTGCTTCATTAAAATGCTGCATAAGACAGTATAAAATTTCAAACTCGGTAGGTGTTAATTTTATTCGCTTTCCTTTTATTTCAGTTTCTAATGAATCCGGGAAAATCTCAATATCACCCGTTCTAAGAATTTCTTGTTTAACTGAAGGTTTATTTTTTACGGAAGGACTACGCCTTACAAGCGCGCGCACACGGAGTAAAACCTCTTGAATATCAAACGGTTTTACAATATAATCATCCGCGCCGGAATCAAATCCTTGTGTTTTATCGTTTATTGTTCCTTTTGCCGTTAACATTAAAATCGGAATATCAGGTTTTGATGAACGTATATTTTTGCAGACATCAAACCCGTTCATTTTAGGCATCATCACATCAAGCAGAATTAAATCATAATTTTCTTTTAAAGCTTTATTAAGAGCTTCTTCACCGTCTTTTGCTATATCAACAACATAACCGCTGTGAGAAAGATCAAACTCTAACAGTTCCCTAATTTCGTTATCATCATCAGCAACAAGAAGTTTTTGCAAAATTTTCACCTCACACAATACCGATTAATTATTGCATATTCAATCTATTTTCTCAAGAAAGTTTTTTTAAAATAATTCCAAATTGCGTAAATTTTTCGGATAAACTATTGTATCTTTCATCAATGTAATCTAATTCAGAAGTATTATTGTCTTTTTTAGCAAGTTTATACATATTTTGAAGCATGTTTCTTTCGATTTCACATCTGGTATAGGAATTTGCAAAATCTGTTTTTTCAATATCTTTGACATACCTGTTATAGGATGATTTTAAAATATCATATTGTGATTTTTTACCGTTTTTTTGAATTGTATTATTAATATCGTTATTTGAATTTAAATTAACTTCTTTCATTTTTACCTCTTTTTAGTATATTATTTTTTGGCTATACGAATGTCTAATCCATATTGTAACACTTCATCAAGCGTAAGTTCTGTTTCGGTAATACCCCAGGGATTAATTAATTTAAAGGTTTCAACAGTACCGTCATCATTAATTTTTGCAGGTTTAATTCTATATTCATGTTGTGAAACAATACCAAGTTCTGCTTTAACTGTTTGTTCAACTCCTTGTCCTTTACTTAACCAGGCAACTACATGATTATTAAATGTTTTTGCATCTTTTAATAAATCCTTAACTTTGTAATAATTAGAGTTTGTTTTATATGTTTTTGTTCCTGTAAAATAATTATAATATGTATCATAAAAATTTATACTTTTTGCATCTTTATAGCCTAATCTTTCATATAAAGTACTGGCCATTCCGCCATCTCTATTTTCTGAAAATATACTGTCATATTGTCCGTTGTATTTATCCCAATCAATACCATTACTAAGGTTAAGTGTAACATTACCTTGATTATTTTCAATAAATTCTGTAAATTCAACCAGTTTTTTTTGTAAAAAATCTCGTCTTGATTCATCATTTGCATTTAAAATTAAATTATCAAATTTTTTATATGCCCTTTCAATCCATTCGCTCTGAATTTCTCTGCCATGGGCATATTCAAGCATTTTGACACCTAATGCACCTTGAGAATGAAATCTTTCATCAGCTGTTTTCGGTAGTTCACCATTTTTAAACCTTATTTCCTCATAATTGCTATTGGGGAAATTTATTACAATATCATCGCCTTCTTCTCTAAATAGTCTTAATACAGAAGCTCTTGTATCGTTTTCACAAAGAACAGAATTAATTCCTGTTAATTCCCAACAGTTGCCTATTGCATTTTGAGTTGAACCATATCTTTCAATCGGAGGAAATAGTTTGAAATAAGTATCTCGTGATATATTTAATTTTTCAGACTCGGTATCAGAGGTTTTAATTCTTATAAAATCTTCACCTTCAACCTGAAATACATCACCCTGTTTTACTTCAAGATTTAAGCTGTTTTTCCCTTTTATTGCTTCATCTGCACTTTTAAAAGAAGGTACAAACATATCTATGGGAGTTATTCCCATATCATAAGCCTGATATAACTTGTGAAGGTCATCTTCTACGGCGGGATTTATTTTACCTTTAGCAGGAATATATTCAAATAAGTGTTTACCCGCAATTCCTTTTTCGACTAAGCTCAGTAACATAACTCTATTATTGGATTCAACGGAAGCCGGGTCAATACCGAGCATATTTGACATAAGTTCACTTTTGTCTATTCTGCCTTTTCTGCCGGTTAAAATTTTATCGCCATCCGGAGTTTTTCTGCCGTTTAAATAATCATAAGCGAGCATAAATTCATCTGCCGTATTAATCGGGGATTTTGAGCCTGTAGTTAATATCCATTCAATTTCATCTAAATCATCGGCTTTTATACTGTCACCATGTTTTTCTTTTATAGCTTCAGCCAATTGTATTATTTTATCGGAATCAATATTTCCTTCACGAATGCACTCATGTAATTTTTTTGTTTTAAATATATCTGCTAAAGTCCAGTCAACTCCACCTATATTAAGTTCGGTAGAGTTCATTTTATCCAAAAATTCGGCAGTTTTTCCAAAATTAATTGATTTGGAATTTAAAATTTCAGATAAAGAATAATATCCTGCATTCATATTTGCAAGCATACTGAAATTATATTCATTTGTATTGGGTTGTTTTATTCTTGTATTTTTAAATGCTTCAAGAAGCCTTGTTGCACCATCTGCATCAAAATCAGAATTTGTGATAAATGAAATATTCATTTTTACATTATTATTTATTGTATTTTCTTTAACCAGCAAATTAAGAAATTCTGCATTTTTACCTAATTTTGAATAATCAACGTCTTTAAAAAACTCTTTTTTCTGAAGCATACATCCAATATAACCGTCAGTCCCGCCTTGAAATCTGTCTGCTAAAATTTGAACGGTATCAGGTTCCAGCTTTTGAAAAAATTTAAATGCTTCTTCATCTATATTTTCATATTGTATGCCATTTTTATCCAGCCACTTACTAAAGCTATATTTATTTCCCCAATTGTCGCTGAGTTCTACGCTCTGAAAATGTTCTTCCATTACAAATAGCTTTTCAATTTGTTCATCGTTTAAATTGCGAGTAACTGCAATATCCAAATTTTTCTCTGAAATTTGAGGATATTTTTCTTTTATTTCAATAAAATGCTGCAGCTGTGATTTTTCTCTATATTCATGACTCATTGCATAAAATGCTTCTTCATTGGTAAGCGTTCTTGATAAATCGGGACAATCTTTTATTTTAACAAAGTTTTCTATTTCTTCACTATGAACATAATCTCCACCAATACGCGATGAATATAAGAATAAAGCCTCATCCGGAGTTATATTTCTTGATAATTCTGCTCTCTGAGTTTGTTTTATAAAATATTCAGTACCATATCTACTTGGAGTATGTTCAAAAATATACTTGTAATTTATAATATCGCTGCTGCTATAATTATTTTTAATCATCATTGAACGCTGTTCCGAAGAAAAACAGGAAAGCATTTCAGCATGCTCAAGTGTATAGCCATTTTTAATACAAAAATTTATTTCATCTTCATTTAAGCCTAATTTTTCAAATTTTGTATATTTACCCGCATCTTCCTGTGTCAGCTTTTTTGTTCTTTTTAATCTTTCCTCCTGATTATCGGACATTCTTTTTTGTTCTGAAAGTATTTTTTCTGCTGCTTCCTCCTCTGTCATATTTTGTCTTAATTTTAAATAATCGGATATCTTTTCATCAGGAATATTTGTATGAATAATTGTGAATATATCATCCGTTGATAATTCGGGATTTTCATCTTTTATTTTAATTAAATGCTCTATCATTGTTTTATCGTATTTGCATTCATTAGCCAAAAGTGCTTCCTCATTGGTTAGAGGTCTTGAAAAATCCGTACTGTCTTTTAATTTTATGAAATCATTATAATTTCTTATAAGAACATTTTCATTAAATAAATAAACTGCCTCATCGGGGGTTAAATCTCTTGATAAATCAGCTTGTTGCTTTATTGTCTGTATGTGTTTAATAATAGTGTTTTCTCTACTGCCGTATAGTATTCTGTATTTTTCTATCATTTCATCATCTGCAGAATCCGATAAAGCATTAAAAATTTTTACATCATTCCTGTTGAATTTAAGTTTAACAGGATCAAGATATACGGGAGATGCAGAAGAAGGCTCTTTTTTAGAGGGAATTTCAACACCGAATATATTTACAGCGGCTGCTTCATTATCGCTGTTTATTTTTTCGGGAAGATTATTTCCGATTTTATCTCCTGCTATAGAACCTGAATTAGCACCTAAAGTGAGATTATCATCTGTTTTTCCGACTGTATCAGTATTTTTATCTGAGATTATCGGCTCATTACCTGATTTTATTACTGCATCATCATCGGCATTATCTCTAAGAGAATGTATTTTATCTCCCATTGATTTACCTGCTTTTGCTATTTGTTCAAAAGCCGTGCCAAGTGCTACTCCGCCTATAGCTCCATATTTTATACCTTCTTGTATATCCTCCGCAATATTTTCGGTTTTTCCGCTTGCTATATCACGAACGGTGGCATCAACTCCGCCGGCTAAACCTCCGTCAACCGTTTTTGAAGCTACATTTGCAGTTACCTTTGCAGCTGTTTCTTTTAAACCTGTTTTACCTGCCTGCTTAGCACCTTCACTTAAAACAGTTCTTTCTAACGATTGCATGCCTGCCAGTTTCATTATTGAAGTACCGGCAGCTCCGCCTAAACCGAAGGTTAATGGGGCAGCTAAACCGTTTACACCGCCTGTCACAAAATCATATTTGAAATTTTCTCTTGTATATTCTTTGTCGTTGCCTATACAGTCTGAAGCTTTTATTAATGATTTTGTCACTCCTCCTGCTGTTCCCGCAATACCAAGTCCTGCTCCGATTAGTGCAAGTGATGCTCCGCCTGTTAATGGCGCTGCACATATTCCTGCCGCTGTTCCAAGTGCAAGTGTTCCAACCGAAACTATACCTGCTCCGATATCAGCTGCTATATCAACCGACATTTCCTGACCTTCTTTATAATCAGTTAGACTTTTTCCGGCTTGTGTTTTATCATATAAACTATTACCCTTTTCTTTATTTAAAAAAGAATTAAGATTATCTGACGTTAAATCTTCTCCCGTAATATTTTTATACGTTTCACTAAGCTTTGCGGGATTTTTCTTTAATTTCTGTATTTGAGATTTTAATTTGTTAATTTCAGCTTGAGTTTTATTTGATGATGCACCTACTCCCGTAATATTTTTAAAATGATGCCATGCACCTGATATCCACCCGTTTGAATTTAAAGATTTATTGAAATCTGTTTCCAATTGATTACATTGAGTTTCAAGCTCATTGATTACACGCTGTTGAGTTTTTTCTTCCTGTATATTTAAAGGCTGCTTAGAAGGAATATTTTGTACAGGTTCAATCGGAGCTTGAGGTTCATCTTCATGTGGCTGAACATCTTGAACAGGAGCTGCTTCTGTAATAGGAGCAGGCTCCTGTTGAGAATTAATTGTTATTCCATCGTTATTTGGAACTCTTTCTTCTTCATTTGGAAATACACTGACTTCTTTTAGACTTTGAACTGCTTCATCTGCTGTTTCAACAACCTTATCCGCCAATTCAGACGCTTTATCTTTTACAAAATCATAAGCATCGGAAAGAGCTGAACTTACACTATCAAATTCCATTATTATGTCTCCTGAGATAAGAACACCTTTATATTATCGGCAATTATTTATTTTTCTTTAATATTTTTATTTTGTTTTTAATATTTATGTACAACAGATAAAGTTCCGGTATATTTTAGTATTTCTTTTATTGTAAGTTCAGTTTCCGTAATACCCCACGGATTAATTAACTTAAAAGTTTTTACCGTTCCATCTTCACTAACTTTTGAAGGTTTTATTCTGTATGAATGAGAGGACATAATCCCAAGTTCATTTTCAACCTCCTCTGCAATCTCGCTATCCAAACTGGACCAGCTTATTATATAATCATCAAAGGATTTTGCATATTTCAATATGTTTGTTATTTTTTGCAGATTTTGAGGATGTTCATATCCGTCATATCTTACAAATATAACTTGTTCATTTTTGTAGCCCAATCTGTTGTATAATTGGCTGCTAAAGCCTCCTTCTCTGTTTTCTGTGTATATACTGTCATATTCACCATCATATTCTTTATATGAGGATAAATCATATTTCATTATTGATAAATCTGCATTTTCACTATGAGTTTCTAAAAATTCCGTAAATTTAACCAGTTTTTGCTGCCAATTTTGTTTTTCCCTGTCATCTTTTGCATTTTTAATATGCATATCAAATAAATTATATGCTTTATCAATTAATTCACGCTGTATTTCTATTCCATCAGCATATTCAAGCATTTTGACACCCATAGCACCCTCCGAGTAATATTCTTTTAATGCTTCCGGCGGGAATTCACCATCTTTAAATCTTATTTCTTCATATGCACTGTTTGGAAATTTTATTATTATATCATTTTTATCTTCACGAAACAGCCTTAATACAGAAGCTCTTGTATCCGCTTCGCAAAGTAAAGAGTTAATTCCTGTTAATTCCCAGCAATTACCTATTTCATTTTGCGTTGAAGCATATCTTTCAATCGGCGGGAAAAGTTTGAAATAAGTTTCTTTTGATATATTTAATTTTTCTGATTCGATATCAGAAGTTTTAATTCTTATAAAATCTTCTCCTTCTACCTGAAATACATCGCCCTCTTTTATTTCAAGATATGTTCCTCTTAAATTCATTAAATCACTTTTGCCTGTAATTGCTTCATCTATGCTTTTAAAAGAAGGTATAAACACATCTATAGGACTTATTCCCATATCATAAGCCTGATATAATTTATCAATATCACTTTCTATTTCAGGGCTTATTTTGCCTTTTGAAGGTAAATATTTAAATACGTGTTTATCTACAATGCCTCTTTCTACCAGACTCAATAACATATCCATATTACTTGATTCTATGGAATACGGATTTATATTAAGCATATATTCCATAATTTTTTCATCATCAATTTCATCCTCACCTTCTAAAATTTTTTCACCATCAGGAGTTTTCTTTTTTTTAAAATAATCATAGGCAAGTAAAAATTCCTCTGCATTATAATACTTTGATTTTGAAACATTACCCAACAGCCATTTTATTTCCTCTGCATTATATTCAGACACTTTAGCATTTTGTTTTTCTTTTATTTGTTCAGCTAATTGTATAATTTTATTGTAGTCCGAATTATTATCACTTGTGCAATTATGTATCCAGTCAATGCCAACTATATCGAATAAGCTTGTTCTTTTTCCGCCTAATGGAATTTTTATTGAAATTATTTTATTTAAAAAATCTCGCTTTTCTAAATGTGCAGATTCAGCGCCGGAAGTTGAAATTTTTATATTTTTATTTGATTTTTCATCAATATTAGGAAATAAACTTATTTCACTTAAGCTTTCAACCGTTCTATTAATTATTTCAGAAGAAATTTCGTTTATATAATTACCTGTTTTTGAAGGTTCCGGATTTATACAGCCAAATTCCAATGTTCTATCTCCCGAAACAATTTTTTATTTTTTTCCGAGTTCAAATGCTTTTTTAGCTGTTTTATCGATTGTTTCAAATAATATATCAGAAACGTTATGAGCTTTTAAAATATCATTCCCGACAGCAGTACATCCACCGGGGGTTGTAACATTAATAATTAATTGTTCGGGATTAATACCTGAGTCCATAATCATTTTTGCACTGCCCAATGCAGTTTGAGCAGAAAGTTTTAAACTTGTTTCATAGTCAAGCCCGAGTTTTTCACCTGCTTTTGCTATTTCATTTATAATATAATAATAAAAAGCCGGACTTGAACCTGAAACGGCAGTTATAACATCTATATATTTTTCCTCAGAATTTATAACTTTACCTACACTTGAAAAAATTTCTTCTGCAATTTTTACATGTTCATCTAAAGCATAATGCCCTTTGCAAACTGCACTCATACCTTCATTTACAAGTGCCGGAGTATTCGGCATTATTCTTATTACCGGAATTTTACCAAGAATTTCTTCTATGGAATTAATTGAAATTCCTGCAGCAATTGATAATATTATATGATTTTGGGTAATATTTTCCTTTATTTCATCCATAATATCCCGAATAACAAAAGGCTTAACAGCAAAAAGAACTATTTTTGCAGATTTTAAAACTTCATTATTATTTACGGTTATATTAACATTGTAGTTTTCTTTTATAAGCTTTAAGGCTTCTTCATTTTTATCGGAAACAATTATTTCATCAGACTTACACCAACCTGAATTAATAATACCTTTTAGAATTGCGCTCGCCATTTTTCCGCCGCCTATAAAACCTATTTTATGCATGTTCTTTTACCTCATTCTATTATATTTATACCTCTGCATTATAGTAGAAACTATGTTATAGTTCAAATACAAATCGTACTAATTTCATTACATAAAAAACGGTTTCAAAAATAAATTGAAACCGTTTTTATATTTATTTTAAGAGATTTATTAATCTTCTCTTATTGTAGTAGTTGTCGTTTGATAATGAGTAGTGTAGTCATTATATAAACTGCAATCTACTTTTAACTCAACAAGAACTTCTTCACCGGGATGAGCTTTAAAGTTAACTCCGGGAGTCAGCCAGCCTGCGGCTAAACCAACACCTGCACCTGTCGGGAAGCCTATAGCCATACCTTCACCGCTGCGGTGTTCGGAAGCACCAATAGGTAAACCAACTGCAGTACCGCCTATTGCTGCACCTGCAATAGTGTATTCCAACGGTTTTAACCATCTGTTTTCGGATAAAACACCTTCTTTGTTATTTAAAACTCTGGCTATAAAAGGATATTCATTACCGTTAGGAAATACCATTTTAGTAATGTGAAGATATACTTCAGAGTTTTTATTTAACCACTTTTTATCTCTGAGTTCCTCTACGGTTGCATATAATTTCGTATTTGCAGGAATTACCAAAGTACCTTCTTTTGTTACTACATCTTTTTTGAAATAGAAAGTAACAACATCGCCAAGCTGAGCTTTTGCAGAATTAAATTTTTCGGCAAATGCAACTCTAAATACGTTTTTAGCCAGAATGATTCTTCTTAAATTAGTTATATTAACTCTATCTACAACAGCTTTAGCATATTCCTGAAGATGTTCAACAGATAAAACATATTCGGAAGGCTCCTGCGGTTCTTCAACAGCGGCAGCTTGTTGTTCAGCCGATGCTTTATAAGGTTCATCAACAAGATTTAATGCTTTCATTAATCTTGCAAGAAGGACTGCTGCTTCTGCTCTGTTAAGTTCTCTATTAGGATTTAATTCGGTTTCAAGAGGATAGTTAACATATAAACCGTATTTTATAGCCTTTGAGAAAGGAATTATACCCCAATTAGGAATTTGATCCGCATCAGCGAACTGATTTAAAACACTGGTATCAACTGATGTATCTTTAGTAATATGGCTCATGATTGAAGCCGTTTCATTTTTTGTAATTAACCTTTGCGGTTTAAATTCACCATCTGTATATCCGTATATTAATCCGAATTGATCTGACCTTGCTATTGAAGGATAACCGTATGTTGCAGGAGTTACGTCAGAGTAATCAGGTTCGGATGTAATAGGAGCTTGAGAAAGCCCTAATGCTCTTAATAACCATTCCGTCCATTCAACCCTCGGAACTTTTGCCGTTGGTCTGTAAGTTCCGTCACCAAACAAAGGAACTATATTTTTTGTTACTACATCTTCGATTTCTTCAGCTGCCCAATAGTCATCGGGAACATCCGTATAACTTTTAGCAAGTACTGCAGAAAATCCGCTTAACATCATTGTTATGGTTAAGAACAAAGCTGTTACTTTTTTTCTGATATCCATATTTTACCTCACTTAAACTAATATCATGATTAACTGTTTTATATCTGACAAAATTATATGTTAAAAGTTATTTAAAGGCAAATAGATGTTTTATTCTTTCAGCTATACCATAATATATCACTTTGTTATAAAATAACTTTGTATTAATCGGAGCATTTTATGAAGAAATTATTATGTTTTTTTATATTTTTACTTACAATTCAGGGATTTAGCTTTGCACAAACCGTTTATGATGATAATTATACGGAAAATCCTAATTATCTCAAGGGCATGGAATATATGGAAAGTTCTCAATATTCAAGTGCCATTAATGAATTTAAAAAAGCGGTAAGAACAAATCCTCAGGATGAATCTGCTTTAGTAGGGCTTTCAAATGCATATAATTTAAGAGCAAAATATTATAATGACAACCTAAAACAGATTGATAAAGCTATTTGTGATATAAAGTCAGCTTTATTTTTTAATAAATATTTCAGACTCGGAAAATCAAATAATACGCTTCAGGCAATTGCTCAAATGGAGAAAAATTTAAAAATGCTTGAAACAGCACAAAAATTCACTCAAAATCCTGAGGAAATTGCTAAAATTGCAAAGACGGAAAGAACAAAGGGGGAATTTGCAGCAGCAGGCTTCGATTATTACAGGCTTTCATATCATACTGAATATAAAGCAGCAGCAAATACGGCACTCGGAGATATTTATAAAATATTAAATCGTCCGGATAAATCGGTCATTTTTTATCGAAATGCACTTGCTGTTGAGCCTGATAATGCTGATGTTCACTTAAAGCTCGCTCGTGTTTATGAAGATTTAAACGATTTTAATTCAGCATTAAATGAATATGGCTATGCATTAAACAAATCCTCAGAAAATGAAGATATTTTAAATTCACTTGAAAAAATCTGGCAGAAAAGAGTGGATGAAACTCCAAATGATGCAGAAGCACATGCTAATTTAGGAGTAGTTTTTCAAAAAGAAAAAAGATACAATGAAGCTCTCTCTGAATACAAAAAGGCAGAATCACTTAATTCCGGCAATATTAATACGAAAATTAATATAGGTACTTTGTATCAGGAACAAAAAAAATATGATTCCGCTTTAAATATATATGAAGCAATTCTTCAGACTCAGCCTAAAAATACAGCTGTTCTGTTGTATAGAGCGCAATGTTTAAGTGAATTGAAAAGAACTGAGGAAGCAATTGAAGCATATAAAACGGTATTAAAACTCGAACCGCATAATACAACTGCAAAAACAGAGCTGTTTTCAATGTTAAAAGATAACATGCCTGTTGAAGATGTTCTTTCTTTCTTATATCAGAACGTTTTAGACAGCCCCGAGGATACCTCTGCATATTATGAGTTTGCTTATGAACTCCATAAAGCAGGTAAAATTGATGATGCAATTACATACTACACGCATACAATAAAACTTGATAATACGAATATCGATGCATATATAAATCTTGCACAATGCTACAGGCAAAAACAAATGTATAAAGAAGCATATCAGGTTATACAAAAGGCCTCGGAGGTTGACGGCGAAAATAATCTTGTTAAGAAACAATTAGCTGCAATACAAAATGATTATTCCGCAAATATATATAATTCTGCCGTAAATGCTTATGAAAGCGGAAACTATGAAACGGCAATAGAAACATACAAAAAAATACAGCCGCAGACTAAGGATTCACTTCTTGGCATAGCAGGCTCGTATCAGGCTCTTGGTAATAGCGATAAAGCTGTTGAGTATTATAAAAAAGCCTTGGAAATTGAGCCTAATAATACGGATATAGCTTATTATATTGCTGCAATTTATGCAAATAACAACAATTGGGAGCAAGCCTCAATTTATTCCAAAACAGTATTGGATAAAAATCCCATGCATGTTCAAGCTAAAGAACTTTTAGAATATATTACATCTAAACAGACTGAAGGTCTTATGGAAGAAGCAGTAAAATTATATCAGGATGAAAAATACTTAGATTCAATTGCACTCTTGGATAAAATAATAAAAATAAATCCGAATGATTCAAATGCATATTACTATAAAGCACTATCAAATGATGCTTTAAAAAATTATCAAAAAGCTATTGTTGACTATAAAACAGCAGTTAAAATATCACCGGATATGAATATATTTTACTATTTAATTGCAGTTGATTATGATAATCTCGGTAATTATAAATCGGCAAAAGAATATTATAAAAAATACGCTGCATTAATAAACGATACTAATGAATATAAACAGTATGCACTGGCAAGAATTAAAGAACTGGATAAATGAGCGTTTTATCAGATAAAAACATAGTAAAAATAGGAAATGTTATAATAAATTCAAAAGTTTCACTTGCTCCTCTTGCCGGAATAACAGACTATGTAATGCGTTCTCTTATAAGAGAGTATTCTCGTAATTGTCTGCTCACTACAGAAATGATAAGTTCAGAAGCTCTTGTTCAAAAATCCGATACCTTAATAACCTATACTGATGAGAAAGAAACACCTTGCGCTTGGCAGATTGAAGGACATAAACCGGAATTAATGGCAAAATCAGCCAAAATTCTGGAAAGAAAAGCCGCTATTATTGATATAAATATGGGGTGTCCCATAAAAAAAATAGTAAACGGTAATGACGGCTGCTCACTAATGAGAAATCCACAGTTGGCAAAAGATATTGTTATTGCAGTAAAAGAAGCAGTAAATATACCTGTAACATGTAAATTCAGATTAGGCTGGAGTTCCGATAATAAAAATTTTATAGAATTTGCTCAACTGATGCAGGAAGCGGGAGCAAGTGCCTTAACAATTCATGCAAGAACACGTGCTCAAATGTATTCTGGAAATGCAGACTGGTGTGTACTTTCTGCATTAAAAGGGGAAATTGATATTCCCTATTATGCTAACGGTGATATAAATACTCCCGAAAGTGCAAAAGAGTGTTTAAAAATCTCGAAAGCGGACGGTATAGCTGTAGGGCGTGCAGCTATGGGAGATTTATCTCTTATTTTCAGAATAGAAAAATATATAAATGAAGGTATTTTAATTCCGGAACCGGATTTAAGCGAAAAAATAAAAATGTTAAAAAAACATCTTGATTTTGAAATCAAATTTAGAGGTGAAGAAAACGGAATAAAATTTTTCCGTAAATTTTATCCCTGTTATATAAAAAATATAAGAGGTTCGGGCGAATACCGTTATAAATTGGTTACAGAACAGAATTATCATAATATCATCTCAATATTAGACAGCATTTCTTTATCTCTTGCTTGAAATATCCTTAAATATTTCTGGAGTTTGTTGTTTTGCAAATGTTAAAAAATCCATATTACTAATGGCTATGTGTTTATTTTGATGATTATACCGGTATTGAGTCCAAAGTCTTGTAATTCCAGAGAGTGTCAAACCCATAAACAAAAGACTAAAGGCATAAGGAACTCCTTCAACAAAAGCTTTTTGTTTTGTCAAACGTGATAACTCTTGAAGTTTATCGGTTCCGCGTTCTCTTGCAAGCTTTTTTGCAAGTTCAGGCAATTCTGAGCGTTTTGGAGTTACAAGTTTACCTTCTTTATTTTTTTTCAACAAATCGGGGAATTTATTTTTCTTTTCAAGTATTTTTTCAAATCCTTTTTGAAAAAGTTCGCTGCCTACAATAGTGTAAAAAACAACAAGAGGAACTCTTGTCCAGACTTCTAGTACATCAAGTTTTCCTCTGTCCTCTGCCGCTTTTGAATAACCGAATAAACCGACAATTGCGGTAAATGCAAGCTGCCCTTTACTCAAGGCAAGTTTACCGTTATTATTTGCGAAATCAAGACTGAAGCTGCTTATAGTATTTTTTACTTTTTCATTTTTATAACCTGCCAGCTGCAGACCTTTAGCAATAGCTTTACCGGGATTTAAAATTGATTTTGCAATATTTAGCAGCAATTTGGATTTATGACCGTTAAGCGCAAGTCCTGCACCTGCCATTATACCGGCTGCTGATATAACTGCTGCTTCTTTTAAGTGTTTTTTAGCACTTTGCTCAACTCTTATCTGTTGAGCAATATTTTCTTTTTCCCTCCCTTTTTTATCAAGATTAGCTATATTATTAAAATTACTTTTATTAAAAGTTTTCAAAGTAAAAAGATTTTTTGCAAAACTTAAAGTATATTCTGCAACAGGAATAGCAGTACAAGCAAGAACAATTCCCGCTTTTTTTGATATTGCTCTTTTTTTAATTTCTTCCGTAATTGTTTTATTTTTTGTAATTTCTTCAACTGTTTTGGGAATTTGTTCATTCACATTTGCTTTAATGTTTTTTGGAACAAATTTTTCACCATTAAAAAGTTTATTTCTAAATAGTTTTTCGCCTAATATAGGTGAGGCGAAATAAAAAATGCCCGATTCTATAAATTCAAGGAAACTCATTTCTGAAAAATCAGCTGTACTTCGAGCAAATAGAGCCTTGGGAGCCCAATTGGTTGCTGTATCCTGAATAAATCTGGTAGAAGATAAATTTTCCTGTGATTTAATAAATATATCGGCTGCCTTTGTAAGCCCTGTAAACCCCTTTTTAAATGCAGGATTTGATTTGATGTTGTTTGAATTAAAATTATTATAATTATAGTTCTTTTCTTTAATATTAATCATTTTTCTGTTCCCGTTAAAATTATGTATAAATAAAAAGCCAATCGGCATTAAAAAAGCCGCCCGTTTTCCAAGCAGCTTGTCTGATTATTTTAACGAGTTTCACATTCGCAACAAACAATGACTGCCGGACTCATCGCCCTGCATTTGAATCATCATATTCATTGCTTGCACATTTATAAATAACATTATTTCCTCTATTCATTTAAGGATAACTCTAAGTACATTTTTTGTCAACACAGTGTGCTAGTTCATAACATATTAGACTAAATATACAACGAAAAGTATATTTTGGTGTATAAAACCTGTAAAACTAATAATTATATCTTTGACAGAGAAATAAATATTCAAATCTCGATACTACACATCTAATTTGTTAATCTCAACCCAAGGTGTCGTAACTCG
>CAJOJP010000005.1 GCA_905234915.1 Candidatus Gastranaerophilales bacterium
CCCTGACATGCCGCCAAAGCATTATTTATAAAATTTATACACCAAAATATACTTTCTGATGTATATTAACTTTAATAGTCTAATATGTATTTGAACTATGACATATTTTTCACAGGCACAATTCTTGACTAATATTGCAGTAAATGATAACTTAATAATAAAAAGGCTGGGGAGTATTTGTGAAATATTTAAGCTGCAGATACATTGAGCACGGGTTGGATTTTGAGCATACAAGGCTTGAAACTTGCTGTTTTACCTGTCATTCCGGCGGAGGACGAATAACGTTAAAAGATGTTTATTCCGGTGAAAGTATTGATTGGGAAAAACTTTTCAAGTTAAAACGAAAATATAGAGAAGAACATAGAAACGGCAGACTTTTGCCTAATTGTACGGGCTGTATTTTCCTTGAGGAAAAAGAGTGGGATAATGAAGATTACATTAATTTTCTTCAATTTAATTATTGGATTTTATGTAACAGTAAATGCAGTTATTGTTACGAAGTTCAAAATAAAAAAATGTTTGATAAAATAAAGCCCTATGATTCTGTTCCCGTTGTGAAAGAAATGATTGAAAAGAAAATTTTACGTCCCGGAGGCGAAGTTTCATTTGGAGGCGGTGAACCTACCATTGCTCCCGAATTTGAAGAACTTATTAATTTATTGACAGATAACGGATTTAAAAATATGAGAATACATTCCTCCGGTATTAAATATTCTCCTGCAATTGAAAAGGCAATTAACCAGGGTGTTTTGAATGTTGTTATTTCCATAGATTCAGGCTGTGAAAAAACATATAAAAAAATTAAAAATGTAAATGCCTATAAAAAAGTACTTGAAAATATGAAAAAATATGCACAGGCAAATACGAATTATTACGGACTTATGACATCAAAATATATAATAATTCCCAATATAAACGATAATAGAAAAGAAATAGACAGCTGGATAAATTCAGTTGTTGAAACAGGCGGAAAGTGGCTTGCACTTGATATTGAGGATGTTTGGTATAAAGAACACCGTTCCACCATTTCATCTTACTATCTTGATTTAGTTAATTACGTAATAGATAAAGCAAATTCACTGAATATGAAAATTGAGCTTTATGATAGAGCCCGCGGTCTTAAAGAAGGCAAGAATTATTTATAAGTAACCTCAAAAAAGTTTTATAAATCTTTTCATTGCTTCAACGGTTCTTTCTCTGTTTCCAAAAGACGTGAGTCTGAAATAACCTTCACCGTTTTTTCCGAAACCGCTTCCGGGTGTACCAGCTATTTCTGCATTTTTAAGCAGAAAATCAAAAAATTCCCAGCTTGTCATATTATTTGGACATTTAAGCCAGATATAAGGAGAATGTTTACCACCCGTGTACCAAATTCCAAGTTTATCCATTGTATCAGAAATTATTTTGGCATTTTCGCTGTAATATTGAATATTTTCTTTAATCTGTTTTTGTCCTTCCTCGCTAAATACGGCTTCTGCTGCTTTTTGTACAATGTATGGAACACCATTAAATTTTGTTGTTTGTCTTCTTAACCAGAATTTATTCAGCATTGAGTTTTGTCTTACGAGTTCTTTCGGAACAATGGTATAACCGCATCTTGTGCCGGTAAAACCTGCTGTTTTAGAAAGCGAACAAAATTCAATCGCACATTTTTTTGCCCCTTCTATTTCATATATACTGTTTGGTAAATCTTCCGATTTTATAAAACATTCATAAGCAGCATCAAAAAGAATTACTGCATCATTTTTAATTGCATAATCGACCCATTTTTTTAATCCGTCTTTTGTATAAACTGCCCCGGTGGGATTATTCGGCGAGCAAATGTATATTATATCACATTTGATTTTATCCTCAGGCAGCGGCAAAAATCCGTTAGTTTCGTTTGCATTTGAATATATAATTTTTCTTCCTGCCATTATATTAGTATCAACATAAACGGGATATACCGGATCCGGTACAAGAACCGTATTATTCAGCGAAAAAATATCTAAAATATTTCCCAAATCACTTTTTGCACCGTCAGATATAAATATTTCTTCTACATCTAAAAATACGTTTTTCCTTGTATAATATTTTTTTATTGCTTCCCTTAAAAACATATAACCCTGTTCGGGGCCGTAACCTTTAAAAGTTTCCTGCCTGCCCATTTCATCAGCCGCATTTTTTATTGCCTCAACTACAATAGGGGCTAAGGGCAGCGTAACATCACCTATACCAAGTCTTATAATATCTGCAGTTTTATTGTTTTTTAAAAACTCATTTATTTTTTTTGCAATTGTCGAAAATAAATAGCTTTCTTCTAATTCCAGATAATGTTTATTGATATCCATATATACTCCAATTAAATGTTACAAAACTATTATAAATAAAAAAATTCTGAAATAATATATTTTTAGATGTATATTAATTTTTGACAATCCGAATGTATTTATGCTTAGGCATTGATAGCAGTATTTTTTGTGCTTAAATTAGGGTATGAGCAAAAAAATAACCGAAATTTTAGAATTTGATAAAGTGCTTGAATATTTGAGTTCCTATGCAATCAGCAGTTTAGGTGCTAAAAGGTGTCTTAATGCAGTTATTTATGAGGATGTTAATACCATAAATAAAGAACTGCAATTAACAACAGAAGCAAAAAATGTAATAAATGAAGCCATTAACATTCCTTTAGATAATATTTATGATATTGAAAAAAGTTTAAAGGATTCTAAAAAACAAATACGGCTTAATGAAGAGGAAATTGTTAATACGGCTAAAACACTTCGTACTTCAAGATTAATGCGCAGTTTTTTAGTCGGTATATCAAAAGATTATTCAATATTATCAGCTAAGAGTGAAGAACTTTTTTGCGATAAAGAGCTTGAAGATAATATTTTTAATACTTTTACTCCTTCTCTTACCGTAAAAGAAGATGCTTCGCCCGAATTAAAACGACTTTATCAAATGCTAAGAGATACAAATTTAAATGTTAAAGCCTGTATTTCGTCGCTTCTTCAAAACAGCGATTTTACAGCCAATTTACAGGATACTCTTTATACGGAACGTGACGGAAGAACTGTTTTTCAGGTTAAAGCCGAATGTAAAAATAAAATTTCAGGAATAATTCATGATGTTTCAAACAGCAGTCAGACATTTTTTATAGAACCTGAAATTTTAGTGGGATTAAATAATAAGATTAGAGAAATTGAAATTCAGATTAAAATTGAAATTGAAAAAATATTAAAAAAATTATCCTTGCAAATAGGCGAAAAAGCTCAGGAAATACAAAATTCCAATATGCAATTGACAGAGCTTGATTTCATTTTTGCAAAAGCTAAATATTCTGCATCTTTTGACGGTGTCGCCGCTAAAATTTCAAACAGTAAAGTTATTAATTTAAAAATGATGAAAAATCCCGTTTTAATAAAAACAGGAACTTACATAGTCGAAAATGATTTTTATATTGATTCCGAAAAAAACTGTATGATAATAACAGGTTCAAATACGGGAGGAAAAACAGTTGTACTGAAAACGGCAGGATTATGCACTCTTATGACTAAAGCAGGACTGCATATTCCTTGTTATAAAGCTGAAATTTATCCGTTTAAAAAAATTTATGCCGATATAGGCGATGAACAAAGCATAATACAAAGTCTTTCAACTTTTTCCTCGCACATGACAAATATAGTTAATATAATAAATCATGCAGATAATAATACTTTGATTCTTTTGGATGAAATAGCGGCTGGAACAGACCCGAAAGAAGGAGCATCACTTGCGCAGGCTATTTTAGAGTATTTACAAAAATGCGGTTCTTTTATAATTGTAACAACTCACTACGGAGAATTAAAATCAATTGCATATCTTAAAAAAGGATTTATTAATGCTTCGGTTGAGTTTAATATAAATACTCTTAAACCTACCTATAAACTCTTAATAAATATTCCAGGCGCAAGTAACGCTATAGCAATAAGCAAAAATCTCGGATTAAAAGAAGAAATTATTAATTCGGCTCGGGATATGTATTTTAATCAAAAAGATACAACAGCTCAGGTGCTTGAAGAACTGCAAAAAACACAGCAGACTCTTTCCGATTCCCAAAAAATTATTGAAGAAAAACAGGAAAATGTAAGACGTTTAGAACAAAGTCTTAATGATAAATTAACGGAAATTAAAAAAGATAAAAGGAAAAATATTCATATTTATAAGAAAAAATATGAAACTTCAATAGAAGAAGCAAAAGAAGAAATAAAAGATATTTTAAAGCAAATGAGGGAAGAAAAATCCGAAAAAGTAGCACGCAGAAGTTTCAACCGTTTAGCAAATATAGAAACCGTAATGAGAAATAACTTTAATAGAGATGAAGATGAAATTGCAGAAAAATATACACCTATTGATTGGCAAAATATTAACATTGGTGATAAAGTCATGATTACGGATTTAAATCAGGAAGTTACTATTTTAGAATTGCCCGATAAAAATAATAACGTACAAATTCAAATGGGTTTATTAAAAACAAAAATAAAACAAAATAAACTTGCTGTACTTAATAAAAATCTTATAAAACGAGAAAAGAAAGCAAAAGGAGTTTATAAAAGCAATTTTTCCATTGAACGCAGAAATTTATCCCAAACACTTGATCTTAGAGGTTTTAGAGTTGATGAAGCATTGGATGCAATTGAAGCGTACTTAGATAAAGCCAGTCTTGTTAATTTAACACCTGTATATATAATTCACGGTCACGGAACAGGAGCTTTAAAACAGGTTATAAGAGATTATCTTTCACATTCTCCTTATGTCGCAAAATTTAGAGCAGGTGAAGCAGCAGAAGGCGGCGACGGGGTAAGTGTTGTTGATATTGCATAATTGTATCTTTTATGATACCGTTATTAATATGAAAAGAAAAATAGCAGTCTTTTTATTAAATCTAATAGTTATTTTAGTTTTATTATTAGTTGCAGACATGATTTGTTATAGAATTCTGTCAAAAAGACCTTTTTCCTTTCAAGATTATATTGTTTCAACCAAATTAATAACATTTGAAGATATTGTTTCTAATTTTAAATATAGAGATGTAATCAAACCAAAAAGTAAAAAGAAGCCTGTTTTAATTTTTGGTTGTTCATTTGCCTATGGATATGGGTTGGAATTTGAACAATCATTATCTTATAAATTAGCTGATTTGACGGGGAGAAGTGTATATAATCGTGCAGTACCAAGCACGGGGCTCCAATATTTTCTTTATATGTTGAAACATTTTGATATTCAAAAAGAAATACCAACTCCTGAATATATTATTTATCTGATGATTGACCACCATCTGTTTCGTTTATTTAGACCATATTGGGGCTATACTGATCCTATTATTGATATAAGATATAAAAATGATAATGGGAAATTGAAGGAATACATAAATAAATTTTATCAATTGGGTAAATTTACTATATATAGAACTTTAAGTTATAGATTTAATGATTTTATTTTTAATCATACTTTATTTGATGAAAAATTTGATTTTATGAAAATGTACTATAAAGAAGCAAAAGAAATCATAAACAAAAAATTTCCAAATTCCAAAATAGTTATTTTATGTTATGAAGAAAATGAAAATTCTTTCTTATATAGGAGTCCCAGATGGAAAGAACTTGAAAAAGAAGGTTTTATTGTTCTGAATTCATATACGCTTACAGGAGTGCATTTATCTGAATTAAAATACAAAATAGAAAATGACGTACATCCTAACGAAAAGGCATTTGATACTGTTGCAAAAGCACTGGTAAATGAGCTTAAAATTTGATAACAACTATTGTTATACTTCAAGCTCTTTTTGTAAATCTCTTTTTTATAAATTCTTAACCTCTTTATTATATAAAATTTCTTTTCTTGGTTGAATTAATTCTGTTGAACATTTGAGTTTGTGTAATTTATACAATAAAATATTTTTGTAACGAAATCTTAATATATCATTTAATACACTAAAGTAATTGGAAAAAACAGCCGAATACATGTTTGCAGTGTGTTATAAAAAACAAAATAGAAAAGAGGTTATCAATGAGTGAAAATGTAGGCGGCAGCAACGAACTTGCAGCACAAATCATAAATAAATATAAGGAAATGTACAAAACTGCCGGCGGAAATAATGCAGATTCTATCAGTGATAATGAAATAGCAAGTATTTTCCAAAAAGATTTACTAGACGGTAAAATTGACGGTAAAAGTAAAGATGATAAAAATAATCCCGTAGAATTGATAGCCGATTTTGAACAAAAAGTTTCTGCTGATGATGTAAAGGCTTTAGAAAGTGCCGTAGCTGAATTAGCCGGTCAAATACAAAGTGACAGAACAGGTGGAGCTAATCCAAGAGGCAGCGTAAACGGCAATGGAAGTCTCAGTAATCAAGGAAGCGTCGGCGCCGGTGGTAGTGCAAATACAAACGGAAGTACACATTCTGCTTCAAACGGAAGCTATAATGAAAATGATTATTGGTCAATGCAAAATTATATCATATCAAAACAATCCAGTAATAATGTTACTGCCGATAAAGCAAATGAAAAATTTGAAGCATTTCAAAAAGATAAAGACACCATGAGTTTTGCTGATTTAGCCAAAAAATACCAAAATGATGAAAGATTCAAGATATTTGACAAAATGACAAAAACTGATTATGTAAAAGCTAATATAACAAGTGAAGAACAGCGGCAGGCATATATAATAAACCGAATGAGCAATGCATTACGTCTGGATGTTGCAACAGGAGAAGGTAAAGTTACAGAAATTGAAGTTCCCTCCATTAAGCCAAAATTGAGTGATGAGGAAAAACAACTTGCGCAAGACATTGCAAGCGGAAAAATAAGCGGTCAGGGCTGGGCTGCCGATCCAAAACATCCGTTCCATAGTTTGGATGCAAAGAGGATTAACTATATAATGAATGAAGCTACACTAATTAAACATGGCAGAACGTCAGAGGATGAGCCGGAAAGTAAACCAGCAGATAAGCCTGAAGATGCTTCTGCAGGAAATGTAGGCGGTCAAGGCAGCTTAAGTGGTAACGGAAGTGTTAGTGGCAAAGGCAGTACTGTAGATCCGACAAAAGCTAATGATAAAAGTGCAAAACACGGTATTCCCAATTTTGAAAATATGACTAAAGCAGAAAAGAAAGTTGCACTTAGAGCACGTGAAAAAGAACTAAAAGAGCAAATAAAAGCTGCAAAAGAAAAATTGAAAGCAAATCCTGATGATAGAGATGCAATATTAGAGAAAGAAAGGTTAGAAGATGAAAAGAATAAAGCACATCAAGCTTTAAGAACAATACAGCCTGCACTGTTTGGTAGAGTTATGAGTGTTCTTAATCCGCTGCTTGGTTTAACAGGTGTATTCGGAGGTGCATTGGGTCTTGCATCTAATATAGTTGATACAGTTAAAGATGTCAATTCAGGACTTACAAACATAACAAAATTAACAAAGATCAAATAATATATACTTTAAAGAGAAAAAGCGGATTTTAATCCGCTTTTTTTGCTGCAATTAATAGTTATTTTAAAATAAATATATATAAGAGAAATTTAATTTTATGTAATTGACAAAAAGTAGTATATATACTACCATAAAAATATGGAAAAAGAAATTGAATATTATGAAACAGCAAATGGAATATGTCCTTATATTGAATGGCTTGAAAGTTTAGATAATTCTATACAAATAAAAATTTTAAAACGGATTGATAAACTAAAGGATGGACTATACGGTGATTATAAAACACTGCAAAAGTCTGAATTATCGGAACTCCGGCTGAATTTTGGAAAGGGTTACAGAATTTATTTTTATGATTTAAATAACAAATTAGTATTATTTTTGGCCGGAAGTGAAAAGAAAAACCAAAAAACTATTATAAAAAAAGCAAATGAATATTATTCAGATTATAAACAACAAAAAGGATTATAAAATGGTAATAAAACATGATGATTATATGATTAAACGTTTACAAGATCCTATTTTTCAAAAAAAATGGATAGAAGAAACAATGCGTGATTATATTGAAACCGGGGATTATAATGCATTTTTTAGAGGTCTTGAATATGTTATAAAATCAAGAATGACAGTTGCTCAATTTGCCAAAAATATTGGAATGGATAGAGTTCAGCTTACGGATATTTTGCATGGAAAAAATAAAAATCCAAGTTTGCAGACAATAACAAAAATTTTGTCCGGATTTGGATATACATTATCTATTAGTGAACAAATTGCTTAAAGTCTTATAATATTTACAAAAATCAGTCAGTTTGCACTTATGGCATAAGGGTTTGGAAGGTTTACAGATATTTTGCCCGAGTGTAACAAAAAGAGTATTTATTTCACTCCAGCAGCTCTTGTTCAGATTATTTTTTAATGCAAATTCCGTTTCCTCCGGTTCTTTTGTTTCACATAACCCCAGACGATTTGATATTCTGTGGACATGAACATCAACACAAATGCTCGGAATATTATAACCTTTTGATTGTACTAAATTTGCAGTCTTTCTGCCTACACCTTTAAATTTTATAAGTTCATCTATTTCTTTGGGTACAACGCTATCATAATTGTGATAAAGTTCATAGGCAATATCAAGTATTTGTTTTGCTTTATTTTTATAAAAACCGACAGGATAAATAGCTTTTTCCATATCTTCCGTTTTTACGGTTAAAAAATCTTTCGGAGTTTTTCCCAGCTTTAACATTCTCATTGCAGCAGGATATGTTGTTTTATCGTTTGTTCTTAATGATAATATGCAGGCAATTAAGACTATAAACGGGTCATGAATATCCTCCATAAATTTTACAAATTCGGTTTGCGGAAGTTTCATTAATTTTATACCTGTTATAATTTCATTAAAATTTTTAATCATAATTAAATTTTATCAGGAAAATATTAAAGATTTATGATAAATAATCATTATAAAGACTCAATATTTGTTTATTCCTTCTTAATTTATTTAATGCTCTTGCTTCTGTTTGTCTTATGCATTCTTTTGTTACACCGTAAATTCTGCCTATTTGCTCAAGAGTTTGTTTTTCCCCGCCGTCTAAACCAAACCTCAATGAAATTACTTTCTGTTCTCTGTCTTTTAATCCGTTTAATAATTTAACAATTTCTTTTTTAAAATTTTCTCTTTCAATTCTATAGGATACCGAACTTTTTTTATCTTCTATAATATCAATCAATCTTACTTCCGAACCGTTTTGCATTTCATAATCACCTTCAAGTGACAGTGTTTTTTTATTTGCATTCAAATATCTGTTGATTTTAGCCGAATCAATATTCATTTTTTGAGCTATATCTTCAATTTCGGCAATTATTCCTTCTCTTTCGATATCAGCTTTTATTTTTGAATATTTTGATAAAGTTTCCTGTATATATACAGGAATTTTTACACTGTGAGATTGCTCCGAAATTGCTTTAAACATAGCCTGTTTAATCCACCAGGCAGCATAAGTCGCAAAACGATAGCCGAACTTCCAATTAAATTTATCTACAGCTGCAATTAAACCTATATTACCTTCCTGAATTAAATCAATCATAGGAAGCTTGCTTGTATGAATAATTTTTCTTGCAATTATTACAACCAGTTTTAAATTTGCTTTAATCAATTTTTGTTTTGCTTCTAATGAACCTTCTTTTGCTGCTTTTGCAATTAACTGTTCTTCATCTGCGTTTAAATTCGGATACTTTGAAATTTCTCTGATATATTCGTTAAGATTATCAGCTTCTGTTTTAACTTCTGTTTCGTTTAAAGATACACAATTTAATGCCATAGTTTATACTCCTGATTTACTTTTTGAACACACATCCGCATAAGAATAAAAATATTTTTATGCAGAACAATTAGACCTTAATTAAGGCTTGATTTTTTTAATAATGTAAAACACACAATTTTAAAGTTTTAATTTAAATATATCTTTTGTATATTCTTAATATATCATTTTTGAATTTTAATTTCAATACTAATATGAACAAATATTAAGATAAATTTTTAATTTTATGATTTTTCTTAATATTTGTTTACTTTAAAATAATTAAAGCCTGTTCACACTATCAGGGAAGTAAATACAAATAAACTGCCCCTTGACGAAAATATTTAAAAATAAATCAAATTATGCATTTTTTTTAATACAATCAATATTTTGTTTTTCTTTTGAATACGCCATATACAAATCATAAGCAGATTGTGCATTCATCCAAAATTCCGGAGTAGTACCAAATAAATTAGCAAGTTTAAGTGCCATTAAAGGAGAAATACCGCATTTTTTATTATAATTTAATCCGGCTAAAGAATACTTACCTGCAGTACTGTCTAAATGAAACACCATATGTTCGCGAGCCATTAGTAATGCCTTCCCCCATTCTTGCCCAGTCACACTCAGCATCTTCAGGTATATTACATCCGCTATAGTCGATATTTGCATATTCACTACCTCGCCAATAATGCATTAAAACACGTGTGTGAGTTTCAAGCGGTCTTACGTATGCTCTGTGGTATCTTCCAATCATGTTATCAATATCAGGACCTTGAGTATTACACCACTCTAAACATGCAGTATATGATGCATTTTCAGGCGCGTCACAATAAGTATCTAAATATGCATAACGCACAACTGCATAAAGAAGTTCATCACTTTCACCAACAGTTACAAGTGCATTCACATGGCAGTCACAAGCTATTTTGTCATATACTGCAATATCGTCATATAGTTGTCTTACGTCTTCATCGCTCAAGTTTTCTATTAAATCTATAGTTCATAAGAAATAAATGTCAATATTGTTAAAATATTGGCATGGATAAAAATGAAATTATAAAATTGTTTGCAGCTAATCTTAGAGCAGAGCGTGCCAGAAAAAATTTCTCGCAGGAATATCTTGCGGAAAAAGCTAATATAACAACAGAATATTTGAATAGAATAGAAAGAGAAAAATACAGCCCTTCTTTGATAGTAATTGCAAATTTAGCATTGGCACTTGATGTTGATATGAATACCCTGCTTCCTATAAAGTAATAAATATTCCTGTTTTTTTAGTATTATAAATTTAGAGGGAATTATGCCGCATTTTTTAATAAAAAGTAATCAGATAAACGGTAATCTTCTTATTATAGATGATAAAGATTTATACAAACACATAATTAAAGTTATGCGTGCAAAAATAGGTGAAAAAATTTTATTTATAGACGAAAATGAAATTCAATATGAAACCAAAATTATTAAAATAACATCAACTTCTTTTGAAACCGAAATTCAATCACAATACAAATCGCAAAGGAAACTGCCTTTAAATTTATATATTGCTTTTAGTGTTTTAAATTCCGATGCACAAATAAGCTCTATACAAAAAGCAACCGAGCTGGGAGTTAAAGGTATCATTCCTCTTTACAGCGATAATTGTTCCGTAAAGGAAAATGTTATAAAATCAAAAATCGAAAAATGGCAAAAAATAGCTGTTGAATCGGTTAAACAGTGTGAAAGAGCCGATATTCCCAAAGTTTTTGATATGTCTTATATAAAAGAGGTTATAAAAAAATATGATAATATTATTGTTTTTGCTGAAAAATATACCGATAAAAATTTTATTGAGTATTTAAAAGAAAATAATATTGATAAAAATTCATCAATACTGGTTATAATTGGGCCTGAGGGAGGATTTAGCGAAGCAGAATTTGATTTATTTAAAGCTCAAAAAATTCCGCTGATTACGCTCGGAAATTTAATATACAGAGCAGATACCGCACTTACTGCCGCTTTAACCACTGTTATAAACGGAGTGTTATATGGATAAAATAAAAAATAATCCTGTTTTAAAAATAATTAAACCTTATTTGAAAGATAAAAAAGCTTATATTGTCGGCGGTTATATCAGAGATATATTAATGAATAATGACAGTCTTGACCTTGATTTAATTATTTGCGAGTCCGATATAAAATATTTTGCGAAGGAATTAGCCGAAAAAATTAATGCTTATTTTATAGAACTTGATAATGAAAATTCAATATACAGACTTGTTTTAGAAGATAAAATTAATTATCTTGATATAACAAAACCCGTTGAAGATAATATTGAAAAAGATATTTTAAGACGTGATTTAACGATAAATGCAATAGCTTATGATATAAATGAAGAAAAAATAGTTGATTTAACAAACGGAATAAGTGATATTCAAAATAAAATAATAAAAGGAATTTCAGATAAAAATTTTGAAGATGACCCGTTGCGTCTATTAAGAATATTCAGATTTGCGGCTAAAACAGGATTTAATATTTCTGATGAATTAATTGAGCTTACAAAAAAACTTGCACCGTTAATTCATAAAAGTGCAAAAGAGCGTGTTAACACTGAACTTATGAAAATGTTTGAAGGCAAATTTACGGCGGAGGCATTGTTAAAAATGTTGGAAACAGGGCTTTTAACCGAAATTTTTCCAATATATAACGACGTAAAAAAAATACCGCCTAATTCTCATCATCATTTGGATTTAATTCATCATTTGATTGAAACCGTAAGACAAATACAAATAATATATGAAAATTCCGAGGAAAAAGTAAAAGAACATCTTGATAATATTGATTTCGGCTCGGTAAAAGAGCTTGCATATCTTAAATTTGCGGCTTTCCTGCATGATATCGGGAAACCATACTGCTGGACAATAGAAGAAGAAACTCAAAGACACAGATTTATTAAGCATGATGAAATAGGGGCAAATTTATGTATTCCTATTTTACGAGATTTAAAATTTTCTAAAAAACAAATTGATTATATTAAAACACTTATAAAATATCATATTTATCCTTCCTCAATGGTATGCGCTCCTGATGTTAACGAGAAGGCATATATGCGTTTTTACAGAAAAATGGAAAATAGTGTTATTGATGTAATTATACTCGCAATGGCTGACCGCTTAAGTGCAAGAGGTGAAAAAGTTACCAGGGAAATGGTTGAAAAAAATATAAATTCATTAACTGAACTTTTAAAAAATTATTTTCAAATTAAAAATGATTTAAAACCATTGCCTAAACTGCTCAGCGGAAATGAAATAATGGATATTTTAAATATTAAACAGTCGCCTTTTTTGGGAGAAATTATTAATATGCTTAAAGAAGCTCAGATTTCAGGCGAAGTTAATACAAAAGAAGATGCCGTCAACTTTATAAAAAATGTACCATTATTAACAAAATAATTGCTTAGTTTTTTATGAATGTTAATTACTTGATTTTTTTGAATTTTTATGTGAGTATATAATTAGGAATTTTGGGAAGTAAGAAACCAAATTCAAATTAAAAAATTAGGGCTATTAGCTCAGGTGGTTAGAGCGTACGCCTGATAAGCGTAAGGTCCCTGGTTCGAGTCCAGGATGGCCCACCATAAAAGCCAAATCTTTATGATTTGGCTTTTATTATTATATCTACATTTTAGCCATTTTAGAAAAATTTTGTTTCTCTGTCAAAGATATAATTATTTAATGCAACAACAATATACTTATTGGTGTATATTTAGTCTAATATGTTATGAACCGGAACAAATAATTGTCTTTTTTTTAATTTATTTTACAATATATTTATGGAATTACAGGGTGTTAAAGAGCAGCATAAAAGTATTTGGATTAGCACAACAGGCTATAGAATTTTTTTAGAACTGAAATCGCTTATAGAAAATCCTAAAACGTTTGACGAACTTATTGAAGTTATTAAAAATGATAAATATTTAAAAAAAGAAATTTCAAAAGATACGTTAAGATTTGATATTAGCACATTAAGAAGCGCAGGATGCATTATTTCAAAGCCGTCAAAAAATAATAATTATAAATTACAGCTTTTGTATCATCCTTTTAATTTGAATATATCGGATGAAGAACTTTCTTTATTGATTGAATTAAGAGAAAGTTTAGCTTCCGAGCTTTCATTAAATGAAGTTTTTATTTTGAATGATTTATATGATAAAATAGCTGCTTTAACCTTTAATAACGAACAAATTCAAGAAATAAGCAATTCTAAACTGCTTTTTGATATTAATAAAAATATATTAAAAGAAATTTCAAACCCTAATATAACAGGTAAAAAAGTAGGGATAAAATACAAATCACCTAAGTTTGGAGAGGAAGATACCGATATTATTCCTTTAAAAATTTTGTACGAGAATAAAAAAGTATATTTATATGCCTATAATTATAAATACAAAAGTGATAGTTATTTTGAAGTTTCTAAAATATTAAAAATTAATTCTGTATCTTTAAATAAAGAAAATGAAATTTCCCCCTCATTTAAAGTTATTTATGAATTAAAAGGAGAGGCTTTAAATGAGTTTGAATTAAAATCCTACGAAAAAATTATTAATCGGCAGAACGATAAAATAATTGTAGAAGCGGAAGTTACAAACGAGTTTATGTTTACACAGCGTTTATTGCTTTTTGGCAGAGATTTTAAAATAATTTCTCCTGACTTTTTTAGAACAAAATTAATAGATAAAATTAAATTAATACAAAAGGGATATAGAAATGATTAAATCTGAAAAAAGCCACGATACAGGCTTAAGGATTATGGAAGTTCTGAAAATTCTCCTTGAGGAAGATGTAGATAAACACACAATTATTGAAAAATTAAAATCAAATAATGATATAAGTAATGCTTATACAAATGAAGCATATTTAAAATATTTCAATACGTTT
The DNA here is from genome assembly GCA_905234915.1 of Candidatus Gastranaerophilales bacterium. Classification (GTDB taxonomy): domain Bacteria; phylum Cyanobacteriota; class Vampirovibrionia; order Gastranaerophilales; family Gastranaerophilaceae; genus Avigastranaerophilus. The sequence goes on from CAJOJP010000005.1 coordinate 14,663, forward strand.
GAGTTGTTAGGATTAAATATTGAAAAAACTTCTGAGGGCTACAGTTTAAAGAATGCACTTCATCATATCGAGTTAACAGTGCAGGAGGAAAAAATTCTTATAAAATTAATTAAGTCAATTAATAAATTAAATAACAAAAAACAGGAAGAAACCATAAAAAAACTAATTTCCAGACTGGATAAATATGTAAATCTTGATTTAAAAGATGAACTTAAAAAAGCTGAAAATGAACCCATAAGTGAAAGTTTAAAAATTAATATTATAAATACACTAAAGCAATCAATGGAAGATAAATCCGAGGTTACAATTACGTATAAAAAACGTAACGGTACCAAAGAAACACTTGATGCTGCCATAAAAAAAATTTTGGAGGAGAAAGGACATTATTATGTAATGTGTTTTAATCCTTCAATGTTAAGAAATAAAAGAATCAGTATTAATTCAATTATGTCCGTAAAACGAAGCCCTAAGCAGGCTCAAGATTTGAAATCAAAAAGTTCTGTTATTTTTGAGGTTTATGGAAGATTATCTAAATCATATAAAATAAAATCCTGGGAAACGTTAAATGATTTTGGCGATGGTTATTTACGAATTACCAATACAAAAGAAGATTTTGACATTCTTTTACACAGACTTTTAAAATACGGTGAAAACTGCAAAATTATTCAACCGTCAAATGTTATAAACGAATTTTTATCTCTTACCGATGATATTTTGAATAATTTAGAGGAAAATATATGTCAGAAATAGCATTTATACCGGCAGATAACCGACCGGTCTGTTTTCAGCTTCCTCGATTGGTTACAGCGCAGGCAAAGGAACACAATCTTTATCTGCCGGATATTGAATTTATGGGCAGTTTAACAAAAGCTTCAAATACAGATGAAATATTTAACTGGTTAAAAGAGTTAAAGAATATTGATATATATATAATTTCACTTGATACTATAGCTTATGGCGGTTTGATTTCTTCAAGACGCACTAATGATGGTATAGAGAAGATTATAAACCGTATTAATGAATTTTTTGAAATTATTCAAAATACAAAATCAAAAAATGCTAAGGTATTTGCTTTTTCAAGTATAATGCGCATTTCAGATAATAATATAAACGAAGAAGAAAAGTCATACTGGGCTTACTGGGGTAAAAAAATTTTTGAGTATTCATACAATTTTCATAAAAAGGGAATTTTTAAAACAGACATTCCAAAAGAAATTTTACATGATTACCTTGATACAAGAAAACGAAATTTTGAAGTAAATAAATATTATATGGAACTAAAAAAACAGGGATTGATTGATTTTCTTGTATTTTCAAAAGATGACTGTGCAAAATTCGGTTTAAATGTGCTTGAAGCTAAAGAATTAGAAATGCTTTCAAGAGGTTTGAATAATGTATTTATAAAAACAGGAGCCGATGAAATTCCTTTGGTTCTTTTGTCAAATGCATTGAATAAAGAAAAAAAGATTAAAATATATCCGTTTTATTTATACCCTTTTAGTATAGACCGTATTTCACGATATGAAGATATTACGGTTAAACAGGCGGTAGAAAATCAAATTGAACTTTCGGGCGGTATTGTTTCAACCGAAGAAAATTTTGATATGATGCTTATTGTTAATAATTTTAAAAGAGAACAAGGGGAACTTGTTATGGATATAAAAGTTCCTCTTTTTGACGGCAGTTTAAATATAGGCGATAAACCTTATTTTATAGCAGATATATTAAATGCAAACGGAGGTGATAATAACTTTGTATCTAAGCTGTTGTCAAAAAATTTAGAAAATTTCTATGGTTATGCTGCATGGAATACAACAAGTAACACTCTTGGCAGTGTAATATCCGGGGCTTTAACATATTATAAAGCCGAAAAACCTGATAAATCAGCTTTTAATGAACTGCAAACCGTAAGATTTTTAGATGATTGGGCTTATCAAGCAAATGTGAGAAATAAAATAAGAGATAATATTTTAAATTTGTCACCCGAAATTTTAAAAAATAAAATGAAAGAATACGAAAAAATTATTATTTCTAAATTTCCGATAAAAAAAGAAATACTATATTATTTCCCCTGGAACAGATTTTTTGAAATAGGAGTTTTATTAAAGTAAGTTTTAGTTTTAAAAATCTATTGTTAAAAATATTAAAAATCTGATACAATTTAACTGGAGCATATAGAGGATTATTATGGAAAATATAAAAAAAACGCTGGTAAAATATCCTTATTTGGAAAAACCGATTGAAATATATGAAAGAGAATGCGGACATAAAATAGTTTTTGCTTATAAAAAAGGATGTTTAATAAATATTAGCAGCTGGGTAAAAACAGGCTCAATAAACGAAAATGATGAAAATAACGGAATTTCTCATTTTCTTGAACACCTTATGTTTAAAGGAACATCAAAGCATAAAGCCGGTGAATTCGATAAAACTCTTGAAGCAAGAGGGGCTATTGTAAATGCTGCTACGTGGAAAGATTATACCTTCTATTATGTTACTATTCCAAAAGGTAGTGATGACAGGAATTTTAAAGATACTCTGGAACTTCATGCCGATATGATGCTTGATCCTGTTATTCCTGAAGAAGAAATCGGAGCTCCGTTTGATTTAAAAGAAAAAGTTACTGTTAAAAGAGAACGCCATGTTGTAATTGAAGAAATAAGAATGCGAAAAGATCAGCCCTGGACAAAAGTTTACAATCAAACTAACGCAAATATGTATATCTCGCATCCTTATAAAAGGGATGTTATCGGTAATGAAAAAATTATATCAACCATTACACGGGAAACCGTGCTTGATTATTATAAAACTCATTATACGCCCAATAATATTACAACAATTATTGTCGGTGATTTAAATCCTGATGAGATAATAGAACAGGTTGTTCAAAAATTTGATTTTAAAAACAGAAAAAACAGAATAAATGAAATATATGAAAAAGATAAAGGAGTAAATGAAACAAAAATTATTCAAAGCTATTCACAGATAACAACCGGATTTTTAATGTTCGGTTATCTTGCCCCTATTGCTGCCGATATAAAAACTAATACAATTTTAGAAATGACAGCTCTTATTTTAGGTCAGGGTCAGAGTTCAAGGTTATATCAAGAACTTGTTGAAAAAGCTGCAAATCCCATATTTAATGTTGTTTCAACAGATTACTACCAGTTTCGTGACGGCGGTAATTTCTTTATTCAGGCTAATTTTAAACCGGATAAAAAAGATGAAGCTGTTGAACTTATAAAAAATCAGATTGAAAAGCTTATTAAGTACGGTATAAGTGAAAATGAGCTAAAAAAAGCCAAGAAAAAATTAAAAGCCGGATTTGCCGAAAATTCGGAAACCGTATCGGATATTGCGGAAACAATAGGTTTTTATATGACTGTCTGCAATAATCTAAAATGCGTTGAAGAATATATCAGAGTTTTAGAGGAAATAACTCTTGAAGATATTAAAAATACTGCTGCTGAATATTTAAATATAAATAAAGCGGTAATATCTTTGTTATTACCTGAAGAAAATGCTATATAATAAAGGAATTCAGAATGGAAAAATATACACTTAAAAACGGAATAAACGTTGTATCGGAATATAATCAAAATACTCCAAGAACTGCTGTTGTACTTTATGCGGGAATAAATAACGACGAAAAAATTACAGGACTTCATTATTTAATGACCCAGTTATTGTTTCAAGGGACTAAAAACAGGTCGTCAGAAGAACTTGCAGCAGAAATGGACGAAAATGCAATTGATATTTCCATAGAAAAAAAAGCAGATTATATAAGATTTAAGTTATATTGCCTTAATGAAGATATAGAACACGGACTTGAAATTTTACGTGATATTATTGAAAATTCAACTTTCGATGATTTTGAAAAAGAAATTATAAAAATAAAAGGTGAATTTGAATCCGATTTGGATTCTGCAAAAATTCAAGCACAGGATAATTATTATAGAACAATCTTCAAAAAACATCCTTACGGCAGTGGAAGAAAAGAAATAATGGAGTCAATTTCTTCAATTACCAAACAGGATTTAATTGAGGCATTTAATGAAATAAAATATAAATCTCCTAAAAATATTTCAGCAGCGGGAGATATAAATCAAAATACTTTAAAAACTCTTTTACAAAAGTATTTTGAAAATTTAACAATTACCGCGCAGCAAGATACAAGGAAAAAAGTAAGTAATTTAATGGAAAACGGCATTTCCGTTATTGAAAAAGAAGATGCCAACCAGGCGCAAATATTTAAAGGCTGGATTTTACCATCTTTATACAGCGGAGATTATCCTGCATTTATACTGTTAAATACTCTTTTAGGTGCTTCGGGGCTTTCTTCCCGTTTATTTCTGGAACTTAGAGAAAAACAGGGACTCGCTTATACCGTAAGAAGCGTATATGAACCTTATGTTCTCGGCGGTAATTTCTTTGTTTATATTGCTACAGAGCCTAAAAATATTAAAGTTTCACTTGAAGGTTTTGAAAAAGAAATAAATAAAATTATGACTGAACTTATAGGTGATGAAGAACTTGAAAATGCAAAAAATAATGCAATAGGAAAACGTCAATTCTATCGTGAAACCAATTTAATGGAAGCTTCCTTAAACGGTTATTATGAATTTTTAGGTCTTGGCTGTGATTATGAAGAAAAACTTATTTCGGAAATCAAATCACTATCGAGTGAAAAGCTGCTTGAAACAGCAAAAAAATATTTCGACGGTTATAGTGCATTAAGTGTATTAGCTCCTAAAGAATATTTACAGGTATTGAATAAATAGTGAAAGTAAAATTACTTTTCTTCAAAAATATTGATTTTTTCTAAAAAAGGAAACCAATTTTCAAGTAAGAAATTTTTGCATAGTTGAACAAATTCATCATTTGCATTAACGGGAGTTGTTTTGTCCTGTTCATCGCTTGTATTTGTAAAATCGTTAATTTCAGTTACATTTTGTTTTTCTGTATTTTTATAACTGAGTTCAGGTTCAACGATTGTTGTAAAATTATTATCTTTATATGTTGTATGAGTTCTATTTTCCAATGAATTTTTACTATCATTAACAATTCTCATTTTAAATTCCTCTTTCCATAAATTGCTTATAATATATTTAAAACAATTTATAGAAAAAAATTAACCTGTATTAGGGGAAGGGTGAATTAACCCGTAAAAGCTATTTATTTTATTAATCGCCAAATACTATAAACGGCAGGTCGTTAGCTATTGCATATTCACGTAAAAATTGAGTTCTTTCTTTTGTTGATTGTATTGGTAAATGCCAATCTGAAAGGAATTTTTCTTCGGCGGGTGTTATTTGAGTCTTTTGAAGGAAATCTAAGGGATTTTTTACTTCAACAGCTTCATCTAAACTATATGCAAATACTCCCATCGGTAATTTTGGATTAGTTACATACATTTCGTTGTAGCGTCTGTTTCCGTTTCTTTCGTTTGAATTTATATTTGCAAATGCTTTTATAAGTTCTTCTCTTTTTTCAATTGGGTCAATTTCCTGCATTGATTTATTTTCATTATCATTTACAAATTTAATATAATCCTCATTATTTAATTCTAATTTTGATTTTATTAAATCTGATATATATTTTCTGTCTGATTCTCTTTTAGCCCCGAAGCAGTAGTTGTTTATAAAATCTTCTATATTTTTTTGATATCCTGAGCCTGCATCTGTTTCACCGCCGCCATGGATATTTTTTGTATCACAGTTTAGTAAAATTCCCTGCGGTCTAAAAAATCTAAATTTACTTTCGGGGCGTTCAGCGTAACTTACAGATAGAAGTGCATCGGATTTAGATAGAGCAAACGCGTAGAACTTAGCAAGCTGGTTTGGAAAATCAAGACCGTGTACTAAAAATTTAATGTTTCCGGTATCAACATTTTCATCGAGCTCGGTCAGTGTTTTAATTCCTTTTGTTTTACTGTTAATGGGAAAACCTATTTTATTTAAATTATCGTTTTCAAGTTCATTGTATTTTATAACAATAAGTCCGTCTTTATCTTTATAAACTCCGGGGATATTTGTAGTGCCGTCAGATTTTATTTCTGTTATTGCTTTGTCTATTGTGCTTGCTTTTGGCAGCTGTGTAACAGGCAGAATTGGCTGAGTCTGCTGTAATTCATCAATATATTCCTGTATTTTTGCGCCGAGAAAGTCCGCAGCATCTCCAAAACTTCTTGTAATCCCTTCATAATCGGTTCTTTTCGGATGCGGATTTCCTTTTTCATCGGTTGTTAAATCATGAAATTTATCATTTACTCCTTTTAAATCGGCATGTGTAAGCATTCATTCCATATCAAATAAATTGCTGTATTGCATGTGAAATGCATAAAATTTTAAATGTCTTGTTCTTTCAGCTTCATTATTATTTACCGAATTTGCATATTTTAACCATTCATGCGTAGATATAAGTTTTTCAAGCTTATATTCTTCATTATTTGTTAAATTAAATTTTTTGATTATAGATTTTACATCAGTACTTGAGTTAACAGCGTGATAAATATCGTCAATCCCTTCTTGTTTTGCGATATCGTGTAGTAATGATGCCAAAAGCATTATTTTTTTATCAGAGTCATTTAAATCTTTAAATTTCGGATTTTGAACAACTCCCTGCATTACTTTTAGAGAATGATTAAACACATCAAATTGATGCGGGCCTTTTGTTCCGTTCATTCCGTGTTGTATTCTTCCGATTGTTGTTCTTAATTCGGGAAGTGCTTTTATTATATTATTTAATTTTTCTTCAAGCTTTTTATCAGAACACTTAATTTTATTGTTTTCTCTAAATTTTTGAACATCTTCACTTAAGTTTTCAATAACCTTTTTTGTTTCATGTTCTTTTATATAGTTAAGTTTTTCACTATTTTCGGGATTAAACGGATAACCTGATATTGAATATCCTATTCCGTCTTTTTTAAAACTTGCATTTTCATTTTCGTATATTTCAAAATTAAAATAATCATATACTTTTTGTTTTTCTTTATCGGGTAAATTTTTTACTTTATCAAGAACATTAAGAGTAAATTCATCTTTTGTATATTCCTGTGTAATTGTTTTTGTTATATCTTTAAATTCTTTATCATTCATATTTAAAAGAATATTTGAAATATCAAATAAATTTTTATTAAAATCAGAAATTTCTTTATCAGTTAATTTATTTGTTTCAAAATATAATGAATTTACAACTTGAGGAAGAAAAGAACAGTATTCTTTTTGATTTTTAGGAATTAAAGGAAACATTTTACGCATATCGTCAGAAATATTAAATAATTCGGAATTGGAACGAATTAAACTAAAAAGTATATCATCTTTGTCGTTTTTGGATAATTCATTCAGGTTTGTTTTTTTATATAACGGTAAAAAATTAATGGAAAAACCTAATTCATTAATTGATAAATTGTCTGCCGTTTCTTTCCCAATCGTTTTATCGAGTTTTTCAATATCTTCCTCCAAAGAAGGATCCCAGTATAAAAGCATAAAAAGCTTTTTATTTTCGGGCAGTTCTGTATCATCAAGCAATTGTAATTTTTTATCAGCTATTATCGGATAATTTGAATTGTTAATTATCTCAGGTGCTAATACTACAATATTTTCATTATTGTAAAAATCCTCATTAGAAAGAATTTTACCTGCTAATTTTGCCTTATCTTTAGTATTTACGGTTTTAACTATATCCGGAGCCAAAATCATTAATGTTTGATTATTATATAATTTTTCATTAGAAATTATTTTATTAGCAACTTTAAGACTAAATTCATTTCTTATACTCCATTTTAAAACATCTTCTTTTATTTCCGAAGGAAGTTTATCTCTATTTGCGATATATTCATCTATCAGTTGATTTAATTTTTCTTTCTCGTTCAATTCTTGATTTTGAATATTGCCTTTAAAAGATAAATTAATTTTAGGAATGGTATAATTTGCTAAAGCTGTTTGAGCATCAACTTTTTGTTTTTCACTATTTGTTTCGTTGTTCCTGAAATTCTTATTTATGGATGTTTTATCCGTTTTTATTTCAGCACTCTTAAGGGGTGCAGTAAATGCTGCACTGTTCAAACTAACTAAACTCATTTCCAATACCTATTCTTGACTTTAACTGTTCAATTTATTAAAAAAGTTTATTAAAAAAGCTGTTTTGATTTTGCATATTTTGCTGCTGTTGAAGCATTTGCTGATGCATAATTTGTTCTTGCTGTTGTCTTAGCTGTTCTTGCTGCTGTTGTTGAGCTAATTGTTGCTGCTGACGCATTATTTCCTGCTGCTGCATCATCATAAAGTTATTATGTGCTTGCATGTGCGCTTGCATTCCCATATTCATCATTTTTTTATACTCCTTACTTTATAAATAATAAAACACGCAGTTTAAAACAAATGTAATGAAAAAAAATTGCCTTTAAAAGAATATTTATTAAGATTTTTTACAAAAATAAGAATATTGGCAAAATTTTTATATTATGAGTTTTATGTTAAATGCAAGTGTTAAGAAAGGAGTTTAATAGTTATGAGTATGAATTTTACAACGAAGTATGAACCTGTAAAGACGCCTCTTTTTGTAAAGGAAATGGATACACCTGATAACAAGCCGAGTTATGTAAATGTAAATGATTTGGTAAACATAAGACAAACGGCAGATAATTACTGGGAAGCTGAGTCTATGCACGGAATGAATAAATTTGGCGGGAAAGCTGTATATCATTTTGATAATGCAGGTGCAAAACAAATTTTAAATCGTTTGGCATAACCTAAATAATTAGACTTTTTTATTTTAAAAAGCCCAATTATTTACAGGACGCTCTACTGGTATAACGTCCGGTAAATAAAATAAAAATATATAAATTGAAAGACCATAGACGAAGTTATTTAAAAATTGTTAATGAAACAACAGAAAGAGCCGCACTGTTTGAGCGTAAGCGAGTTTGCGGCTCTTGGGTTGAATTTACAATTTTAATAACTGAGGAAACTGCGTCTTTCAATTTATATATTTTTATTGTTTCAAAAAGTCCGGTTATTTACCGGATGCTATACCAGTAGTTATCTTCCCTATTTTTTTTAAATACAAAAGATGACAGAGATATATTCTGTCATCAGGTTTTTTCTCTCTCTATTTACATTTTTTATTGTTCGGGTGATATAAAACTGTTTGTGACATTATAAAAATAATCTAATATCTGTGTAAAATAATCTAAAGAAGATGCCCCGTTTATTATAATATCAGCATTACTCTTTTGCGGAAGAATATATTTTTTTGATGCTTCTCTGACATAAGCAAGCTGTTTTATTGCATTTTCTTTAGTTTGATTTCTTGATGTCTGTGCTCTGTATAAAAACCATTTTTCCTGTATTAAAGGATCTATATCTATATATACTTTTATATCAAGTAAATCAGATACTTTTCCGTACATAGATGCCATACCTTCAACAATAATGATTTTTTGTGCTTTTTTGGGTAATGCCTCGGGAACTACAATTCCTGTACCATTTACAAGATACTGTGGAATTTTTACATCTTCACCTGAAGATAATTTTGATAAATCCTCAAATAATTGCTCTATATTAAAATTATTTGGCGAATCTACATCATACCCGGATTCCAATAATTTATCAAAAGAACCTTTTTCTTTTATTAATTTTGATATGTCCTTAAAATAATTATCAGCACTTAAAATTTCAACAGGAAGATTTAATCGTTCGGTAGTTTGTTTAATAGTATTGCAAATTGTAGTTTTACCGCTTGCTGATTCACCTGAAATGCCTATTAAAACATGTTTATAAGGAGTGTTAATAAGCCTTTTCATAAATTTTATAATAAAATCCGATTTTACGCTTTTAAAAACAGGGGTTTTGCTTTGTCTGTCATAAGCAAGTATTTGTTTAAATTTTGAATTTAAATATACTGCAAAAAACTCGCGCCCTGATTTTGTTGTAAAATCCGGTTTTAATATTTTATCACTTTTTATAAGTTCTTTTTCTAACAATTGAGTCACACCGTTTATAAATCATAAAAAAATTTTTTTTGCTATCTTATTATTAATATTTTTGTTTTAATTCGGAAATTATTGTAAATAACTTTTAGGTATTCCGCCCTCCTCCATAACACGCCTTGAAAATTCCCAGCAGCCGTCTTGAATACCTAATTCACTTATTCTTTTTTTATAATGTGCATAAATATCATAATAATGTTTAGGTACTTTAGGATCGGGATGATTAAATTCAGGGAAAAATCTCTTAAAATTTACATCCACTTTTGCTCTTTTTATACCGAGAGAATGAATTAAATTAATCCATTCGTCAATAGCTTCAATACTGTCATTATACCCATCAACTATAATATATTTTGCATCCATTGCATTTATTGCATTATCGCTTACTGCAATATATCGTTTTAAATTAGCAACCACATCATCAAATGCATCTATTCTTTTGATTTTTTTATATAACTCACGATTTCCGCAATCAATTGAAAAATCAAAATTTACATGTTTAACTTCTTTTAAAGCTCTTTCTATCCCTTTGCAATAATAAATACAGGAGGAATGAAAAGACATATCTCCTGCCCCATTATCTATAATAAGATTTATTATTTTATCCGTTTCATCAAGAACTGTTAAATCTCCTCCAATCATTTCAACATGTACATCAGGAGATATCATTTTAAGCTTATATAATTGTTCTAAATGTTTATAAACTTCATAATATTTGCTTGGCTTCGGTTCTTTTTGTAAAAATTGACCTTGAGCACCTGAAATACAGTAAACGCATCCGCAATTGCAATGATCCCAGTGATTTAGATATATATTATCTATTAATTTATGATTGCTCCATTTTTTCTTTTCTAAATCTACACATCCGATACAGTTGTGCGGAAGAATTCCCTTTTTGCAATTTTCAATTACGGATTTACGTTTTTTTGAAATTTTTTTCCAATCTATATCTTCTCCGTGATAGTTTTCTACAAAAGTTACCCCCTGTTTATTTGAACAACATGTTCTAAAGGCAGTATGAATAAATGTAATACCGCCATGCAGGTGCCTGCAGCTTAAATATTCTTTATCATTTCTTTTAAATAAATTTTTTATTTGTTCAAACATTTTATTCTCTCCCTTTTATAATATAGCATGAAGATATATAAAAAGCAGTGTGCCGGTTCATAACATATCGGACGAAATATACATCAAAATATATTTTCAGATGTAAAAATGTACATAATTATCTAAAAAAGTATTAAAAAAAATTAACAAAAGGAATATTTCAGTAAATTTTATCTTAAAAAATGTTTTTATATATATGTGGGTAGTAAAGTTTAATAATAGTGGGGTTTTTATGACAGCAAGCAATAGTTATTTTATGGGAACGGACAAAACAACATCGATTTATCAAAATCCAAATTATTTTTCGGGAGTAAGTTCAACTTCTCTTGCATTAACATCAGGCGGACAAATTACAGCCGCAAGTCTTTTTGATGAAAAATTTTTAGAACGTAAGGATAATTACAATCAAACAAGAGATTCTTATAATACAGCTCGTGCAGGACGTGATGCCGCAATTAATACTAAAATTTCCAATATCGTTTCATATATCGAAAACGGTAAAGAAGGAAAAGCAATGGATGAATATGCTAAATTATTGGAGGAAATGTCAAATCAAAACAGATATGCTCAGTTAAAACACGGTGATGATGATACTCAGCTTAGAGCTGTTGCAAGACACTTAATTGAAACTAATGCTGAAGTTAATTTGGAAAAATTAATTAAAGATAATTGCGATACTTCATTTGAAAGAGGTTTTAAAGTAAGTTTTGAAGATAAAACTTATACTCAGGAAGATATGTTAAAAGAAATGTGCGATTTAGACGAAAAAAATAAATTGACGGATTTGAAACGTGGAGCAGGCAACGCTTGCAGAATAAGTACATGTGCCGCTACAGGTGCCGGTATAGGTTTCTTTATAGGCGGCGGCCCGCTGGGGGCTGTTATAGGCGGCGGTATAGGAGCTATTGTAGGCGGAATCGGCTGTGCCTTCTAACAAAAAATTATTAAAAAAATTTAATTGACCAAAACTAAACCATTACGGGCGGCTTTGCCGCCTTTTTTATTAAAAATATATTTACCTGAATTTTTTATGCTTTTTTCTTTGCTATTATTGCTTTTGCCTGATCGTTTGTTTGTATATTTAGTCCTGATTCGGCTGCAATTGAGTTAAAATGCTCATATAATTCAAAATAATATTCCGGAACATTAATTGATTTAGAGTACTTATACTTTACAAAATCTACATCCATTCTAATATTGTTAACTCCCAAATCTTTTACAAGATGCACAAATTTTGATATTTTTTCTTTATTATCGTTAATCCCGTCAACTAAAATGTATTTTAAAGTAATATTATCGCGTGCAAAATCAGAGGCTGCAATATAAGTTTTTATGTTATTTATTACGCTGTTAAAACAATCAACCTGTTTTATTTGTTTAAAAGTTTCTTTATCGGCACTATCCAAAGAAATAACCAGAATACATTTATCTTCAATAAATGCCTGTTTTATTGACTCGGAATATTTTATGCCGGAGGTTAAAATTTCTACTTTTGTGTCTAAATATTTTGCCAGTGTTGAAAACATAGTTTCAAATTCGGGAGATATCGTTATTTCTCCGCCTGACATATAAACTCTTGCTTTTTTGGAAAGTATTTGATTTCCAATCATTGAATTTATAACAGGCAATACTCTGTATTTAAATGAATTATTTATATATCCGAAAGAACAGTAAACGCATTTTGCATTACAGGACATATTATTTTGAATAAATACTTTATTTATAATATTAGGGAAATCAGAAACTTTAGATTTTGAATACATAGAAGGCAATTCAAAACAATTTTTGCATACCTCAAGGCAAGTTTTTTTATTTCTGAAAGAATTTATTTCTTTAATCCATTCTTTACGTTTTTTATAAACGTAATCCCAATTAATATCACGTCCGTCATAATTTTCATAAAAAACCGGTCCGGGTACATTAGAGCAGCAGGCGCGTATATTATCATAAAAAAAATGAATGGAATGCTTTATATTGTAGCAGTCAAGATATTTTTCTTTTTTAAATAAGCTGTCAAACATAAAAACCTATGCTAAAACTTTTATTTTCTTTCTTGTTTCCGCAAGATAATCAATATGTTCTTTTTTTATAACTTCTCCCGGGAGTAAAACAGGAATTCCCGGGGGATAGTCAGTAATTAATTCCATTGAGACCCTTGCAAGTGCGTGTTGAATATCGACTTCTTTATAGGGTTTTCCCCATAGAGCGGCGGGAGTGTACCTCATTCTGGGTTCCAGTGTTGATAATATATCATACTTTGATTTTTCGGGAGTTAATTTAATATTATTATCACATATTGAAAACAATGCCTTTTCCAATTTATTGAGTTTTGATTCGCTAGTACCTATTCCTGTTAAATATAAGACGGATTTTTCATTTGAAAGTTCATCTTCAATTCCGTATTTATTAATCATAATATCAGAAAGCTCGCGGCCTGACATATTGGTAACTTTAACCAATATTTTGGTAATATCATTATTAGTTGAATAAACCTCGAGATTTGGTATTGTTTTTAAAGAACGAATAATGCGGTTAAGTTTTTTTATATAATTTTGAATATATAATTGTCCTTTTTTTGAAGCAAGATAAGTAATTACGGCTTCAATATTTAATAACAAAGGGTAAGAAGGAGAGGTTGTAGTAAACAAATTTAGTGACTGCTGAACAAATTTAGGTTCAATATTTGATTCCCAGCCGAGATGTAAAAGTGCGGAAGGATTTAAAGCTCCTGCGGTTTTGTGGAGTGATTGAATTACGATATCAGCACCCTGTAAAAGAGAGGGAATACCTATTGCTTTATGAAAATTCCATAAAGCTCCGTGTGCTTCATCAACAATCAAAACAGCTCCGTATTTTTTGCACATTGCGGAAATACGGCTTATATCAAACATTACCCCCTCATAAGTAGGATTTGTAATTATAACCGCTTTAACTTCCTTGTTTTTATATAACAATTCTTCAAGATAATTAAGATTTAAAGAATCATAAATACCCCATTCGGGATTATAATCAGGCATCAGCCAGATAGGAATTGCCCCCGTAAGAACCAGACCGTTATATACCGATTTATGACAATTTCTTGCTATAATTACTTTATCATTTCTGTTTAGAACCGAATACATAGCGGCAATAATACCTGAGGTTGAACCGTTAGTCAAAAAGAAAGTTGATTTAGCTCCGTATATAGCGGCTGCATCCTCCTGAGCAGCTCTAATCATCCCCGATGGATTTGCAAGATTATCAAATCCTTCTATTTCGGAATAATCACAGGAAAAAAACTTTGCCCCGATTAATTTATGTGATTTAGGAGCAGTAAAATCTCCCTGCGAATGCGAAGGAGTTGTATAAAGTATTCTTTTTTTCTTTTTATAATTTTCAATAAAATTTATAATTGACATTCTTTTTTTATTATAGAATGAATAAGCATAACTAATCAAGAATATTAAAATATTGAAATAATCGGTGATATTATGGACTTTACAAAAGCGCAAAAAAGAACGGAAGAATTAAAAAAATTAATACGTGAAAATAATGAAGCCTACTATGTATTTGATAATCCGAAAATAACGGACTATGAATATGATGAGCTTTTTAGAGAATTAAAAAGAATTGAAGAAGAATTTCCTATTTTAAAAACAGAGGATAGTCCGACACAAAAAGTCGGCGGCAGTGCAATAAAAGAATTTAAAGAAATAAAACATAAATACAGGCTTTACAGTTTAGATAATTCAAATAATTATGATGATTTGCGTAAATGGTACGCGAGAGTAAAAAAAGAATATCAGATAGAAAAAGATTTAGAGCTTGTTGTCGAGCTTAAAATAGACGGACTTTCCTGCGCGCTTTCTTATGAAGGGGGAAATTTAATTCTTGGAGCAACCAGAGGCAACGGAATTATAGGGGAAAATATTACGGAAAACATAAAAGAAATAAAAAATATTCCGCAAAAACTCAATAAACCTTTAAATATAGAAGTCAGAGGCGAAGTTTATATGAGTATATCTTCTTTTAATAAACTTAATGAAGATAATATCGAAAACGGAATAAGAGAATTTGCAAACCCGAGAAATGCCGCTGCCGGCTCATTAAGACAATTAGACAGCAAAATAACGGCAAAAAGAGATTTGAAATTTTTTGCTTATACTCTTATTTCAGAGGATAAAAGTCTTTTTTCAACTCATAATGAAGCAATGCAAATGTTAAAAGAATTGGGATTTGATGTAAATCCCAATTATAAACTTGTTAAAGGAATTGAACCGGTTGTAGAACTTTGCGGCAGGTGGGAAACGGAGCGTTTTAACCTTGATTATGCAACAGACGGTATGGTTATAAAAATAAATGATATTGCAAAACAAAATGAACTCGGGTTTACTTCCCGCGCGCCAAAGTGGGCTACCGCCTTTAAATTTCCGCCCGAGGAGGTTTGGACAAAGCTTGAAAATATTGAACTCAGCGTTGGTAAAACAGGGGCAGTTACACCTGTAGCTGTTTTAACTCCCGTTCAACTGGCGGGTACTATTGTTAAACGCGCAAGCCTTCATAATTTTGACGAAATTGAAAGACTAAAAATAAATATAGGCAACGAGGTTTTAATAAAAAAAGCGGCGGAAATAATTCCTAAAGTAATAAAAAAACGGGATTATGAAGATTTAGGGATATATGATGCCCCCTGTAAATGTCCCTCTTGTAAAGCTCCTTTAATAAAACAAGAGGGAGAAGTTGCGCTGTATTGTCCTAATACACTTGAATGTCCCGCACAAATCAAAGGAAAAATCGAATACTGGGCTTCAAAAGAGGCTATGGATATTGACGGAATAGGTGAAGCAGTTGTTGAAAAACTTTTTGAACAAGGTTTGATAAAAGATTTTGCCGATTTATATAATCTAAAAATTGATGATTTTATGCAGCTGGATTTGGTAAAAGAAAAATCGGCAGAAAATCTTTATAATGCATTGCAGGCTTCAAAAACTCCGACCATGACTAAATTTTTGACCGCTTTAAGCATTAAATTGATAGGTAAAGAAACAGCAGACCTTATAGCAAACGAATTTCCTACACTCGAAGCAATAAAAAATGCATCGTTTGAAGAACTTATCAAAATCGACGGTATAGGAGATAAGGCAGCTCAGAGTATTTTAGATTATTTTAATGATGAAAATAATAAAAAAATTCTTGAAAAACTTGAAAAATACGGTGTAAATCCCCAAGGCAGTGCTGTTGAAAAAGTTTCCGATATATTTATAGGCAAAACTTTTGTAATAACAGGTACTTTATCAAAACCGCGTAATTTTTTTGAAGAAAAAATAAAAAGCTTAGGCGGTAAAACCTCCTCAAGTGTAAGTAAAAAAACATCTTATGTAATAGCAGGAGAAAATCCCGGCTCGAAATTTGACAAAGCTTCATCTTTAGGTGTTATAATACTTAATGAAGAGGATTTTTATTCATTGATACAGGAGCATAAAATAGCGGAATCCCGCTAAGAAGGGCAGAGTAAATAAATGAAAAAAAATATAAGAGTAATTACTATTAACGGTATAAACGGTATAATTATGGCAATATTTATCGTTTTCGGGCTTGTTTCGGGGTTTATTATAGCTCCTGCCTTTGTATGTATGAAACTTTGGAACAGTTTATTGTGTAATTACGTTTCTGTTTCTCAAATGAATATTTATCAGGGGCTTTTATTATGGAGTATTATTGCTCTTATTGTTTACGCCCGGAATAATAAGCGCGCATTAATCGGCTTCGGGGCTTATCAAAAACTTTCTAACGAGCAAATAAGAGATATTGTAAGAAAATCACAAATGTATAATCCTAATTTATTTCCTGATTTTGAAAGCCTGCAAAATAAAATAAAAGCAGAAATAAATAAATCCGCAAATTTTGAAAAAGAAACCAATGCTGATCAGGAGCAAGCTCCTGATAATAATAAAGAAATCGGGAGTTAATTATGAA
The DNA here is from genome assembly GCA_905234915.1 of Candidatus Gastranaerophilales bacterium. Classification (GTDB taxonomy): domain Bacteria; phylum Cyanobacteriota; class Vampirovibrionia; order Gastranaerophilales; family Gastranaerophilaceae; genus Avigastranaerophilus. Next base: position 31,716 of record CAJOJP010000005.1, read on the forward strand.
AAAAATCGTTTTATTTATATTATTATGTATTCCGCTGTTATCAATAAATCAAACGGCATGTGCCGAAATAAAAAAAGAAGCAGGTTATATCTCGCTTAATAATTCCATAGTAAAAGAAGTTGAACCAAATCTCGCAACAATAACTTTTGCTGTTGAAAATACAGCCTCGGAAGCTCAAAAAGCTTCGGCTGAAAATAATGAAATTTCCGATAAAATAATAAAAGCATTAAAATTAACGGCATCAGCGCAAACCGATACAATAAAAACTTCCGGATTTGCAGTTCGTCCGGTTTACGGAACAACTCCCGCCGGAAAAAGAGTAATAAAAAATTATACGGCTGTTAATTCCGTCCGTGTAGAAACAAAAGATGTAAAAAAAGTTGCTAAGTTTATAGATACGGCAATAGCAAACGGCGCAAACAGAACCGATAATTTAGTTTATTCTCTGCAAAACGAAAAAAAAATCTGCCGCGAATTATATCCTGTTTTGGCTAAAGAACTTACAGTCATGGCAAATGAACTTGCTCAAGCCTCGGGAACGGTTCTTGACGGTTTAAAACAGATGAATGTTTCTTGTAATACCGATACCGTTTCAAACGGAAGATTTTTTGCGGCAAAAGCACTTGCTGCCGCAAACGATATGGCAGAAAATGCTTCTGTTGAAACTCCCGTTGAAGCAGGAAAAATTAAAATCAGAGTCTATGTAAATGCAGATTATTACGTTAAATAGGCTGGTATTATGTTAAAACCAAAACATTCCGTTGATAAAATGACCGGTTATCCTGTTCCGATGTATGAAAAACCTTGGGATATAAAGATAGACAGCAATGAAAATAACTATGGGGCTTCACCTAAAGTAAAAGAAGCTCTTAGAAATTGCGATATAAATAATATCAGTTTTTATCCTTTTTACGGTGAATTATCTCAAAAAATTGCGCAATACCGGAATTGTTCAATAAATAACATAAAAGTTACAAACGGAGCTGATGAAGCAATTCAAGGGATTATTCAAACTTATCTTGAAACCGGTGAAGCTCTTTTAACTCTTGATATTTCGTTTGATATGCCTGTTATATATTCACAGATACAAAACGGACAAATCATAAAAGTACCGTTTGAAGAAAAATGGAAATTCCCTGTTGATAATTTTTTAAAACATTTGAAAAACGATAAAATTAAAATAGTTTATATAGCTTCACCCAATAATCCGACCGGAAATATAATTGAAGAAAAGGATTTACAAAAAATAATTGAAAATGCGAAAGGTAAAGCAGTTATTATTGATGAAACTTATGCCAACTATGCAGGTATTACTTATCAAAAATATTTGGCGGAATATAATAATATATTTATAGTCCGTTCTTTTTCAAAAGATTTTGCGCTTGCAGGGTTAAGGCTCGGATATATAATAAGCAGTGAAGAAAATATTAACAATTTAAAAAAAGTTATAAGCCCTTTCAGCGTAAATGCACTTGCTATAAAAGCAGGTATTGCAGCACTTAGCGACATAGAATATTTTGAAAAAATAAAGTCCGAAATTGAAAAAACAAAAAATGAATTAAAAGAGTTTTTTAGAAGCTTTAATTTTAACGTATATGACTCTTATGCAAATTTTTTATTGGTTGATTGCGGAAAAAAAGCGGAATTTGTACATTATAAACTCAAAAAAGCAAATATCTCGGTAAAACTCTTTAAAAAAGGAAGCTTATTAGAAGGACATTTAAGAATAACTATCCCTACGAAAGAAGGTTTTGAAAAAATAAAAAATGCACTGAAAATAAAACCTTCACTTGTTTTTGATATGGATGGCGTCCTTATAAATGCAAAGTCTTACAGAGAATCAATCCGTAAAACATTTGAATTTTATACCGGAAAAACCGTAACACACGAAGAAATTCAAACCGTAAAGAACGGCGGCGGAATGAATAATGATTGGGATTTAACTCAATATTTGCTAAAAAAAGCAGGATTTAATATTCCTTATGATGAAATTGTTCAAACCTTCCAAAAAATATATTGGAATAACGGCTCGGGTTTAATTAATATTGAAACTCCTTTATTTGAAAGGGAATTATTTGAAGAACTTTCAAAGAATTATAATTTGGCAATATTTACAGGGCGCGTAAGGCAGGAAGCAATGTTTGCAATAAATAAATTTAATATTCAAGATTTATTTTTTCCTGTTATAACAACCGATGATATACCTGAAGGAATGGGAAAACCAAACCCTATAGGGCTTAATATTGTAAAAGATATGATTATATCGGATAAATTTTATTATTTTGGCGATACAACCGATGATATTTTATGTGCAAAATCAGCGAAATATATTGCAATAGGTGTTCTGCCGCCGCAGGATAAATCTGAAAATTTAATAAAATTAATGAAAAATAAAGGTGCACAAGAAGTAACAACTTCCGTAAGCAATATTAAATCGTTATTGGAGAAAAATTATGAGACAGTGCAGTAAAGTTCGTAAAACGGCAGAAACAGAAGTTTGCGTAAATCTTAATCTGGATGGAAAAGGAATTCATAAAATAAATACAGGTATAAAATTTTTTAATCACATGCTTGAGCAATTGGCTTATCACGCTTCATTTGACCTCGAAATTAATGTTGTATCAAAAGATAACGATAATCATCATATAGTCGAGGATGTTGCTCTTACGCTTGGAAGTGCAATGAAAGAGGCTCTGGGCGATAAAAAAGGAATTCAAAGATACGGAGAAAAAATTCTGCCTATGGATGAAGCCCTTGTTTTAAGTGTTGTTGATATATCAGGCAGAGTGTTTTCTAAAGTAACAACAGAAATAAAAGATGAAAAAACTTCTGATTTTGAAACCGTAATACTTCCTCACTTTTTTTCAAGTCTGGCGCAGAATGCACAAATTACAATTCATATAAGAATGCTGGACGGATATGATACACACCACATAATCGAAGCTGTTTTTAAATCATTTGCACACGCGCTAAAAAAAGCTGTTTGTGTTGATGAACAAAATTTAGGAAAAATTCCTTCTACAAAAGGTATGCTTTAAATTTTCGGTATTTTTCAGGTGTAAAAATCTATATAATTCTCAAAATTTATTTTATTTTTCCTCAATATAAGTCGGAGCAGTTTTAGGGCTTTTTCCTTTTATAACATTATGATAATATGCATAAGTCATCGGCTTATTATTATTCAAAATATCACCGTTTTTTACATCTGCAATAAATACTGTATGAGTGGAAGTTTCAACTTTTGTTTTAACCTCGCATATTAAATATCCGCAGGCATCTTTTATAACAGGCAAATTATCAACGATTTCATAAGGTATGACAGAATATTTATCAAAATCACGTCCGCTTCTAAAACCAAAAGTTCCGATTGATAAAGGATTTGACTCCTCTGACAAAATGGAAACAGAAAATTTTCCATTTTTTTCTATAACAGAATGAGTATAGTTATTATGATTTACGCTCAACGCTATTGTAGCAGGTTCTGATGTTATCTGCATAATACTATTAACCGTACAACCCGTAAACTTATTATCATCTTTTACTGATACAATATAAACACCGTAAGATAAATTTCTAAAAACCTGATTATTCATTATAAACCTCCTAATTATTTTACGCTGATATTTTTTTCTGCAAAATATAATCTGAAAAAGAAGCAGGCAACGTGCTGAATTGAATCTACTCTAATCCATTGTCTTGTAGCTTTAAATCTTATTCCTCCAAGTGATTTTTCAGGATTTTTATGTGCATAATTATTATATTTATTGTTGGCTAACAGCATTTGAGATTTAGCATTTAACCTGCAAGCGCAAAGAAATTTTTCTGCAAGTTCCTCGTTTTTAAGTTTTTTAGCAAGATAATAGGCTCCAATTAAGCCTTCCGACCTTGCGCCGTCGGGGAAAAAGTGGTCGCCGTGATTATAGTAGAAGGCACCTTCATAATCTATATAAGGTGAATCATCAGCTTTATACATTTTACTAATCATTGTTTCAGCATCATTAAATACGAAATCCAAATAATTCTGTTTTCTAAAATCATTATTGGAAGCCCATTCTTCAATAGCCTGCATTAACCAGCCGTCAGAAGGCAGTAACGTAAATAAATTTTTATATATTTTAGGACGTTCATCAACAATCCAATCAAGAGCAATTTTGCTTTTTTCAAGTACTTCAGATTTAAGTTCATTGTCATCTTCAAAATAATTGGCAAAAAGAGCTAAACCAAGCAAGGCTTCACCGGGGTAATAAAAAGAAAAAGTTTCAAGTCTTTCTTTATCTGACATTTCAATAAGCGGTTCACCGTTTTGATAAGACGGGTGAATATAATACCCCATAAACTCACCTGTTTTATTCATTCTTGAAAGAATATGCCTTACATATTTTTTTATGTATTCATCGTAAGATTTATCGTTTGTTTCAGCTCTATACTTCATTAATGCTGCAAGAATTAATCCTGTTCCGCCAAGTTTTGCTTTTTTATTATAAAAAGTGTATGCAGCAATTTTTCCGTTATAATCGTGTTCTTGTGTAATACTTATTGAAAAATCAATTCCTTTTTTGGCAGCTTCAAGATATTTGTTATCCTTAGTTAATTGATAAGCTCTTATTAAAGTAATAATACCGCCGCAATGTCTTAATTCATTATAATATAAATCATCTAACGGTCTTGTCGGGTGTTCGTGGTCAATATAATTATCTTCTTTTGCATCATAATAATACAAATATCTGCCGTCATCATTTTGATATCTTAATATCCAATCAGCTCCCGCCAATGCGATATTTTTAATGTTTTCGCTATCATATTTATAAAGAATATTTCCTCTGTAAAGTGGCAGTACGTTATCTTCAAAGGTTATAAAGCACCTGCTTTTTATTACAAACAGTTCATATTTTGATAATTCCAGTATTTTTAATTGATCATCAAAATTTTTAGTCAAATCTTTTATGCAAGTTTTATTCAAAACTCCATTGTATGCGTTTTTTCTTTCTATTTGAGAATTTATCCAGGCATCATTTGGCATATAATAATATCTTTGACCGTTTAAAACAAGTTTCAACCCTGTAATACCGGGTTCAAATCTTGTATCAACAAATGTTGCATATTTTACATCAGAAAGTTTTGCGGGAATTTCTTCCGTAACATATTCAATCATTATACGGCATTTACTTGCATCATTTACTGAAAAATCCTTATATTTAGGATTTGTTTTTATTTTAGAAATAATTCGCTTTACGGTTTCATCAAGATTAGCTCTAATTGAGCCGAAACGAAGCGGTTTTAATCCTGCCTGAAAAAGTGTTATATAGATTTGCGTAATATCCGGTTTAAAATCTAATATTCCGGTTAAATCAATATCTTCTGCACTAAATTTTCTAAAACTTACAAAACTTTCACGCACTCTATGCAGGAACTTTTTTATATTTGAAAAATCCTTATTAAAATATTCTCGTTCCAAATTATTCTGAACAGAAAAATCCATTACTAAAACCTTATTTTCCTAATATTGAAACAAGTATAGCATATTGGACAAAAACTTGACAATAGAGAAAATTTTTTATATAGTTTCTTTGTAACGTATATATAGTTTTTGGGCATGTTGGTTTTTTGATTTTGTAAGTTTAAATCATATATTGTTGTATTCTGTGTATTCGTTAATAAATACTAAGCTGCGTAAAATATAGAGATATAGTTGATGTTAAAAAATTTTATTGATTGGATGAAAATCCAAGACGAAATAGGTGAACCTCCGTGGGAATACGACTTTCTCTACAATCTCCCGGAGAGCGAGTATCCTAAATATTTAAAAAAGATTTTCAAATATCGCACGGGTGAAGATTTACCGTTAAAATATGTTTTTAAATTACATAATTGGATTATAGATAAAAAAAGATGTAAAACATTTAATCAAAAAATTCAATATATAAAATTGTATTGTATAACTCCTCTAATGCGTAATTGTGCTGATAAAGTAAATGTACGCGGATTTGTTGGTGAAAAAATCGGAACAGAATATTTAAAACCTGTACTTCAAGTAGTTAGGAGTGAGGAGAGTGGAGTTAGGAGCAATAATTTAAATTTTTCACTCTCAACTCTTAACACTCCGCTCTTCGATAAAATCGACTTTGAAAAACATAAAATGCGCTCACGGGTGCAAGTGGCATTATACGATAAGAGGCAAAAATATTTTTCTGGAAAATAAACAAATATTTGATATTGTAAAACGAAACATAACAGGCTGGTTAGAGCAGGAGTTTTTTCCTTATGAAGGCTTTGAACTTCAATACAAGGGAATGCAACCAAAGTTATTAATTGAACCTTTTATGAGGGAAAACAGACTCATTGAGGTATATTGTTTTAACGGTCAACCAAAAGTTTTTGCGGATATTCACCTTGATAAAGGTGTCAGGATTTGTACTTACAATGAAGATTGCAGTTATGCGGATTTAGTATTAAAACCAGAGGATAGAAAATTAATGCAGAAGTTTCCTGCTGACGAAATATTAAAACAATCAATTGATTTAAGTAAAAAGCTGTCGAAAGATTTTAGGTTTGTTCGCGTTGATTGGATGTTACATCAAAATAAATTGTATTTTGAAGAATTAACCTTTACACCCTACAGCGGGTTTAGCACTTTTGATAAAAAGTGGAATTTAAAAATGGGAAATTGGATAAATTTGGAAGGAGTTTAAAGTGGATTTTGATAGTTTAGAAAAACTTTCACCGGAAGAAATAAGTGAACTATATAATGATATTGCGGAAAAAGATAATTTAGCCTGTATATGTTGGGCTAATACATACGTAACTATTGATAGTGATGAAAGCGGACAGCTTTTTCGTGCTATTAGTAAAATGAAACGTAACTATACATATTGCGATAATGAGGTAAATGCCAGTTATGCTAACTGTAAGGCTTGGTGTAATAATCAAAATTTACCTCTTGAGGAATTACCCGGCAGACGTATAGGGTCATTAACTGAGCTTGATAATTATAGTCGGGAAGTTCAAACCACGGTATTTTCTTGGGATGGAAGCATTAGATCTAGTGTTACGTATGGTCATTGTATAATACCCAGTGAAGCGGAATGTGATTGGGCAAGAATGTCAACAGGCGGGAGAGTTCTTTCTAATGCAAGCATTTTGGCGTTTAGAAGGCATTGCAGCCAGTAAGTTGTGGAAAAACCAACAAAAACTAATATAACTTTTGATAATTTTGCCGATAAATCCAACGCTTCAATAGATTCCGTAACAAGTTTTGTGTAAACCTTGATTTGAGAGATTAGAGAAATTTTTCTAATCTCTCATTAAAATATATCAAAAATTGATTAAAAATCA
>CAJOJP010000006.1:0-3609 GCA_905234915.1 Candidatus Gastranaerophilales bacterium
AATTTAAATTATTGCTACTAACTCCACTCTCCTCACTCCTAACTAATTGAAGTACAGGCTTTAAGTATTCCGCCCCAATCTTTTCACAAACATAATCTCTTACTTTTACCTTATCAGTGCAATCACGCATTAAATCGGTTATTCCATATAATTTAATGTACTGTATTTTTTGATTAAATGTTTTACATTTGTTTTTATCAATAATATATCTTTTTAGCGGAAGTTCCTCGCCCGTTCTTATCTTAAACAGTGTTGATAAGTAACGCGGGTATTCGCTTTTCTCTAAATTCATCAGAAAGTCATAATCCCATGGCGGATTAGCTATTTTATTTTTTTTTAATAAATTAATCATAAATCCTCTTAAAATTTATTGGCTCTAAGCCAATTTTGCCGACTCCATTATAAAAATATAATTCATATATGTCAAGTGATATTTATAAAAATGATTTTTACAAAAAATTAGGAAAAAAAATTTTTCGATTAAGGAAAAAATCAAAAATTTCCCGTGAAAAATTTTCGGAAATAACAGGAATAAATGAATATTATATCGGTGAGATTGAGCGAGGCGAAAAACATGCATCTATCGATGTTTTATTTAAAATTTCAAATGAATTTAATTTAAAAATTCATGAATTAATTAATGTTGAAGAAGAAACTATTTAAAATTTTATATTTTTTTATTTTCATTGTAAAATTTTATCGGATGAATTATGCGAGGACAAATAATAATGTCAATAGGAATACCTGAAATAGCATTAATATTAATTGTCTTTTTGTTATTATTCGGCGGTAAACGCATTCCCGAACTTGCAAAAGCTTTCGGACGCGCATCTTATGAATATAAAAAAGCAAAACAGGTTATACAAAAAGAAGCGGAAGAACTCAAAAACGAGATTGAAGCAGAACAAGAAAAACCTCAGGAATATAAGTTGAAAGATGATGTTAAAAATCCGGAAGTTTAAATGAAAGAACAGCAGGAGGATAAAGATAAAAGTCTGATTGAGCATCTTGAAGAATTGAGAAGAACGCTTATTAAATGTTTTTTATCGGTTGCTGTAGTTTTGCCGTTTGCTTTTTATTTATCACCTAATGTACTTCAAGTTTTAATTAATGCTTTTTTGAATAATAAAGAATTATATTATTTTGCTCCTATGGAAGTATTTTTAATTCAGCTGAAATTATCGTTTTTAATTTCATTTTTATTTTCTTTTCCTTATATAGCAAAGCAGCTATGGGATTATATTTTACCTGCACTGTATGAAAATGAGAAAAAATTTATAAAAATGATAGTTATATCTTCAAGTATTTTGTTTATTTCGGGAATAGCATTTTGCTTTTTTGTTATTCTTCCTTTAATTATGAATTTTGCATTAAATTTTGCACAAAGTAATATTACAGCAATGTTTGGTGTTGCAAATGTCGTTAATTTAGCTGTAAATCTTGCATTTGTATTTGGATTAATGTTTCAAATTCCATTAATAACAAAATTATTAATAAAATGGAATATACTTTCTTATGAAACGATAAGTACGAAAAGGCGTTATGTGATATTGTTATTATTAGTTTTTTCGGCTTTATTAACTCCGCCGGATATAATCAGCCAAATTTTATTATTTCTGCCTACTTACTTTTTATTTGAGCTTGGACTTATATTCAGCCGCAGCAACAGAAAGATTGAAGAATGAATGGAGTATATTTAGTTGGAAATTTATTAAAAAAACTTGAAACAAGTTCTTCTGTTGGTATGTTTGCGCGTGATACAGGAGGATGTCTTGTAGCAAGACTTGCAGTTTCGAGAAGCAATGATGAATCAAGAGAAATCGGCATTGCCGAGTTAGCGGAATCTGCTTTATTTTATTTTTCTGCACCGTTTCTTGCAAAAAAAACGGCAGACATATTCTCTAAAACAATGACGGTTAAAAAAGAGCTTATAACAAAAAAAATGCAAGAATTGAAAAATATTGCTCCCGATGTAAAAAAGAAAATAAAGCTTGCTAAATTCGGGCAAATAACTGCTGTATTCGGTGTAATTTTACCTGCAGTCTTTGCAATTGCCCCATTAAGAAACATGATAACACTAAGTAAAACAGGTAAAGAAAATTTTGTTAATGTTGTAGAGCTTGATAAAACAAAACACGAACAAAATAAGAAAAAAGCACAAGAACAAACAAAAGATTTTGTTAAAAAACTTACGTTGGCAGCTTTTGGAATATTAGGTACTTCTTTAGGTATTTTAGCTTTATCTGAAAATAAAAAATTTTATAAAAAGTTAAAACCTTTTATTGATAGGACTATAAAACATTTTGATTTTACAAAATCAGGTGACCTTGAATTGAAACATTACGGCGCATTAATATATCCCGTAAGTATTGCAAGTTATTTCTATGCAAGCCGGGATAAATATGAAGTTCAGGAAAATGCCCGCCGTTTTTCGGTTACAGTTCCTTTAATGTTTTTTGGTGAAAAATTAATCCAAAATCCTATTCATAAAACAGCGGATAAAATCTGGGAAACAAATATTTTTAATAACGGTAATATAAAATCTTATGATGAAATTATGAAAATGCCCGAAATAATACGTAAACAAGCTCTAAAATCCAAAAATTTTGCTTACGGGGCAACATTTTTTATAAATACAATGGCAATAGCTTCAGGTATTGCTCTTTTAAATCGTTATGAAACAAAAAAACGCTATTACAATGAGCATAAAAATGATAAATCTGATTATAATATTATTAAGGATAAACCTATATGGAACGATATAAAGATATAGGCTTCGCAAAGCTTGATATAGAGAGAGTAAAAAGAAAAGGATATAGTGAAGCCGTTTTTTGCGAATGTAAAACAAATGAACAGCTTATAGGTATTTATAAAACTTTTTGCGAAAAAGGACAGAATGTAATTGGTACACATGCATCAAAAGAACAATATAAAGCTGTAAAATCGGAATTACAAGAAGTTGAATACAACGAAAATGCACGTATAATGACACTAATCAAAACTCCGATAATTAAAAAAGGAGAAGTTGCTGTTTGTACAGGCGGAACGGGAGATATTCCGGTAGCGGAGGAAGCTGCTGCAACAGCCGAATTTTACGGAAGTAACGTAAAAAAATATTATGATGTCGGTATTGCAGGTTTACACAGACTTTTGGATAATATAGAGGAAATAAAAAAAGCAAATGTAATTATTGCAGTTGCAGGAATGGAAGGTGCATTGGGCGGAATTATAACAGGACTTACCGATATTCCCGTTATTGCGGTTCCAACTTCTATAGGCTACGGTTCTTCTTTTAAAGGCTTATCAGCACTATTAACAATGTTAAATTCCTGTGCCGAAGGCATGACTGTAGTAAATATAGATAACGGTTTTGGAGCAGGCTATAGTGCTAATTTAATTAACCGAAAAATTTCCGAAAATATAGACTGATATTGTTGAATAGTATATTTTATAATAATTATGTACATTTTTACAACTTAAAATATATTTTGGTGTATAAAACTAAAAATGATTTATATTAAAGCAGTTACGGCATGTCAGGGGATATAAAACGAAGCCAACTGCTATGTATATAAAAACATCTAAACTCAGCCAAAACGCGTGAAAACG